>NZ_JBHSBC010000082.1:0-541 GCF_042650425.1 Streptosporangium jomthongense | reverse complement strand
GTCGAGTGCGGTTACCGCTGAGGATCTTCAGACGTGGATGACAGGCTTGGATGACCTGTTCGCGCGGGTAGCAGGCCGGTTCGGGCGCGTAGAGCCCAGGCGGCGGGCGCGGGCGTACCTGATCGGGCTGCTGGCGCCGGTCGAGCGCAAGAACGGCTGGCAGCTGGCCGAGGCGGCAGGCGACAACGGCCCGGAAGGCATGCAGCGCTTGCTGAACTCCTATGCCTGGGACGCCGACGAGGTGCGCGACGACCTGCGGGCCTATGTGGTGGAGAAACTCGGCGACGCCGACGGGGTGCTGATCGTCGATGAGACCGGGTTCGTCAAAAAGGGCGACCGTTCGGCCGGAGTGCAACGGCAGTACTCGGGTACGGCCGGCCGGATCGAGAACTGCCAGATCGGCGTGTTCGTCGCCTACGCCTCACCACGGGGAAGGGCGTTGATCGACCGGGAGTTGTATCTGCCCAAGTCCTGGCTGGCCGACCGGGAACGCTGCGCACGGGCGGCGATCCCGGCCTCGGCCGCTTTCGCCACCAAACCG
>NZ_JBHSBC010000081.1:0-941 GCF_042650425.1 Streptosporangium jomthongense | reverse complement strand
TACAATCAAGGTAATCCATCACAATATGTTGTTGTAGTACTAGGCGATGTCTGATAAATGATCACGGCAGGTGCGGTTAGATGATCGTTCGTGGTGCGACGAGGTGAACTGACCGACAAGGCCTGGCAACGGATCGAGCCCCTGCTGCCCGCGACGGACGGCAGGGGACGCCCCTGGCGCGATCACCGCGAGGTCATCAACGGGATCCTGTGGCGGCTGCGTACCGGAGCGCCCTGGCGGGACATTCCTGAGCGCTACGGCCCCTGGCAGACCTGTTACGAGCGGTTCAAACGCTGGGACGAAGACGGCACCTGGGCCAGAATCCTGGAGGATCTGCAGGTCAAGGACGACTCGATTGGCACCGTCGAGCTGATCGTGAGCATCGATTCCACCATCGCCCGCGCGCATCAGCACGCCGCCGGAGCCCGAAAAAGGGGGACGACGGCCAGACGATCGATGCGAAACAGTCCCAAAGACGACAAGCCCTCGGACGCTCCCGCGGCGGACTGACCACCAAGCTCCACCTGATCACCGAAACCCGCGGCCTGCCCGTCGCCCTGCACCTGACCGGCGGCAACATCGCCGACTGCACCGCCTTCGACGCGGTCATGGCCGCCTTCCGGCTGCGCCGCCGCATCGGCCGGCCCCGTACCCGCCCCGATCGCCTGCTGGGCGACAAGGGCTACTCCTCCAAGAAGATCCGCCTACACCTGCGGCAGCGCGGCATCCAGGCGGTCATCCCCGAGCGCAAGGACCAGATCGCCAACCGCAAGCGCAAGGGCAGCCACGGCGGCCGCCCTCCCGCCTTCGACAGGGTCACCTACAAGGACCGCAACCTCGTAGAACGGTGTTTCGCCAAGCTCAAGCAGTGGCGAGCCATCGCCACCCGCTTCGACAAGCTCGCCAGCCGCTACCTCGCAGGCGTCACCCTGGCATCCGTC
>NZ_JBHSBC010000080.1:0-888 GCF_042650425.1 Streptosporangium jomthongense | reverse complement strand
CCTTCTTGGCTGTCCTTCTGGGATAGTGAGACTGCTCATCCGAAGTACCAGCAGAAACGTTGGGAAGCACACGGAACAGAGGTCACGCCACATGGCGAAAGTGCATGTACTCCTCAACCAGAAGGGCGGGGTCGGTAAGTCCACCCTCGCCGTCAACCTCGCCGCCGTCACCGCGGATATCTCCGGTGGCATCGCCGGTCAGAACCCTCCTGTCGTCACCGTCTCGATCGACCCTCAGGGGTCGGCCGTCTGGTGGTCTGAGCGAGTGGGCGACGCTCTGCCCTTCGACTTCGTTCAAGCCCACGACGACATCCCGGGGCTCGCGAATCTTCGGCACATACCTAACGTCACCGACGTGTGGGTCGATACTCCCGGCTGGCTCGACCTATCCGACTCTGATTCCGGAGATGATCCGCTGGGAGACGGTAAGGCCGCGGAAGCGTTGCGTGCGGTGCTTGACAGCGCAGACGATGTGGTTGTCCCGATCGTCCCGGAGTCGTTGGCGTTTCAGCCGACCTTTAACACCATCGAGAAGATCATCAAGCCGCGTAAGCTCCCCTTCCTCGTCGTCGTCAACAACTGGGATCCCCGCGACGGCAAGGCGGACTTGGAGGAAACGCGGGAGTTCGTCCGTCTGCACAGCTGGCCGTTGTCCAACACCGTCGTCCGACGCTACAAGGTCCACTCCCGCGCCTCAGCTGAAGGGCTGGTCGTCACGCAGTACCCGAAAAACCGGGTGGCGATGGAGGCCAGGGAAGATTTCTACCGACTCGCATTGGAGCACGGGCAGAAGAACGGGCAGAGCTAATGGGACGCAGGACGAGCCTCGCGACGCTCCTGGTCGGTCAGTCTCCTGATCAGGAACAAACTCCATCAACGACGGAGGGC
>NZ_JBHSBC010000079.1:0-506 GCF_042650425.1 Streptosporangium jomthongense | reverse complement strand
CCGCCGTGTGATGGTTCGCTCCGGATGTGACCCCCGAACAGCTCGCGCGTACCCGGCAGCGGCTGGAAGCGTTCGCCGCTGAGATCTTCACCCCCTTGGCCCGCTGCGATCAGCGGGCCAAGGGCCTGACCTACCTGCGCGGCCTGCTTTTGGACGGCCGCCGCAAGTCCATGCAACCCATGGCCGAACGCCTCGGCATGGATCACCAGGGCCTGCAACAGTTCCTCACCTCCTCCACCTGGGACTTTCACGCCGTACGGCACCGCCTGGCCCACCGGGCCACCCAGACGATCACCCCTGCCGCCTGGGTGATCGACGACACCGGCTTCCCCAAAGACGGCACCGCCTCCCCCGGAGTGGCCCGCCAGTACTCAGGCACCCTGGGAAAGATCGGCAACTGCCAGATCGGCGTCAGCGTGCACGCGGTCACCGATGCCGCCTCCTGCCCGCTGACCTGGCGGCTGTTTTTACCCGCCTCCTGGGACACCGCCCAGGCCACCGACCCG
>NZ_JBHSBC010000078.1:0-542 GCF_042650425.1 Streptosporangium jomthongense | reverse complement strand
ATGGTGTGTGGCGAGGTTAACCCGTGTGGGGGAGCCGTAGCGAAAGCGAGTCTGAATAGGGCGTTTGAGTCGCATGCTGTAGACCCGAAGCGGAGTGATCTAGGCATGGGCAGGTTGAAGCGTGGGTAAGACTGCGTGGAGGACCGAACCCACCAGGGTTGAAAACCTGGGGGATGACCTGTGTTTAGGGGTGAAAGGCCAATCAAACTCCGTGATAGCTGGTTCTCCCCGAAATGCATTTAGGTGCAGCGTTGCGTGTTTCTTGCCGGAGGTAGAGCACTGGATGGCTGATGGGCCTTACCGGGTTACTGACGTCAGCCAAACTCCGAATGCCGGTAAGTGAGAGCGTGGCAGTGAGACTGCGGGGGATAAGCTCCGTAGTCGAGAGGGAAACAGCCCAGATCACCGACTAAGGCCCCTAAGCGTGTGCTAAGTGGGAAAGGATGTGGAGTCGCAGTGACAACCAGGAGGTTGGCTTAGAAGCAGCCACCCTTGAAAGAGTGCGTAATAGCTCACTGGTCAAGTGATTCCGCGCCGATAAT
>NZ_JBHSBC010000077.1:0-562 GCF_042650425.1 Streptosporangium jomthongense | reverse complement strand
CTGGTTGGTAATCAGGTGTTGAGTGTAAGTGCACAAGGGAGCTTGACTGTGAGACCGACGGGTCGAGCAGGAGCGAAAGCTGGGACTAGTGATCCGGCGGTGGCTTGTGGAAGCGCCGTCGCTCAACGGCTAAAAGGTACCCCGGGGATAACAGGCTGATCTTCCCCAAGAGTCCATATCGACGGGATGGTTTGGCACCTCGATGTCGGCTCGTCGCATCCTGGGGCTGGAGTAGGTCCCAAGGGTTGGGCTGTTCGCCCATTAAAGCGGTACGCGAGCTGGGTTTAGAACGTCGCGAGACAGTTCGGTCCCTATCCGCTGCGCGCGTAGGAGACTTGAAAGGGGCTGTCCCTAGTACGAGAGGACCGGGACGGACGAACCTCTGGTGTGCCAGTTGTTCCGCCAGGAGCATGGCTGGTTGGCTACGTTCGGGAGGGATAACCGCTGAAAGCATCTAAGCGGGAAGCTCGCCTTGAGATGAGGTCTCCCACCTTGTGAGAGGGTAAGGCCCCCAATGGATGATTGGGTTGATAGGCCGGGTGTGGAAGCGCGGTAACGTGTG
>NZ_JBHSBC010000076.1:0-2586 GCF_042650425.1 Streptosporangium jomthongense | reverse complement strand
CCGGGGAGGCAATGTTGCTTCTCCGGTGAGGTGAGACAGTAGGAAGATGGACATCAAACATGAAACCGATCAAGAAATGGCAGATCGGACACATTGGATGAGTGTTTCCGACCCCTATGTCCGACCGCGAGTGGGCGCACCCGACGCCTGGGCGCAAGAAGCCACCCAGCATGGCCAGGCTGGCGCTCAAGCCATCCGCGAGGTGGCCGAGCTGGAGCCGCCCCCCGACATCGCCACGATGCTCGGCCTCCAGCCAGGACAGACCGCGATCGCCCGCCGCCGGACCATGCTGCTCGACAACCAGCCGGTCGAGCTGACCGACTCCTACTATCCGGCGAGCATTGCCTGCGGCACCCGCCTCGCCGAGCCGAGGAAAATCCCCGGTGGAGCGGTCACCTTACTGACCGATCTTGGGTACGAGCCCCGGCACGTGGTCGAAGAGGTCTCCGCCCGCGAACCAACCGACCAGGAACGCCAGCTGCTCCAGCTCGCCGTCGGCGAATGGGTGTTGGTCCTGTCCCGCGTCCTGAAGACCGACGCCAACTTGCCTATCGAGGTCAGCGTGATGACCATGATCGCCCGGGGCAGGCACTTGCGCTATGCCCTGTCCCTGTGAATAGAGAAGAGGAATCTCCGGTGGCCAAGCAGGACGAACGTCCCCGGCACGTACAGATCGCCGCGGACCTCCGTGCGCAGATCATGGCGGGTGCGCTCGCACCCGGAGAGAAGATCCCCTCGACCCGCGTGCTGATGCAGCAGTACGGAGCGTCTGGCACGGCCGTTGCCAATGCCGTCGGCATCCTGAAGGCCGAGGGCTGGCTCCTCGGACAGCAAGGCAAGGGCGTCACCGTACGCAACACGCAGATGGTCATCGTCGACGTCGGCGCCTACTTCGAGCCCACACGCGGCGGTTACTCCTACAAGCTCCTGAAGGTTGAGGAGTGTGATCCGCAGAGGGACGTGGCGGACATGTTGGGCCTGCAGCTGGGGGAGCGGGCCGTACTGCGCCAGCGCCTCATGCTGCGCGGCGACATCCCCGTCGAGCTGTGTTGGTCCTACTACCCGGCGAGCATCGCGGTCGGCACAGCGCTGGCTGGCCGTAGCAAGATCCGGGGCGGGGCACCCGCCGTCCTCGCCGAACTCGGCCTCCCTGAGCGGGAGTTCACCGACTGCATTTCGTCCCGGGTACCGACGCCAGAGGAGGTCGAGCATCTCGACATCCCCGACGGGGTGTCGGTTCTGGAGCAGTTCCGCGTGATCTATTCCGACGACGACCGGCCGGTCGAGGTGAGCCTCATCGTCAAGCCCGGGCACCTGTACAAGCTGAAGTATCGTCAGGCTATCTCGGAAAAGAACGGCTGACCTGACCGGCGACACGGCCCCGCCATAGCAAGTTCAACTATGGCGGGGCTCTTGCTTCTTACCCCTCACGCCTTTACTGCTTCTCCGGATGAGAGATACAGTCATGACCGTGCGGTGAGTCCGCAGAGGCACAAGTCAACGCTTGAGCTGGAGGTGACTTCTGGGCAGCGAGAGCACTGTGTCCCGGGCTCCTAACCGAAAAGTCGCTGTCGTCTCCAGAGGGCTCTCCTGCCGCCGTCTGGATGCGCTCCATGTCGTCGCCTGAGAATCTAGGAGGCTAGGTGAGCGGACCAACGCGACCCATAGCGGCGAAGTACCACCACCGGATGCTCCGCGGCCGAGGTCGCGCCATGACGGCCGCCGACTTCTCACACCCCATCATCCACTGCGGCCGTATACGCGCCGACTGTGAGAAACCAGCCAGCATCGCTCCATGAGGAAGGCGATCGGGGACACCAGTGGGCTCTTCCGACACCTCCGCCAGGCAATCGAAATCCTCCGAGAGGCAGGTAGACCATGAAAACGCTCCAGCGCCAGTCGGTGCTCGTGGTCGTCGACGCGCAGAACGGATTCATCCGGGAAACTTCGGCGCCCGTCGTCCCCGTCATCGCGGACCTCGTCAGTCGATGGCAGTCCGTAGGCGGAGATGTGCTGTTCACCCGATACGTGAACTACCCCGGAAGTCCGTTCGAGCGGCTGGTTCACTGGTCGGGATGCATGGAATCTCCCCAGATCGACATCGTGGACGAACTGCTGCCGTACGCGGAAAAAGCAACTGTGATCGACAAGCGAGGGTACGGCCTCTTCGCGGACCTCGATGGTGCCGCGCTGATCGCTGAACGACAGTGGCAGGACATCTACGTATGCGGGATCGCAACCGAGAGCTGTGTGCTGGCGACCCTTCTGGGGGCGTTCGAGCTGAACCTGACTCCCTGGCTGATCGAGGACGCTTCCATCAGCCACGCGGGGGCCCACGTGCACGACGCCGGCCTTCTGGTCGCCCGCCGGTTCATCGGCGAGGGGCAGATCATCAAGGTTGCGGACGTTCCGGCCGACCTTGTAGTCCCAGTTGCTTCTCAAACAGGGGCAATTAACGACTGCCTGTCAACTTGTGGACGGTCCTGAGCAGTCTGGGTGTCTCAGTGTGCAGATGACCGTACTCAACGCGACACGCCTTGCTCAGCGTCCCCAACCGCCCCGCGATCGTGGAAGGATTCGCTACTG
>NZ_JBHSBC010000075.1:0-714 GCF_042650425.1 Streptosporangium jomthongense | reverse complement strand
GGCGCCGACACTGTCGGCGTCCGGGCGGACGGTGGCCAGGGTGGTGTGGGCGGGAGGCAGCGGCCACGTCAGGGCCGCCTCGATCGCCGCTGTGGCCGCGTCTCCGCCCAGGTGCTGTGGGTCCAGGTTGCCCGCCGTGCACCGGTCGGCCAGGACCGGGACGGTGACCTCCACCCCGAGCACCTCCTTGGCGAGGAGGGCGTCGTTGGCCGTGCGGGCCGAGTCGGTGGGGCGAGGGTCGAGGGTGGCGAACGTGTAGATCATGTCCCCTCCTCGGGGGTGGTGGTGGGCGGCCCAGCCCTGAGAGTGGGGCGGGCCGTGGTACCCCTCGAAGGGTGATGAGGATTTCTCTGCCTTCATCCACTACAGAGGGACGATGGCTTCGGCGTCCCGCCGAGAGGATGGAGGCGCTTGATCAGGCCTCCAGTGCGGCCAGGTAAGCGCGAGCCTCAGCCAGCGATTTCACAGCCTCATGGTCATTGTTCTGTTCCTGGGCGATCAGCTCACGGACCCGAACGTTGCGCCGAGCGTACGCCAGAAGGTCCTCCGCGCTCATGTCCACCGCTGCGGTCGCCATCAGGTTGGTGACTGCCTGGAAGGAGTCCACCGGAACCAGGACCGCACGCTCCCGCACCCCCCAGGGGGCGCTCGATCCCGGCTGGCGGTCGTGCAGCCAGGGGATGATCGCGCTGACCCGCCAGGCGATCTCAGCGG
>NZ_JBHSBC010000074.1:0-610 GCF_042650425.1 Streptosporangium jomthongense | reverse complement strand
GAGATGCTTGATGAGCTCACCGGGCAGGGACTGAGCCCGCCGGTGGTAGTGGCCGATGCCGCCTACGGCGACAACGCGGCGTTACGCGCCGCGCTGGCCGAGCGGCACCTGGGCTATGTGGTGCAGGTCAAAGGCGCCGTCACCGCACATGCGGCTGACGCTGCTCCGCACACACCCGCTTACTCGGGTCTGGGACCGCGTCCCAAGGCGCGCTATCGCACCCGGCCTCTCAGCCTGCGCGAGCACGTCCTGGCCGCCGGACGCCCGGCCGCCCGCGCGCTGACCTGGCGCACCGGCTCCAAGGGATGCCTGCGGTCGGAGTTCGTGATTGTGCCGGCCCGCATCGCCGGGCGCCGGCCCCGCCTGGCCACCGACGGGTCACTGCCGCTCAGCCACGTGATTGCCGAGTGGCCCCGAAACGCCCCAGAGCCGACCGCGTACTGGCTGTCGAACCTGCCCGCAAACACTCCGCCGGCCGACCTGGTCACCCTGGCCAAGATCCGCTGGCGCATCGAGCACGACTACCGGGAACTGAAGACCGGCTTGGGACTGGACCACTTCGAGGGCCGGTCCTGGAACGGCTGGCACCGGCACGTCACGCTGGTCACCG
>NZ_JBHSBC010000073.1:0-712 GCF_042650425.1 Streptosporangium jomthongense | reverse complement strand
CCCCCGAATGCCCCAGGCACACCAGCAGATCCGACCCCACCTGCTCGCGCAGGAACGCCACATCCTGCGGCCCCTGCACCTTGTTGCCCACCACCGCGACGGCCACCCCGTGCTCGGCCGCGTACTGCCGGTACTGCCGATACACCCCCACCCCCTGCCGGGTCGGCTCGGCCACCAGGAACGTCAGATCGAACCGGGTGAACAACCCCGACGCGAACGCGTCCGCCCCGGCCGTCATGTCCACCACCGCGTACCGGCCCGGCCCGTCCACCAGATGGTTCAGATACAGCTCCACCGCCCCCACCTTGGAGTGGTAACACGCCACCCCCAGGTCGGCCTCCCCGAACGGCCCCGTCACCATCAGCCACGGCCCGTACGGCGCCGCCACCGAAAACCCCCCGTGCACCGGATCACCCGCCGCCGAGACGTCGCCACCCGTCACCGCCGGCAACTCCAGCAACCGCGACCCCCGCCCCGGCGGCGTCGTCTTCACCATCGACCCCGCCGAGGAGATCCGCGGATTGTCGCCCCGCAACCACTCCTTGATCTCCGTCAGATGCGACCCCATCGGCCGCGGCAGCGCCTCCTCCTCCACCCCCAGCACCATGCCCAGGTGCTGGTTGATGTCGGCGTCGATCGCCACGACCGGCAGCCCCCGGCTCGCCACATAACGTGCGAACAGCGCCGACACGGTCGTCTTCCCACTGCCGCC
>NZ_JBHSBC010000072.1:0-2946 GCF_042650425.1 Streptosporangium jomthongense | reverse complement strand
GCGATCCGCGTTCCCACGGCCAAGCTCGCCGACCTGCTGGGCCTGCCGCTGCCGCTGGCCCCTGAACCCGAGCAGCCGCGTGAAGACCGCGGCTATGAAGCGGGCCGCTCGGAGGAAGTTCCGGCCTGAGCCGCCCGGCGCAGGTTCTCGATGTCGCGAGGTTCGACGGCGAACTCGTCAGGACCGATGACCCGCACCTGGTGCTCTCGCGCGAAGACGAGCTGCTCGCCGTCGCGGAAGTCGTCCTTCGGGACGAGGTAGGGGACATGATTCAGGTCGCCGTCGTCCCAGCTGAGTCCTTTCCCCCATCGCCGCAGGACCTCGTCGGGGTAGAGGTCGCCCAGTTCGTCGGCGCCGACGTCGATCCAGTGGGGCGGATGCGGGTGGGGGCGGGAGCCGGGGTAGATCACGCCGATCACCAGGGCGGTCTCGGTGTAGGGGTCGGGCTCGTCGGAGACGAACGGGTGGGGGAAGTCGTTCACCTATCCACCGTGGCACGGCCCGGCGGGTGCTTCGAACGGTCCATCAACTCGAGGTCCGTTCTTTTCTGGCGAGCGCCGTGGTCTGCCCCGGAAAGCGCGGACGGTCGTCGAACGGCAGCCTTGATCACCGGCCGTACGGCTCGCGTAGGACGTAAGCGGCGGTTTCCGGTAGGCATCGGCTCAGCACCGTCCAGAAGGAAGGCCCGCACATGATGATGACCCCGACGCCCTTGGCGGCCGCCGCGCCGGAGGCCTGGCCGCAGATGATCCCTCAAGCTTTCCCGCTGTGGCTGGTACGCGACTACCGCGGAGGCCGCCGGGTCGAGGAGATGGTGGTGGGCTGGGTTCCCTCCCCGAACGATCCGGCGTGCTGGGACCCCGTGGTGATCTGCTACGGCGGGCTCGCGGTCGTGGACTCGGTCGACAGCCCTTCGGGCGAAGATCTCGACGTGGAACGGTGGTTCTCCGTCACCAGGACCGTTGGAGAGCAGGTCAAAGGTCTGCCCAGGGGCGTCATGAGCCCTGGTCCGCAGGCCGTGCCGTCGAGCCGAGCGGCTCTGGTCCGCTGGGGCAGGACCTTGCTGGCGCTGGTGGCTGGCCCTCGACACCCGGGCGTTCCCGGCCGGGGTCCCTCCTGAATCATGGATCTCACCGCGAAACCAGCTTCGACCGGTCGCGTCGGTGATCGTGCGCGCCTCTGAGCGTGCTTGTGAGCGTTGACCAGCACGTGTCGCGATCACGAGGTCGGTCGTGCGATTACAGCGCTCCCGCTCGCGTACAGCCCCTCCGATGGGGACGGTTCTCCCTGGTCTTGCTCCTTCAGGGCGGACATTCTTCTCGCTGGCGTTTTCGCTGGCGGAAAGGCTGGCCACATCGCATGCCGAATCGCTGGCGGCGAGGCGGGCGAAAGACTTCGTCGCGACGTGTTCAGGCAGTGCGGGGGAAGCGGCCGGCGGGCGGATACCGAGTCTGACTGCGGCGATCGTCAACCGGGGCACGGAAAACGGCTGTTATCTCCGGCTTCGTCGTCAGTACCGTTGAACAGGTGACGTACGAGTTCGGGAATAACGCCAAGACCGCCAGACGTGCTCTGCCGATCGCCCGCAGACTGATCGCCGAGGGCAACGTGCTGCTTGCCCCGGGGTTGGAGCTTCCGGTGGAGAACCGTGAGATCGTCCGCGCCCTGGCGGGTTGGTGGCGGCACGTCAACGTCCTGTCCGAGGACTTCGTCGACCGTGTCGCCGCCGGTCGGACCATCACGACGACGCCGATCTTCCGTTCCATCGTCGAGCATGTCTACAAGATGCTCTGGCTCGCCGCCGAGGGCGCCGATGGCCTGACCGTTGTGGACTTCTCCACCTGGAGCAACAGAAAGACTCTCCTGCAGGAGCTGGTCGACCCGAACACCGGCGAGCATCGCTGGCCCGCCCTGGAGCACATCGAGATCGGGACTCCTGCGGGCGTCGACCTCTCCCAGTCCTCCACGGACCCGGAGATCGCCCGGCTGAGGAAACTGCTGGCAGAGTTCAGAAGTTTCAACAAGCTCACGGCCCGGTTCGGCGAAGAGAACATGTACACCGTCTACCGGCACCTGTGCGACTACACCCATGCCAGCGCCTACACCGCCGACGCCTACACCGAGGACCTCGGCGATGGCAGGTGGGCGATCCACGCGGACGCCAAACCGCGCGAGGGAGAACGCGCCGACGTCATCTGGCTGCCGATCCTTCTCATGCAAGCCGGTCTGGTGCTGTCCTCCCGGCTGAAAGACGACCCGTTCCGCAAACAGATCACGCGCGCCGCGGCCGACTACGGCGTCTCGGTGAAGCAGCTTCTGCCTGTCACGCTCCCGGCAACGGGTTGATCGCACAGAGAGCGAAAGCCTTTCGTTCGGGGAGACGGGGCATTTGGCCGGGAAGCACCCTTGGTGCCAAGAAGCAGGTCGCACCTTCTCAGGAGGCGATCCGCGTTACCCGCTGAAGGTCCGTTCGCCCTAGTCAAGCTCCTGTAGAACAGCCAGCCTTTCCGCCAGCGGAAAGGCTGGCGTTCTTGCCTTCCGGATAGCTGGCGGGTGGGGCAGGCGAACCGGCTGATGAACGGTTGCCTTGGGAGGGAAACTCGCCGTCGACCAGGGCGTGATCGCCTGTTGCCTGGTGAGGGTCGGGTTCGGCGGCGTGGTGGTCCGGGGTCGGGGCCATGTTCGGTTGGCATTCACGGATTCGCCGTCTCGCGCAGGGCGCCCTCTTCATCGATCTGGTCCGCCAGGGCTGGATCGCGCCGGAGAGGCCCCGGAATAGCGCAGGTCAGAGGGCATATTGTTGGAGTGGGAACTCCTACCCATCGAACTTCCCATTGTGTAACGCTCCGGTCACGCCGGGTAAGCAGACACGGAGTGTGCGGAATCGGTTGCGCAGCCTGCCGTGAGGGCTGTTGAGTGTGATCGACAACTCCGGACACCCTCCAC
>NZ_JBHSBC010000071.1:0-9569 GCF_042650425.1 Streptosporangium jomthongense | reverse complement strand
CGATCGAGGCGGGCGTCCTGGTCTGCGCTCCGGCCGGCAACGACTACGGCCGCAACTCCCTCGCCCCCGCGATCCTGCCCGGGGTGCTGGCCGTGGGGGCGCACCGCGCCGACGGCGCCATGTTCTTCTTCAGCAACTACGGCCCCGCCTACGCGGGGCACGGCCTGACCACGCTGGGTGAGGCCGTCTACGGCGCTCATCCCGGCGGCGGCATCAAGGCCCAGAAGGGCACCTGCGTGTCCGTCGCCCTGGTCACCGGCGCCGCCGCGCTGCTGGTCAGCATGCAGCGCCACCTCGGCTGGCGCCCCGACCCGCTCGCGGCGCGCGACGCGCTGCTGGCCACCGCCCAGCCGTGCACCCCGGCCCAGGCCCATGGACGGCCCGAACGCTGCCTGAACGGCTACCTCGACCTGCCCGCCGCCGCCGCGCGCCTGTTCCCGCACCTGCCGCCGCTCGCATCGGACCCCTCACCGGCACCGCCCACCACCGGCCAAACCGCAGTCCGGCTCGGCTCATCCCCCCAGCCCGCCCGCACCTCCGCCTCGGCGCGCGCCCAGGACACCATCTCGCTCACCGCCGCGCATGAGCCGTCTCAGCTTCCACCCGCTTCGGCACCGAGCCAGACAACCCCGCCGACCATGCCGAGCGTGCTCTTCGAGGTCCGGCCGCTGCGACGAGACGACCGCCCCATACGTGCCTGAGGCCTGCCCAAAGACGCCCAAGCAGCCGGACTCGTATCCGGCCTGCCGCAGGCCACTCCCCGAAAAGCCACCGACACCACGGCTCCGCCGCCTCGGCCCGGCCCTCTCATCCAGTTGCCCCGCCCACCCTCACTTGTGGAGACCCCCGATGCGTTTTCGCCGCCGCCGCTGCCTGGTCTGCTACTGGCACGAAGGCGCATTCGCCGCCCACCTCTACCCCGGCGGGCAGGCGGTCTCTCTGCCCGCCATCGCCGCTGAGATCCTGACCGCTTTCGAGGACTGGAACACCCCGCAACAGGCCGCAGCGGCCCTGGCCCACCTGGACGGGAGGGTGATCGCCCAGGCCATCACCGCCCTGTGCCAACAAGAACTCCTGGTGGCCGAAAACAGCCCGGAGGCCGACCTCGACGCCCGCCTGGCCCACCAGTGGCGATCCTGGGAGCCTGAAGCCCCCTTCTTCCACTACACCACCCAGGACACGATCACCGCCGACACCCCCGAGGTCTACCCTGACATCGAGCAGCATCCGCCGCTGTTCACCGAATATCCCGACGCTGAGCACATCCCGCTGCCTCGCCCCAGCGAACTGACCGCCCCGCTCGGTGAGGTGCTCTACACCCGCCGCACCCACCGCGACTTCACGCCCGCCGCCGTCCCGCTGGCCACCCTGGCCACCTTGCTGGCTGTCTGCTTCGCCCCCGTCGACTACGTCGACGCCGGTTACTTCGGCACCCTGTATCGCCGCACCAGCCCGGCCGGCGGCTCCCGCCAGGAACTCGACGCCTACCTGGCCATCACCAACGTCGAAGGTCTCGATGCGGGCATCTATCACTACCAGGCCCGCGATCACAGCCTGGACCTGCTGGACAAGGGGTTCACCGCCGACGAGGCCACCCATCTGTGCTCGGGACAGGACTGGGCCGGGCAAGCCGCCTTCCTGATCGTCCTGGTCGCCGTCATCGAACGCATGCGCGTCAAATACCGCACCCCCCGCTGCTACCGGGTGAGCCTGCTCAACGCCGGGCACCTGGGCCAGACCTTCGCCCTGGCCGCTACCGCCCTCGGCCTCGGCCCCGCCCAAACCGGCGCCTTCCACGACACCGCCGTGGCTGAGCGACTCGGCGTGGACAACATCGCCCGCACCCCCGTCTACGTCCTGGCCGCCGGCCACCCCCAGCGCGATACCAAGGTCTGACCGGCTGAACATTAAGCCGCTGACCGCACTGCTCGGTCCTTCGCTGGCGACTGACCATGCTGGAGGTCTACGGTCGCTCCCCCGAGAGGGGGATGCCTGGCGTGCTGATCCCTTCGAAGTTGGCGACGGCCGCATCGACGATCTACCGCCGAGGCCGACAGCGAAGTCGACGCACGGATCGGTTGGGCCCTTGGTCCCGGACGCTGATGGCGGGCGGCTCGGAGATCCGAGCGCGACACCCGCTCCAGCTCAGCGAATAACTGACATTATCCGCTGAGGTCTTCGTGCTTCTCGGCGGATAAAGCCGTCGTAGACGGGAGAGAAGCCGGGGCAGAACTCGGCGGATAAGGGCAGGAGGATGAGCGATCCGGCTAAGAGCGGGACCTCTCGGTCGAACGGCTGCGCGTGTTGCCTAGGAGGCAGCCAACGTCGCCTTGACGATCTTCAATCTGACACTCGATGAGTCAGCCAGCTCCGAGGCGATCCCACTGGCTCCATTCGGTAGCCGGAAGAGCTTCCATCCATTTGGGTGGGCGCTGCGCGTGGATGACGGTCGCTCTGTCAGTGGGTGCTTGTTCCAGCTCACCGCCCAGGACAGTGCCATCGGGAAGGCGTAGCAACAGATCGATCCCGGCGGTCGGCCACTTCTCACGCACCAACTTCAGAACGGGCCGGGCGTCGAAACTCAAACCGTCTTCGGTCATCTGGGGCTTGGCCATCACGAGGACCAAGCGGGTGATCTCTCGGCCAGGCAGCGCTCCCAGGCCGTGATGAGTCTGCAACTGATCGAGGAGGAAGAGCAGGTTCGCCCGTTCGCGTGCGGTGAGGCTCCCGTTGATCAAAGCCTCCGCGAAACCCTGGACGACACGACAGAAGTAACCCAGTTCGTCTCGGGTGATGATCGTGGGAGAGGTCCTGGGCTTTGTTGGATCCGATGAGGCTTCCAGTCGCCCGTCAGGGTGCACGATCAGTTCGCGATGCACGACGGAATGCCGCAGGTCCAATGTGTTGGCATACAGGCGCATGATCCGCCGCCATGCCTCCACTTCGCTCTTGAACGGCGGCAGGCGCTGAGGTCCGTTGCCGGTGAGGGCGTTGCGGCACTTGCCTTCAATCGACATAGGGGTGGGACTGAAGATGCCGTCCAGAACGAGGTCCAGGACCTTCCACGCCGCCCCGAAGATCATGGGCGTGATGTTGATGTCGGTCGGTTGTCCGTTGACATGAGCGACAGCGCGTACCGGAGCTCCGGCGACCACAGCGTGGATGCGTGGACTGCTGCGGTTCTCATCCCGGTAGTCCACGATCTGAAGTCCAGGAGTGATGAGCAGGGCTGGAGCGATCTCATCCAGGACGTAACGCTCGAAAGCGCTGTCTTGGCCGAAACGCATGGTGGAGAAGGCCATAGCCGTCGTTCCCGTCATCTGAGGATGAACTTGTTCGTGGAGCCTACGGTTTGGTGGTCGCCTGCCGTCGACCTTGTGACAAGCACTTCCCCTCAGCAGGCAAACGCCCCGCAGCCCCGAGGCGTCACGTCACCTCGGCGCAGCAAACGGAGCGATTCCTGCCGGTCGGCACCAGAGCGTGCCGGTTGTCGTCGACCCGAGTTGCTGACTCCTGATTGTGGCTCGACCGAAATGCTTGAAGAGAGTGACAGTTAGCCACCGTTGGCGGTGTCGCTGATGATCTGGTTGAGCAGCCCGATCGCTCCCGCCGTCGCGGCGCCGGCACCCAGGAACGCTCCGGCGATCGAGCCGGTGACCGAGTAGGTGAGGACTCCGGCGGCTGCGCCGAAGATCAGGGATAGCCCAAGGACCAAAGCGGAGCGAATGGTCAGGAGCGCAGGGGTTGATTGAACCGGGCGACGCACGAGGATCCCTCTCTGTTCATATCGTCGTACAGCGGTGAGGCGGTGCAGATGCTCGGCTCTAGAAAGCCACACTCCAGGGGGGTTGCGCCGTACTGCATCGGCCATGTGCAGGGGTTGCAGACATTCGGCAACACCGGCGATGGCTGCGGTTCATCACGAAAAACGACGCGGGGCGGCGATGATGTGCGGGTGAGTGAGATCGTCCACCGTTCAGCCGAGCTGGCGCCGTTGAGTCCGGAGCTCAGCCCTCAGGTGATGGCCTGGGCAGGAGAGCTGCGCGCTCAGTTCACCGCCTTGAACATGTCGATCAGCCTGTTCAGCCGACTCCACCCGATAATCGACAAGGGCACCGTGTCCCGGTACCTGAACGGCAAGCGCGTGCCCGCCGACCGCTGGTTCCTCGACAGGATCCTGGCCATGCGCGAAAGCGCGGGCACTCCGGTGACCGACGACGTGCGCGCGCACTTGGTCGATCTTCAGCTGACCGCTCTCCAGGTCGCTCATCCCCACGAGTACCGGGTCCGGAAGGTCAGCAACGAACTGGAGGTCGCGGTCACGAGCTGGAAGGAGGCCGAACGCTACGCCCAGAACCTGGAACATCAGCTCACAGAACGCACCCAAGCTCTTCAGGACCTGCGTACCGAGACCGAGGGCCTGCGTGCCGCTTGGGACCACGACCGCACTCGATACCACCAGGAGATCGCCTCTCTGGAGCAGGAACTGGAACTGAGTCGTGGCAGAGTCCACCAAGCGGAACAACGCGTCCAGGCCCTCACAGACCTCCTCGACCAGCTGGAATCCGAACACGAGGAGTTCCCCACCGACGCCGATCTTGCCGCGCAGCGCGAGGCCGAAGAGCTACGTAACCGACTCACCGATCAGCTGGGTGCCGCCGCGCTGCGCACCGCCAGATTGCAGGGCGCCACGGCCATATTCGCCGAGGCACTGACCATCGAACAGGTCATTCAGGCCGTCATCGAGATCGGCCGTACGGTGCTGCTGGCCGACCGATCGGCTGTGGCGTTGCTCGACGTCGAACGGGCCACACTGAAGCTGATCCACAACAGCGGGATCCTCGATGCCCCCGGCGCGCCCAGCCGCGAGATCCCGCTGGCCCACTCCAGCGTGATGACCATGGCGGTCAACAGCCGCCGCCCGTTCTTCGCTGGATCCCCCGAGAGCCTGCTCGCCCAGCTCGTCGGCGCTAGGGCCGACGAGGAGGCCGTCATCGACTTCCTGGCCCACAGCGATGAGCGGGCGTGGGTCGGCCTGCCGCTGTTTGCTGCCGGCCAGGCGCTCGGCGCGCTGCGATTCTCCTTCCTTCGTCCGCAAGAAGTACCCCCGGAGGACAAGATCTTCCTTGAGGCGCTCGCGGGGCAGTGCGCTCTGGCTGTAGAGCGGGCGACGCTCTTCGAGCGTGAGTACCGTACCGCCGAGATGTTGCAGCGCAGCCTGCTGCCCGACCGGCTGCCGGTGGTCCGCGACCTGGTGCTGGCCCAGCACTTCCGCTCGGGGAGTCGGTATGTGGAGGTCGGCGGTGACTGGTACGACGCGTTCGTGCTGCAGGACGGCAGGGTCGCTGTGGTGGCCGGCGACGTGGTGGGCAAGGGCGCCAAGGCGGCGGGGGGGATGGGTCAGATCCGCAACGCCATACGGGCCTTGGCGCTGACCAACCCGCCGCCTGAGACAGTCCTCACTAGCCTGGATCGTCTGTTCGACAACTTCGAGGAAGAGCAGATCACGACTGTCGCCTATATGGTCGTCGAGCCCGGGACGGGCGAGGGCACGTTGGCGCTTGCCGGTTACCCGCCACCCCTCCTAATCTCCTCCGAAGGTGTCCCACTCCTGTGGGACGGCGAGCCGGGTACCCCGCTTGGCTGGCCGACCCGGCGCAGGCAATTTCAGTTTTGCGTGCCGCCCGGCTACACCGCTGTCCTGTACTCCGATGGTCTCGTCAAAAACCGCAAACGCGGGATAGACGTCGGGCTCGCTGAGCTTTGTTCTGTTGCGGCCGAAGCGCCGCCCGGAGCCGTGAGCAGCCCACACATGTTGCTGGACTTCCTGGTAGACCGCATGCTGGCGGGCTACGAGCAAGATGACGACGTCACGGTGCTCGCAGTTCACGTTCCTGTTTAGACCCGCTAACGACGGCATGCTTCGGGATCGACGAGAGAGGCAACAGGACGAAAGCCTCGTCCAGAATCACGAAGCGGGGGTTCACCGCTGCAACGGCGAACCCCCGCGGAAACCTTTGACACCCTGCCTGGTCAGAACAAGAGCGACATCAAAGGACCCTGCCGAGGCAGGACAAGGCGGATAACACCGAACCTCGTATGCGGTGTTCCTGCCATGACGTCATTGTGCTCGCCCCCACCAGCTAGTTCTGAGGGGTCCGAACACTTTCGAACGGCCCCGAACGCCAGCGGACACCTCCAAAGGCCGTTGGACGACCCGGAACAGATCCGAAAAGACAAAAGGGGGATTTATTAAGCAAAGGGGCTTTTATTGACTTTGCCTGTTTTTCTGGAAGGGCAGATTGAGCTCAAGCTGTGCGGCATCATGACTTACACGCGTGGCCAGCCGAGGGCTGCAACCCCGGGTCGCGCTGTCTTTCCCCTGCCTGGTCAGGCATACGAGCCCATGAAAGGTGGTGCTGCGCGTGTACGCGCTGCCCTGCATCCGCATTCCCCGCGCCGGAGACTCTCCCGCGTGGCGACTGGTCCTCATCATCGTTCTGCTGCTCTTCGTAATCGCCGCTCACCTGCTTGGCGTGGCCGTCGAGATGACCACCCTGATGGTCACCACCGTGGCCAGCACCGCGCTCCGGCTCACCAAATCCGTAGAGCCCTCCCCAAAGGCTCTCTGATGAGTAGTGCGGAATCCCCCGCAAGTTCGTTCACGCCGCAGGTCACCATGGAAGACAGCTTCGCCATGGAGCGGGCCGTGCTGAGCGACCTCCTCCGGCGAGTGGTGCACTCTAGCGGCCTTCCACTGAGCCAGATAGCCAACCAGGCACGGATAACGACGACCAGTCTGTCAGCCATGATGAGCGGACGTCTGATCCCGCGCCAGGAAGTACTCGAAAATCTCCTGGAAGCCTGCGATGCCGTTCACTTCCTGCGGTTCGACGTCCGCTACTCCTGGGAACGGCTGAGGAACCTTCAGCTGAGATCGGAAAAGAACCTCGGACCTGAAGATTCCGAAACTGGGAAATCAGGGCCTCCCTCTCCCCAGACTGACACTGTCCCGGCAGAGCCTGCTTTCCAAATGAAGGGCGCCTCGCCCCTTCTGCGGGAGGATGCTCTTGGGTATGAGCTGAAGCCTGACCCGCTGACGGCCATCACCAAGGAAGAACTCCTCGAACTGATGAGAGACTTCCACGTCTGGGCTGGTGAGCCCTCCTACCGGGAGATTGCCATCAACGCTGGCCGGGCTGTGGGAGCCAGCACTTTGTGCGAGACGCTCAACGTCAACAAACCTCCCCGCCTCCCCTCGCTCAAAGTCGTCACGGCCTTCATCCACGGGTGCGGAGGCAGCGAAGCGGACCTGGTCCACTGGACAACGGCCTGGCGGCGGATCCGCATGGCCAGAACCCACGGCAGCGTCCCCTTGCTGCAGATTGCCGACCGGTCGCGCACGCCTTGAAAACCAGGGGCACAACCTGCGGCGGGCGGATCCCGGTGTGATCCGCCCGCCGCTCGATCCCGCGTGCCGAGGTTTTGCCAAGGGAGATCCGCCGACACCGCGTGCAGGCTTCCTGTATGAGCTCCGCTGTCTCGTCTTCAGGCATTGCGTGTCAGCGTAAGTCGGTTTCATCAAGGCGTGCTGGCTGCTGTCGATCCGACTGGAAGCCTGGCTCCTGATAACCGGCCTTCTCACGAGCTAGGATGATCTCTGTGATCTTCCTTCTGAGTTCAACCGGAAACCACAGTCATGAGTGAGTCGCCCTCTCCGATCACCCTGCGGGTCACCGTTGCCGGAGACAGCCTGGAGGATCTGGCCCATGAGGCGCTCAGCCGTGGCTGGGAGTTCTTCGGAGACGACGCCGAGGTGTGCATCGTCAGCGGCGAGGCCACGATGATCCAAGAAGGCCCGCACCGCTACACCGCCTGTGTCGTTGTACGACAGGTTGGTACCCGCCCACCCGACGACACCCCCGATGACGGTTCACACACCTACGCCAGATCCTGGTACACCCGCGGATCAGCCGAGCACAGTGGGCAGGAAGACCGGTGAACACCCTGCAGCCCCAGCCGCGTCCGGCCGGTTCCGCCACCACGGTCACCGGTTTCCCGGTCTCCCACACCGCCGTCGACCACACCCTCAGCCCGGCAGCGCGCGCGGCCGTCGAGGCCGGGGTGCCCGCCTCGACCCGCCGGGCGTACGCCGCGGACTGGCAAGGGTTCACCGCCTGGTGCGCGAGCGTGGGGCGGGTGGCGTTGCCGGCGACCGCGCGGACCGTCACCGAGTACGCCGCCCACCTGACCGTCACCCCGTCGGTGAAGACGGGGCGCCCGCTGGCGCCTTCCAGCATCGAGCGGGTGCTGACCGCGATCCGCTCGATGCACAAGGCCGCGGACGTGGTGGCGCCGGAGACCTCCGGCGCCCGCAAGGTCCTGGCCGGGCGCCGCGAGGAACTCGCCCTGGCCCACGATCCGGCCGCGACGGTGCGCAAGGCCACCCCGGCGCTCCCGGCCGAGATCCGCCGCATGCTCGCCGGACTGGACCGCGCGAGTCTGGCCGGGATGCGCGATGCCGTCCTGGTGCTGCTCGGCTACGCCACCGCCGCCCGCTCCTCGGAGCTGGCCGCGCTCAACATCGGCGACGTCACCGAGACCGCCGAGGGGCTGGTGGTCACCGTCTACCGGCGCAAGATCAAGAAACACACCGAGACGGCTGTGCCGTACGGGTCCAACCCGGCCACCTGCCCGGTACGCGCCACCCGCGCCCTGCTGGCCGCGCTCGCCGAGCACGGCCGCACCAGCGGGCCGTTGCTGGTGCGCATCGACCGGCACGGCCGCCTGGCCCCACCCATCCGCCGCGGCGGCCGGGCGATCGGCGATCCGGAGGGGCGGATGACCGCCGAGGCCGTCGCCGACGTCGTCACCCGCCTGGCAGGGGCCGCCGGGCTGCCCGGGGACTGGAGCGGCCACTCGCTGCGGCGCGGGTTCGCCACCGCCGCCCGCCGCCAGGGCCACGCCCTGGAACGCATCGGCCGCCACGGCGGCTGGGCCGACGGCTCCCGTGCTCTGCTGGGGTATCTGGAGGACGCCGATCAATGGACGGAGAATCCGGTGGTGGGGCTGTAGGGGCCCTGGTGTCCTATCCCTGTCCGGTGATCAAGTGATCGAGGCCAAGGGTCGCCGTTGCCGTATGGCAGCGAGTGAGGCGACGGCTCAGGGTTTGCTGCTCTGCCTGGCCAGGATGGACTGCGAGACTCCGGCGGCCCCGTACCGCAGGAAGTTCATGGAGTCGGTGGCCACCTTCTCCCGGTTCAGGATCGAGTTGTGCACCGAGGGGTCGATGCAGTTGCCGCCTTCGGTTTCCGGTTCGATCGTCAGGTTGACGGCGCCGTCCAGGTGCACGCTGTCGGCGGCCACCTGCCCGTCATCGGTCCCGGTCGCGTACGTCATGACGGTGTCGGGGGTGATGCGGGCGTTGGCGTTCAGGGCCTTCAGGAAGTCGCTTTCCGTGTCGAACAGGGTGTCGCGCCACATGTCCTGGCACGCCTGCCAGGGGTGGCGGGTCGGAGACCAGCAGCATCCGGTTCCGTGGTTGGGGGTCGCCAGGGTGATGATCCGGC
>NZ_JBHSBC010000070.1:0-898 GCF_042650425.1 Streptosporangium jomthongense | reverse complement strand
GAAGGGTGCTGAGGATCTGTTTGTGACGACAGACATCAACACCCTTCTGACCGCACTGTACGTGAAGATCGACGACTGGATCGGCAGACCGGCCCGCCTCGGGCGCCCACCGAAACTGACCGACGCCGAGCTACTGACCCTGGCAGTGGCCCAAGTCCTGCTCGGAATCCGCTCCGAGGCCCGCTGGCTGCGATTCGTCCCGGCACACCTGCCTGGCGCCTTCCCCTACCTGCCCGGCCAATCCGGCTACAACAAACGGCTGCGCACCGCCCTGCCCCTGCTCCAGCGCGCCATCCGCGTCCTGGCCCACGACAGCGACCTGTGGACCGATCCGGTATGGGTCATCGACTCCACCCCCGTCGAATGCGGCCGCTCCCGGCCCACCACACGACGCTCCAACCTGGCGGGCTGGGCCGGCTACGGCTACTGCCGCTCCCACTCGCGCTTCTTCTGGGGCCTGCGGCTGCACCTGATCTGCACCCCGGCCGGACTACCGATCAGCTGGGCCCTGGCCACCCCGAAAATCGACGAACGCCAGGTGCTGATGGCCATCTGCGATCACGACCCCGCCCTGCTCGCCGACCGGCCCGGTCTACTGATCATCGCCGACAAGGGATACGTGTCGGCAGAGCTGGACCGCTACCTGAGCGAACGGGGCGTGCAACTACTACGGCCCTCCTACCGCAACCGCACCCCCCGCCCCGGCGAACAGTTCCTCAAACCGATCCGCCAGCTCATCGAATCGGTCAACGACACCCTCAAAGGCCAGCTGGATCTCGAACTGCACGGCGGGCGCAGCCCCTCTGGAGTCGGCGTCCGCATCGCCCAGCGAATCCTGGCTCTGACCGCTGCGATCTGGCACAACCGTGCCACCGGCCAGCCCATCACCCGATCACTA
>NZ_JBHSBC010000069.1:0-11923 GCF_042650425.1 Streptosporangium jomthongense | reverse complement strand
GGCGACCACCTGAAGGTGATCATCGCCGACGGCCCCGAGGAGGAGGTCCCCGGCACGTGGGAGCGGGTCCCGGTCGGCGCCTCCTTCGAGGGGCAGTCCCTGACCAGCGGGCAGCCGCTCATGGTCACCGCCCCCGCCGAGGCGGCCACCCCGGCCGCGGTCGCCGAGCACATGTCGCTCGGCCCGATCGCCGCGGTGCCCATCGGCGCGGAGGGGGCGGTGCGGGGCGTGCTGTCCCTGGGCAAGCACCCGGGCCGCATGCCGTTCAACCAGGCCGAACTGCTCACCCTGCACGCCTTCGTCGGGCAGGCGGCCATCGCGCTCGAACTGGCCGAGAGCAGGATGGACGCCGAACGGCTCGGCCTCCTCGAAGACCGTGACCGGATCGCCCGCGACCTGCACGACGTGGTGATCCAGCGGCTGTTCGCGGTGGCCATGACGTTGATGAGCACCGTACGGCTGGTCGAACGGCCCGAGGCCTCCTCCCGGCTGCAGAACGCGATCGACGAGCTGGACGCGACCATCAGGCAGATCCGTTCGACGATCTTCGCCCTGCAGACGCCCCAGGGCGACGCCGAGGCCGGGCTGCGCGGGAAGATCGTCGAGCTGGTCGAGGGGGCACGGGGCCACCTGGGCTTCATGCCGGGGCTGCAGATGGAGGGGCGGCTCGAACACGAGGTCCCCGCCGCGGTCGCCGAACACCTGCTGGCCGTACTGCGGGAGGCGCTGTCCAACGTCGTACGGCACGCCAGGGCGACCAAGGCCGGGGTGAGTGTGGAGGCGCGGGGTGAGTGGCTCATCCTGACGGTGACCGACAACGGCACCGGGATGCCCCAGGACGGCAGGCGCAGCGGGCTGCGCAACCTGGCCGAACGCGCCGAACAGCTCGGCGGCTCCTTCGCCATCGTCTCGCCCCCCGAGGGCGGCACCCACCTCGAATGGAGCGTCCCCCTGGGGTGAGAGCGGGGAACGCGAAAGACCGGGACGGCGTCGGCGCCTCCCGGAGGGTGTCGGAACGTGGTGTCAGCGTCTGAGGCGGCGGCCGGAGACCTGCTCGGTGCGGACCACGATGAAGTGGTTGCGCTCCCCGGGGGCCCAGGTGGTCAGCGGCAGCCGCGAGAGCCGGTCGATCTGCCCGGGATCGGACACGGCGTGCGCGCGGCCGACGGCGGTGACCGACCAGCCGGTGCGGGTGTGAACGTCGAACTCGTCCACCTCGAAGGCGACCACGGTGTGCCTGGTGGCGGCGGCCAGCTTGGAGCCGGTGCCGGTCCGGATGACGATGTCCTCACCGTCGAGATAGAAGGTGACCGGCTGCACCGCCGGCAGGGCGCGATCGGTGAAGACGATCCGCCCGATGATGGCCGAGGAGATCAGGTCCAGGCACTCCTGGCGGGAGAGCACGTCCAGTCCGGCCGAGTCGACGTTCATGCCTGCCAGCTTCGTCTGGTGACCGGTTACCGGGGCAGAGGCGAAAGTCCCATCATCCACGGCGGTCAGCCTCGGCGAACACGCGGGTCCGGGTCAGTCCCCACCCCTCGGCGAAGTCGATCTCCACGGTGGCCCTGCGCGGACGTGGGGAGACGGCCTGCGCGCGCTGGAAGACGTACAGGTTGAGGACCTGCTGGGCACGGGGGTCCTCGGCGTACAGGTGCCTGTTCACCCACAGCCGTTCCCAGGCGGTCGCGTGCCGTCTCAACAGCGTCGCGAAGCAGCCCGCGCGCACCACGGCCGACCTGGCCGACGCCTCGCTCTCCGTGGCGGCCCGGTCCGCCGAGGTGTAGAGGGCCACGACCTTCTCCACGGTCACCTCCTCGCCCGCCCGCACCCACACGGCGCGGTCGTCGTGCACCCAGCCCTCCTCGACACCCCTGCCGACGCCCTCCTCGACGACCCGCCCGGCCCGTCCCCCGGCCAGCGTCGTCCTGGCGGCGAGCGCGACCTCGACGCCCGAGGCCGAGATGCGCGTCAGCAGCTCGATCACCCCGTGGGCGGCGTGCGCGCAGATCGGCGTCAGCTCCTCCCACCCGTTCCCGGCTGCCGGGGAGCCGGTGACACGTCCGTCGAGCGCGGAGCGGACCTGGAGCATGCCCTCCCAGTTCTCCGGGACGATCGTCGCGGTCAGGGCGGCCAGGTGCCGGTCGGCCATGGAGACCAGGCGCCGCTGTTCCATCCTGGTGATCCGGCCCGCGTCGTCACGGACCCGCACCAGCCGCGAAAGCGTTCCCTGGCCCATGTCGAGGGTGTGCGTGCAGGTCAGCAGCTCGGCCCCACCGGGGACGAGCCAGTCGCCGCCCTCGGCCCTGAAGGTGAGGGGCAGCCAGTTGGGCACGTTGACCAGGTCCTCGTCCTCGGCGGGCCGTCCGACGGGCCGGGCGTGGCAGCCGGTGACGTAGGTGCCCGGGTGGTGGACGTCGTCCGCCCGCGCCTCGGGCACGGCGCCCCGGGTGGCGAAGTAGCCGTTGCCGAGCGTCGTGAACATCTCCCGCAGCCCCTCGTGGGCGGGGTCGAAACCGTCGTATGTGAGGAGCCAGGGGTCCACGTTTCCTCCTGTCGGGTCGTGGTCCCGCCAGGTCGCCGTACGGGCGGGGCCGAGGCGGCACGATGCCGCGGCTGCCCGCATTTCACTACGGGAAAGGCCGCTTGACGAGGGTCGGAAGTCCCTGATGCCGGAGTCTTTCGGCCGACTCCAGGTCATGCCGACGGCGGGTGGCCATAGGTCCTCCGAATCGGGGACTTTCGGCGCTGACGTCGCACCGGTCGCCGGGGGATCGTCATGGGGAGAGGGAGGGGAAGCCATGCGGGCCGAGGACGTCACGAAGACGATCGACACGGCGCTCCAGGCGGCGGTGTGGGCGCCGTCCGTGCACAACACCCAACCCTGGTCGTTCGCCGTCGACGGCGAGGAGATCGCCCTGCGGGCCGACAGCGACAGGAGGCTGCGGGCCGGTGACGTCACGGGCAGGGAGATGCTGATCAGCTGCGGCGCCGCCCTGGCGAACATGCGCCTGGCGCTGCGCGCGCTGGGCCACGAGGCGCCGGTGCGGGTGCTCCCCGACCCCGACCGCCCCGCCCTGCTGGCCACCGTACGGCTCGGCGGGCACGTCGAGCCGGACGAGCACACCGTGACGCTGTACGGCCAGGTCGAACGGCGGCGCACCCACCGGGCCGGGTTCGACGACCGGCCGGTTCCGGAGCGGCTGGTCGACGAACTGGTCCAGCAGGCCGCGGTCGAGGGGGCACGCCTGACGCCGATCCGCTCGACGGCCGCGGTGCGGGTGCTGGCCGCGCTCACCGAGGCGGCCCAGGAGGTGCAGTCCCAGGCCACGCTGTTCACCCTCGACGTCATCCGCTGGGGAAGGCCGCCGGAGAGCGGGCACGTGGACGGGGTCCCCGCCGAGGCCTACCCCCGGGAGCCGGTGACGACCGAGCCCGCCTTCCCCCAGCGCGACTACGCCCACGGCCGTCCGTGGGGTGAGGAGTCCGACCGGTTCACCGCGACCTCGACCGGGCTGGTGGCGGCGCTGACCACCCTGGCCGACTCCAGGGAGGACTGGATCGCGGCCGGGCAGGCGCTCCAGCGCGTCCTGCTGCACGCCGCCGCGCACGACGTCCGGGCGGCCTTCCACACCCAGGCCCTGGAGATGGCCCACCTGCGGGAGTTCGCCCGGCAGGAACTGCTGTCCGGCGAACACCCACAGATGATCATGCGTCTCGGGTTCACCCCGGACGAGGGAGTGGGCGTCAGAAGGCCGGTCGGCGAGGTGCGCGAGGACGGCTAGGCGTCCGTGACGGTTCCCGGTTTTGGATTCGCGCGCGGTTACCTATTAGGATACGACTCGTGCCGTATCCTAATAGTGCGCCCAGCGCGAAGCCTCCCGGTCGTCCACGCGACGCGGCCAGGGAGAGCGAGATCCTCGCCGTCGTCCTCTCGCTCCTGAGCGAGACCGGCATCGACGGGGTGACGTTCGAGGAGGTGGCCCGCCGGGCCCAGGCCTCGAAGCGGACCCTGTACCGCCGCTGGGCGACGAAGCAGGAGATGGTGGTCGCGGCCATCAAGGCAGGCCCGGCCGCGGGCAACAAACCCGACCCGATCGACACGGGCTCACTCCGCGGTGACCTGCTCGCTCTCCTTGAGCGGCTGGAGGCGACCGTGGAGGCCGGATCTCCGGTCAGTCTCGCCATCATGCAGGCGGGCCTCGGGGACCCCGAACTCTGCCGGCACATCGAGGAGTCCGCGGGCCCCACCGGCGCCCGGATTCCCGACGCCGTCCTGCGGGCCGCGATCGACCGGGGCGAGCTTCCGGCGTCCGCCGACCCGTTCGCCTACGAAGAGGTCGCGGCGGCCGTGCTCGTCATCCGCAAGCTCAACGGCCTCAGCACCGATCGGCGCTACCGCGAGGCGCTCGTCGACTCCGTCCTCATCCCGGCGCTGCGAAGCGGCGTCAGCGCCGACCAGCACGGCATCTTCTCCGGCCGCCCCACCCCGGCCGCCCCCGATCCCCACCAGTGACCAAAGGACCCACCGCCATGACCGACCTCACCATCCCCGGCTTCACCTACGACCGCGTCACAGGAGCGGGCGGAACCGAACTCAACGTCGCCCACGCGGGCCAGGGCTCGCCCGTCGTCCTCCTGCACGGGTTCCCGCAGACGCACCTCATGTGGAGCGCCGTCGCCCAGGAGCTCAGCCGCGACCACACCGTCATCGCTCCGGATCTCCGCGGCTACGGCGACAGCGACAAGCCCGACGCCCTTTCGCCCGACACCTACTCCAAGCGCACCATGGCCGACGACGTCGTCACGGTCGCCGCGCGGCTCGGGCACGACAGGTTCGCGGTCGTCGGACACGACCGCGGCGCGCTCGTCGCCGTCCGCGCGGGCCTCGACCACCCCGAAACGATCACCCACGTGGGCATCCTCGACGTGCTCCCGACCATGGACACCTGGGACGTCCTGCACGGCGTCGACGCCAAGGTCGCCTGGCACCTCTACCTCATGGCGCAGCCCCCGGGGCTGCCCGAGAAGATGATCGGCGCCGTGGCCGGGGAGTTCTTCGCGTCGTTCCTCGACGCCTGGGACCCCACGGGAACCACCTTCTCGCCCCGGCTCCGGGAGCACTACATCACGGCCTCGTCGAAGGCGGTGCCGTCCATCGTCGCCGACTACCGCGCGACCGCGAGCGTCGACCTTGAGATGGACCGGGCGGACCGGGCCGACGGGCGGCGGCTCACCATGCCGGTCGCGGCGATCTCCCAGGACTGGGGAAGCCTGCTCGGGTTCGACCCCACCGAGATCTGGGGGGCCTGGGCACCCGACTTCACCTACGAACCGATCGACGCGGGCCACTTCATGGCCGAGGAGGACCCCGCCCGCGTCACGGCCTTCGTGCGACGACTCCTCGCCCGGCAGACCGTCTCCCGCTGACGGCGCTCCACGGCGCCGCCCGGGTCGAACGGGTCGTCACAGACGACGGCTCCCGCTGCCGCGTTCCGCGCGGTGACCCCGTACGCGGCGTCGACGACGTCCCGGCCTCCTACGACTGGGCGTCGGCCTGGAGGTTGTCGAGGATCTTGGCGGCGACGTCGGCGAACCGTTCGAGCTCCTCGGGGGTGAGGGGGTCGACGAACAGGCGCCGGACCTCCCGGGCGTGGCCAGGCGCGGCACTCCTGAGCGCGGCGAGGCCCTCCGCGGTGAGTACGGCGTACACGCCACGGGAACCGCACGGCTCCCTGGTGACCAGGCCCCGCCGTTCCATCCTGGTGAGCTGGTGGTGCATGCGGCTCTTCTCCCAGCCCGCGACCCGGCCGAGTTCGTAGGCGCGCATCCGCCGCTCCGGCGCCTCGGCCAGCAGGACGAGCACGGTGTAGTCGGCGTTGGACAGGCCGCCGTCGGCCTGCAGCTGCTGCTCGACACGTGTCCTCAGCAACTCGACCATCAGGAAGGACGTCCGCCAGGCGCGGAGTTCGCGTTCGGTCAGTCCCAGCTGTGCCATGGGGGCACTTTAACCCATGAGTTGACATGTCCACTCATGGGCGTACCGTGGCGAGTAGACACATCAACTCGATATGTCGTGCTCATCCCCCTGTGGCTGGTGCCTCGCGAAGGAGACCCCCATGTCCAGCGAGTGGAACGAGAACGAGCCCGCGCCCCCCGATGGTGGTCGCCTGGTCATCCGGGGCGGGGCGGTGATGTCGATGGACCCGGCCGTCGGCGACTTCGAGGACGCCGACGTCCTGGTCGAGGGCGGCAGGATCGTCGCGGTCGGCCCCGGCCTCGACGCCCAGGACGCGAACGTGATCGACGCCCGGGGGCGTGTCGTCATGCCGGGGTTCGTCGACACGCACCACCACCAGTTCGAGACGGCCGAGCGCGCCTTCCTGCCCAACGGCCTGCTCACCGACGACGGGTCGGGCTCGCCGAGCGCCCAGCCCAACTACGGCGAGCACATCCTGGGGAGGTTCGCCCCGGCCTACCGGCCGCAGGACGTGTACGTCAACGTGCTGTTCGCGGGACTCTCGCAACTCGACGCGGGGGTCACCACGGTGCTCGACGTGTCGCAGATCCACCACTCCCCGGAGCACACCGACGCGACGGTCCAGGCGCTGGTCGACACCGGGCGGCGTGCCGCGTTCGGCCTCTTCGAGGGCGCAGGCCGTACCGGGTCCCGGTATCCGGAGGACGCCTACCGCGTCAGGGAACGGTGGTTCCCCACGGACGATCAGCTGGTGACCATGGTCATGGGCGGCGAGATCTACCTCGGCGGGCAGGCGCACCGCCGGTCCTGGGCGATCGCCCGCGAACTGGGCGTGCGGATCGCCGCCCACGCGGTCGGCTCGTGGGGGACGATGCGGCAGGACCTGGAGAGGATCGCGAGGGGTGAGGACGGGGTCCGGGTGGGTCCGGACAACCTCTTCATCCACATGACCGGCATGTCCGACGAGACCTGGAAGCGAATCCGGGACGCGGGCGCGCGGGTCTCGCTGGCCTTCCCCATCGAGATGGTCATGCGGCACGGCACCCCGCCGATTCTCACGATGCGGGAACTGGGCATGGAGCCCTCGCTGAGCTCGGACGTCGAGACGACGATGGCCGCGGACCCGTTCACGCTGATGCGCTCCGCGATGACGATGCAGCGCATGGTCGTCAACCAGATGATCCTCGACCGGGGCGGACCCGTGTCACCGGGCACCCCCGAACTGCTCACCGTCCGGGACGTGCTGAGATACGCGACCGTCAACGGCGCCAGGGACCTGGGACTCGACGACAGGACCGGCACGCTCACCCCCGGCAAACAGGCCGACATCGTCATCCTCGACGCCACCGCGCTCAACGTCGCCCCGCTCAACAACGTGCCGGGGGCGGTCGTCTCCCTGATGGATCGCGGCAACGTCGAGACCGTGCTCGTAGCAGGCAAGATCCGCAAATGGCGGGGCCGGCTCCTTGACGTCGACCTCGACCGGCTGCGACACGAACTTGAGGCCTCCCGCGATCACCTCTTCAAGGCCGCGGGCGTACGGCGGGACCTGTTCGCCTAGACCTGAGGTGGTTCGTGGGGCGAGCCTGTGCGGCTTGTCGGTCAGGACTTCGAGGGGGCGCGGCAGCCGGTTGTGGGACCCTTCGATGTCACCGATGACCTGCTGTCCGGCCGTGGCGCGATCGGTGAGAAACCCGGCCCCGATCGACGCCACGGTCGAGGCGGGCGGGCCGCGAACCCTTCAGGGTGAGGGCCCATGAGGAACCCTCACCCGGTCGAGACGCCGTCAGGGGACAGGATTGCGAACCCTTCTGGGTGATGAGGAACCGCCGGACTCTCTGCGGCCCGCCGTCCTGGTCACGACGTTGCGAACCCTTCAGGGTGATGAGGAACTTGCTGATCCCGGTGCGCTCCAGGTATCCCTTGACGGTTGCGAACCCTTCAGGGTGATGAGGAACCCGCCGTACCCGCCCACGCCTCTGCAACCGGCTTGCGTTGCGAACCCTTCAGGGTGATGAGGAACTATGGCTGTCTTCATCAATGGCAAGCGCTACGACAAGTTGCGAACCCTTCAGGGTGATGAGGAACCTGAACGGCGAGGCCTACCGATGCCTGATCATCCAGTTGCGAACCCTTCAGGGTGATGAGGAACGCCGCCCCGTTCTGGTGGCTGTCGCACCGGCCGCGGTTGCGAACCCTTCAGGGTGATGAGGAACAAGGCCAATTAATGATCTTGACGCACCTGCGACGCAGTTGCGAACCCTTCAGGGTGATGAGGAACCCGAGGGTAAAGTCCCAGGTCAGGTATGTCCGCGCGGGGGTGGCTGGGGCTGTTTCTGCGGCAGTCCGGCGGTAGTGCAGCGGTGCAGGTCAGAGCGTTGATCATTTTTGAGTACGGCCTCGGACTGTGGGGCTCTGTCCATGATGACGGGATCGTAGGTTAGACGTCGAATGTTCCGAGCTTTACGCCGTTTACGAAGGCGTTCCATCTGGAGGCGCTGAAGGTCAGTGTGGGGCCGGAGGGGTCTTTGCTGTCGCGGACGGCGACCAGGCCGGGGAGGTTGGTGGCTACCTCCACGCAGTCGTTGCTGTTGGCGGTAAGGCTGCTCTTGTGGAACTCGGCGTTGGACAGGTCGGGGGACATGGTTGCTCCTCGCCTTCTTGGGTTCCTGATTTTCACTGTGCGGGTGGGTCGCTGTACAAGCAAGACCCCGGCGCCGTGAGGGGTGCCGGGGTCCCTGGGAGTGAAGATGGTCAGGCGTCGAAGTCGCCGGTCTTCGTCCGGAGGAGGAAAGAACGCCACTGGTCAGCCGTGAACGCCAGAACCGGGCCGGAGGGGTTCTTGCTGTCGCGGACGCCTACCAGGCCGGGGAGGTCCGTCGTGACCTCGACGCAGTTATCCCCATTTGCACCGCTGAGCGAACTCTTGCGCCAGGTGATGGACTGAGCTGGGTCCATGATCTTTGCCTTACTCGTCGAATCGGTGGGCGAGGTCCACGAGGAATGCGACCGACTCGCGTGGAGGCAGTGCCACCTCACGGACTTGGTCGAATATGAGGGTATACGCCTGTACCTCCTCGGCATCATCCAGATAGAGATCGCTGGTGGCCGCTTCGAGGTAGACGAGGCTTGGATCTTCGGGAAAGCGGAGAATGCTGAACTCTCCGTCCAACCCGGCATGGACCCCCACGCTGTCCGGGATGACATGCACGGTGATGGTGGGCTGTTCCGAGAGGGCGACGATGTGCCGAAGCTGATCGCGCATGACCTTGGGTCCGCCGACGACCTTGTTCAGTGCGGCCTGGTCGATCAGTACCTGGAACACCAGGGGCTGCTCTCTGTGCAGGATCTTCTGCCGGGTGATGCGTCCCTCTATCCGGCGTTGGATCATCCGCTCGTCGAGCGTGCCCGTTCGCATCACCGCTGCCATGTAGTCAGGAGTCTGAAGCAGGCCGGGGATGCGTAGCGCGGCGTAGCTGAGGATCTCGGATGCTTCGGCCTCGAAGCCCGGCAGCGAGCCACGGAACACCTCGGCGTACTCGGCCCACCAGCCTTTCGTGCGGGACTGGCGTGCGAGTTCGAGGACCGTCTCTCGCATCTGAGGATCGGTGACGCCGTACACGTTCAGCAGGGCGGTCATGTTGCCCACATCTGGCCGGGTCCACTTGTTGCGCTCCATGTGGGTGAGCCGCCCACGGGACCATTCCAGTCGGCGGGTGGCTTCCTCCACGGTGAGCCCGGATGCCTCGCGAAGCCGGACAAGCAGCGCGCTGAGGCGACGCCGCCGAAGCGTTGGGCTGTGACTCACGTTCTCTCCTACCGTCAGACGCACTGCCACCAGGTGCAGCTAACTATGACAACCAAACTTTGGTGTTGAAGTTTCAGCGCGACTAGGCCACTATGAGTATCCGAATGGAAGCGGGGTGAGATGAACACTCTGTCAAGAAGATCGAGGCACCGCCCAGATGGTCGCCGCCCGCTCGTAACACGGTCTACGACGTCACTCCTGGTTCTTTTCATCAGGAGGGATCACAAAGGTCCCCATACCTCGGACGGTCTCCACTCTTCCCTCGGCGACGAGGGCATGGACGGCCTTCCGGGCGGTGTTGAGCGCGATCCCGAACTCCTCCATCAAGTGCGGCAGGCTCGGGATGGGCTGCTTCGGTCTGTAGGTGCCGGAGGTTATACGGTCACGCAAGATCTCCGTCACCTGCTCCCAGACTGGCCTGTTCGGCTCCCGTTCCCACATGGGCTGGAGCGTACGAGGGCACACCCCGCCTGGGACCGCCAGAACCTAGCAGGCCCGCGTGTGATAGGGCCTGATAGGGCCTTCAACTTGCGAAGGCTTTGACCTGTCATTTCCTCTTTTTCCTGCCGCCAGTGGTGCTCCTCATGAGCAACACCCTGATCCAAAAACGGACCTGCCCGACGGTTGCGTCGCCGGGACAGGCCCTCTATCAGGAAGGTGACTCCTGACGTGAGTAAGAGTAGTGCCCGGGAGTCCAGCCCGGACACGTCGATCCGGGACGGCTGCGGCTGCTTCGCCGGTGCCGTACCGCTGCCCATGGGATGCGCCCGGTGCGGCCATTCCCCCTACGCCCATGGCTGTTCGCAGCAGGAGGGGCACGACTACGTACAGCCGTCCGGGGTGTTGATGAACGCCCGTCTCCAGGCCCGTCGTGAGTACGGTCCGCAGGTTCTTCCCGCTCCCCGGCCTCCGGTGGAGGTCGCGCCCGCCGAGGTGATCCCGCTGGTGCCCGCCCAGCGGCGGCCCGATCCCGACCCGGAGCCGGAGGCGCCCGCGATGGTTCCGGCCGCGAAGGCCGTACCGGATGGTGGTGGGCAGCCGGATCTTGGGCCGGTCGCGGTTCCGGAGCCTGTGCCTGTGGAACCGGTACGGCCCACGCGGCCACCGCTGCCCAGGAGGGCTCGGCGTCCGTTCCCCACGGTTCCTCGGCCGGGGGTCATCTGGACTCGCGTGCACCAGCCTCACCACTTCGGTGTACGGCCTCGATGTCTTGTTGCTCGTGCTCGTACGACCAGGCGGCCGGTTCGGGTTTCGGCTGTTTCTTGTCTCGTAGGGCAGGCCCGTCTGGCGAACGTCCTGGCCAGGCACGCCTCTGGTCGGATCTTGGAGGTTCAGGTCATGCACAACGCCCCCACGGCCCAGGTGATCCCGGGTTGGCGGTTGCTCATCAGTGACGCGGGCCGGTTCTGGGCCTTCCGCAACCACGTCTTCCCCTTCGCCGCCGTACGGGCCGGGGCGCAGTCGGCGGTGGACGCCGACACCTTCGACGAGGTCCAGGCCGTCATCGCCGAGCAGGAGAAGACCGCCCGCGCCGCCGCCTTCGTCGAGGAGGTCACCTCATGACGGGACGCCACAGGGACGGCCAGCCGTATGAGCCGGTGTATCGGCGGCTCTGGGACGGCCCAGCGCGGGCCGAAGCCGAGCGGATCGACCTGGCCTGGGCGGACTGGACGGTGCTCTACAGCCTGGGACGACGTGCCTTCTACGCGGTGGCCGCCTGGGACGGTCCCCGGCCGGTGATCGTGGAGGACTCCACGGCCGATGGGCTGGAGGAGCGGATGCGGGAGGCCGAGATGATCCGGGCGATGCGGCTCTCGCCACAGCCTTCTCCGGCGCCGGTTCGGCGTAGGAGGGGTGGGGCCGGTCGTCCGCCCTCCGGAGCACGGAACGGGGAACCCGGCGGGGAGCGGGGTTCGCCAGGTGGGGAGACGGCATCCGCCGGTGGACGGCGTTCGCCGGGCGGGAGGGCGGCATGATGCTGTCGGCCTGGACGGATCGTCAAGTTCCTGAGCTTTCCGATCGAACCTGTGACTCCGTGCGGACGGCCCACCCGGACTGGCTGGTGTTCCACAGCTCGACGACCGGGTTGTGGAGTGCCTACCGGAGCGCCCTGTTCGGCAGGCCGTACGCCGGGGAGG
>NZ_JBHSBC010000068.1:0-1732 GCF_042650425.1 Streptosporangium jomthongense | reverse complement strand
CTGCTCACCGATCGAGATCAACCACTTGCCCAGCGGCGGATGGACCACGTAGGAGGCGCACTTGTCGATCTCGGCGGGCGCGCACTTCTGCCAGATCTCGGTGCCGCCGGCCATCAGGACCTTGTCGGCGTCCTTGACCATGGTGCGTTCGGCGAGGAAATTGACCAGGGACCACGCGTCCTTGGCGTAGTACGTCTCGTCGAACATCACCGCGTTCGGGCGGCCCAGGTTGACGAAGCGGAGGAACGCCCCGAACACCGTCACCAGCAGCGGGCCGATCCAGCCCCACATGGCGCCGCCGGGCATCGGCGGCACCAGCCGGTCACGCACGGAGACGGCCGAGTCGGTGCTCGGTTCTGACTCCGGCTGTTCGAACGCCTGGTTGGGGAAGTCGGTCACGGCCACCCGGCCATCGTACGGGCCTCCTCCCCTCACGAACCTAAGAAACACCGCCTACATGTCCAATTACGGAACTTCTCCCCTTGTTGGGACCCCGTGTCGGATGCGGGAGGATGGAACCGTGAACGACAACGGCAGGCTGGTGCTCGCTGGAGCCCCGATCGGACAGACGGGCGACGCCTCGCCGAGGCTGCGCGAGGCGCTGGAGACCGCCGACGTGGTCGCCGCCGAGGACACCCGCCGCCTGCGCCGTCTGGCGGCCGACCTGGGCGCGGAGATCGGCGGCAGGGTCGTCTCCTACTACGACGCCAACGAGGCGGGCCGGGCGGCCGAGCTGCTGGGCGAGCTGCGGGACGGCAGGACCGTCCTGATCATCACCGACGCCGGGATGCCCGGTGTCTCCGACCCGGGCTACCGCCTGACCCGCCTGGCCGTCGAGGCCGGGATCACGGTCACCTCGCTGCCAGGACCCTCCGCGGTCACCACCGCACTGGCCGTCTCCGGCCTGCCCAGCGACCGCTTCTGCTTCGAGGGCTTCCCGCCGCGTAAGCCGGGCGAGCGCGACCGCAGGCTGCGGGCGCTGGCCGCCGAGGAACGCACGATGGTGTTCTTCGAGGCGCCCCACCGGCTCGCGGCCGCGCTCGGCGCGATGGCCGAGGCGTTCGGGACGGAGCGCAGGGCCGCCGTCTGCCGCGAGCTGACCAAGACCTACGAGGAGGTACGGCGCGGCGGTCTGGGCGAACTGGCCGTGTGGGCGGCCGACGGGGTCAAGGGCGAGATCACCGTGGTGGTCGCCGGGCACGACCCGCAGGAGGTCGAGCCGGACATCGAGGACCTGGTCGCCGAGGTCGCCAGGCGCGCGGAGACCGGGGTGCCGAGGAAGCAGGCGATCGTGGACGTCGCGAAGTCGGCGGGGATTCCCAAACGAGATCTTTACGATGCTGTCCACAGAGGGTGATTTTTCTCCATACTTCCCTAAATGGGATTAACCAGAGATCGACTTCTGCCCCCCATGCCGGGAAACGTCCTGCTGGGCTGGCTGGGACCGTTGTTCGTCGCCGCGCTCGGGGCGTTCCTGCGGTTCGACCGTCTCGGGCTGCCGAAGGCGGTGGTGTTCGACGAGACCTTCTACGCCAAGGACGCCTACTCGCTGAGCCTTTTCGGCGTTGAGCGGGCCACACTCGGCGACGCGTCGAACCCGATCTCCGACCGGATGCTCATCGCCGGGAACACCGACATCTGGATCGGCTGCTCCCCGCCGGAGGCCGCCCCCTGCCCGCAGTACGTCGCCCATCCGCCGCTGGGCAAGTGGTTGATCTCGATCGGTGAGCAG
>NZ_JBHSBC010000067.1:0-30899 GCF_042650425.1 Streptosporangium jomthongense | reverse complement strand
GTGCGCGGGATCGGCTACCGGTTCAACCCGGCCGCGGTCGCCCGCACGACAACCCCACTGGGTGCCTACACGGTCACCGTGCTCGACGGCCGACTGACGCTGCCGTGCCCGCACGATGGGTGCCCGACTGACCTTCTTGCCGCCGAACCGACCGGGACGATCACCCGCCTGAGGGAGCTGGCCGCCTGGCATGAGCTGAACCACTGGGCGGAGACATCGTGATCCGCACTGGGTACACCCGCAGCAGTCCCCGGCCCCGCGGAGACCACCATGCCCTGGATCTCGCGCTGCTCCACCTGCAGGAGCCCCGCCGTGCTGATCGTCACCGGCAGAGTCCCCGGCCGAACGCTGTACGCCGCCCTGAGCTGCACGGCGTGCGCGCCACGGCACCGGGAGAAGGCCCGCGCCGCCGGGCCCGTCACGGAGGAACCGTACGGGCAGCCCGAGGAGCGGGAGCCGGAGCCGGAGCAGGCCGCCCTGTTCTGACCGCCGCGGCACCCACACCACCGCCAGGAGCTCTCTCCGGCATGGCCGCGCGCCGAAGACAGGCCCCGCCCCGGACCGAAACGACCCACTAGATCAACTGGAGCACCGAACGTGGCATTCAGCCGCAGGCCGCATCGCAAGAAGATGAGGCCCGCACGATTCGCCAGCCTCCGACTGGAGGTCTACCGGCGCGACGGCTTCGCGTGCCGGACATGCGGATGGGCCCCTCCCGTCCCGCAGGGGTACGACGGCAGCTTCGCCCTCTTCACCGTCGAGGAACGCCCTCCGAAGCGTGCGCAGATCCGCCCCCGCCAGGTGACTCGGCAGCTGGAACTCGACCACATCACCCCGTACTCCAAGGGCGGCAGCACGACCCTGAACAACCTTCAGGCCCTGTGCTCGCCCTGCAACAGCCGCAAGGGAGCGAAGCTCTGATGGCATGGGCCCGCGTCGACGACGCCTTCGACGACCACGAGAAAGTGCTAGCCCTGCTCGACATGGACCAAGGGGTCGCGGCGGTCGGCCTGTGGACGCTGTGCCTGACCTACGCCCACCGCAACACCCGCAAGAAGGGCAAGGTCCCCGGCTTCATCCCCACCACCCTGCCCCGCCGCTTCGCCGGCGCCGACGGCAAGGACCTGGCCTCCCTCCTCGTTCACGTCAGGCTCTGGGACCAGGTCGACGACGGGTGGATGATCCACGACTTCGCCGAATACCTCCCCGACAAGGAGGTGAGCGCCGCGAGGTCGGCGGCCGGAAAAAAAGGAGCGGCCGCACGCTGGGGAAATAGGCAAACGGATGGCAATTTGTCATCCCCCGATGGCAAAAGCCATGGCAAACCGATGGCAACCCATGCCGAGCAGGGCGGCGAAGGGCCTACTGGCCCTTCTCGTGCACCCTCTTCTCCGGCAGGTGAAGGGGGTGATTGGCAAACCGATGGCTCGTTGCCATCCGACGATGGCAATTTGCCATCCACTTGCCATGAATCCGATGGCAAACCCGTAGCAAACGATGGCTCGCGCGCGGGCGCGCGCTGGGAACGGGTTGATGTACGTACTACGGTGCTAAACCCCAATCCCAGTCCCGAGCCCGTTCCGCCTTCGGCGGGCACGGCTCCGCCGCGCCGCGCGCCCGCCCCGCCCGGCGCCGCCGACGAACACCCCGCCGCTGCCGTCACCGTGCAGACCCTCGTCGCCGAATACATCGACACCTGCCGCCACCGGCCCCCCAGCGACTTCCTCGGCCAACTCGGCAAACGCGTCAAGCAGCTGCTCGACGACGGCCTCCCGGCCGACGCGATCCGCGACGGCATCACCGCCTGGGCCGCCAAGGGCCTCAGCCCCAGCACGCTGCCCGCCGTGGTCAACGAGGTCATGAACGCCAACCCCCGCCCGGCCCAGCCCGGCAAGTCCCGCAACGCCCAGATCCTCGACGCCGCCATGGAACGCGCCCTCGCCGCCGAAGCCGCCATGGCCGCCCGCACCGAGTCCGTGAGAGGAGAACTCGCCTCATGACCCCCACCGAAGCCGTCCGCTTCGTCCGCCATGTGGGCCGCCTCTGGCCCCAGCAGCGTCTCGAAGACGGCACCCCCGACGCCTGGTACGCCGCCGCCCTCAAGGACATCACCCCCGACGACGCCGCCGAAGCCGTCGACCGGCTGGTGAAGCTCCACCCCTTCACCTCGCTCGCCGAGATCGTGAGCGAGGTCCGGCGCATCCGGGAGGAGCGCATCGCCCGCCACCCGGTCCCCACACCTCCCGCCGAACTCGCCGACAACGCCCACGCCTACAAGGCCCGGCTGGCGGCCTCCATCGAGCGTCTCGCCAACGGCGCGCACATCCCCAGAGCGGCGATCGCGACCGGCACCGGCGCTCCACCCACCCCCGAGTACACCCAGGCCCGCGGCGCCGACCGCGACCCGCTTCGCGTCGCCGCCAACCAGGTCCCGTGCCCCTGGCAGCCTTGCTGGGCCGCCGTCGGCCAGTCCTGCGTCAACGCCGCCGGGCGCCGCCTGCCCGGCGCCCCCGCCCACGAAGGGCGCCTGGTTGATGCCGGGCTCGCCGAGTGGCGTGACGTCAACGGGGTGCGCCGCGCCGTCCTCCTTGGAGCGTCGTCGTGAGCATCACCGACCTCGACCAGCTGGCCGACCGCATGCTCTGGCCTGCCACCCGCCTCATCGCCGCCGTCCACGACCGCGACGACCGCGCCTCCCACGACGTGCTGAACCGCCTCGGGCTCGTCGAGTTGCGCGGGCTCGCCGTCGTCCTGGCCGCCCTCGTCCCCGACGACCAGGCCCTCACCACGCTCGCCGACTGGACCCGCGGCGCACCGCCCGTCTCCGAACGGCAGGCGGCTGAGCACCGGGCCGCGCTCGAAGCCGAGCTGATCGCCGCGCGGAGGCGAGTGGCATGACCCGCGCCGTCCTCGACCAGCCCGCACTGTGGGAGCCCGAGCCTGAGCCCGCGCGCCCGCCGCGCCGCCCCACGCACACACCTCGGCCGCGCCGGACCCGGGAGAGCCAGGCCGAACCGTGCGACCCGGCCTGCCTCACCTGCGGCAAGCCGGAGGGGCGTGGACTGTGCAGCCCACGCTGCTCGGTCACCTGCGTCCACGTCGCCCAAGCCGACCTGGTGGAGGTGTGCCTCGTCACCGTCCACGTCACCGCGCGGGTCGTCGTCGGCATCCACGGCGCCGAACCCGGGCGACGCCTCGCCGCCGTCACCTGCCCGTTCTGCGAGCGGCTCCACTGGCACGCCGCCCAATACGGCAGGCGCTACCGGGTCGCCCCCTGCGGACGTCCGTACATCGTCACCCTGGCGCGGCCCCGCATTGGCCCCCAGGAGGCGCCGAGAGGCACGGAGACGGGCGGAACCATGCCGCACACACAACGGGACCACCCCTGAGCCTCACAAAGCCTCACAGGCCACCACAGCCGTGCGAGGCGCAGCAGCCGCACGCGCAGCACTCACACGCCACCGATAGGAGCACCATGACCAACCCCGACCTGCCGTGCCCCCACGAGAACTTCGAAGCCCACGTCGAAGTGAACCGCGTCACCGCCACCGACGACGGGCCCGTCGTGGCCTACTCCGCCGACATCAGGGTTCGGTGCCGGGACTGCGACGAGCCCTTCCGCTGGACAGGCCTCCAAGCCGGACTCTCCCAAGCCCACCCCACGGTCAGCGTGGACGAGACCGAGCTGCGTGCCCCGCTGCGACCGGCGAGCGTGGACCCGGACTTCGGGCTGGGCCTGCCCGGCTTCGTAGTGCGCTACCGCGACGGCGACCGCGCCTGACATCCCCACCCCACCTGACCCCGACCAGCACCACGGAGCACCATGAGCCTGCCCTGCCCCGTCCCGGCCTGCACCCGCACCATGACCGGCAACCGCCCCATCTGCCGGGCCTGTGAGGCGGGGCTCCTGCGCGACCTCACCGACGTGCCCAGCCTGGACACGCACCTGGACATCACCCTCACCCGGCAGGCCGTCCTGGGAAGCTCCAGCGGCCGGGCCGAGGCCTCTGACGAGATCGACCCCGAGATCGGGCTGACGCTTCGGCGCACACCCCTGCCGTGGGACCAGCGAGCCCGCGAGGCGAGAGACGTACTGCGGTCCGCGCTCGTCGGGTGGGTCAGGATGCTCCTGGCCGACGACGAGCGAACCGGGCCGACCTGCCAGGCCTGCGACCACCCGAGCTGCGTGTGGATCGCCGCCAGCAGAACCCCCGCCGACACGCTGCCCGCCCTCGCCCGGTGGCTCATCCGGCAGCGCCGCGCGCTCCTCGCCCACCCGGCCGTCGAGGAGGCCGTCGACGAGCTGGCGGACGCCGTACGGCAGGCCAGGCGTGCCATCGACCGGCCAGCCGCCACCTGGTACGCCGGACCCTGCGGCGTCAACGACTGCACCGCCGACCTGTACGCCCGCCACGGCTCCCGCGCCATCCGATGCCCCCGATGCCATGCCACCCACGACGCCCCCGCCCGGGAGGAATGGCTCATGCGGCAGGTCCGCCAGCAGCGGGAGACGGCCGCCGGAATCGCCCGCGCCCTACAGGGCTTCCAGCCCGGCCTCACCGCCGAGATGATCCGCGGCTACGCCCACAGACTGAGGTTGTTCCGGTTCGGCTTCGACGCCCTCGGCCGCCCGCTGTACCTGGTCGGCGACGTGCACGACCTCCTTAACGGGCTCCCGCCCCGCGCCCTGTCCGGCCCCGCCTGTCCGTCATGCCGCCATCTCACATGTCGGGCAATTCGTGGCAGAGTGTCGGCGTGGATGCCGCAGATTGGTCAGCTGTCATCGCAGGTATGGCTCTGATCGCAGGAACTACCGTTTCGGTCCTCTCATGGATGGCCGCTCGCCGGTCCGCCGCAGCAGCGGAGAAGGCTGTTGAGGCCGCAGAGGCAATGACGGCGATCGAGCGGGAACGTCGGCATCGTGATAACCGACCCGACATCTCCATAAAGCACACCCCTATCCTGAGTGGTGGCGCGCAAATGGAACTGCTTCTCACTGGCCCTCATGGCGTGGAAGAAGTGAGAGTCGAACGTCTTGTGATCCAAGACAGCGAGCCCTGGGCGAACCCCGTCATCCAGAGCCCAACTCGGGAAGAACTGGCCGTCTATGTCCGCGGACCGTACGAGTTTGTGGGCAAGCTTGAGGAGCAGAAATCTGGAGGCCGGACTGTTGAACCGTTCACTCTGATCGTCGGCTATCCCCACAAGCTGCTACTCAAGGAGACAAGTCCGCCACCGAATTCCAAGATCCCGGAAAACATATGGCGACAGGATGTTCATTCGCTGTCCCTGCGGGTGGCTGTGGAGTGCGTCCAGGAAGGCTACGAGCCCTGGCGCTACGTCTTCCCTGAGGTGCCGATGGACAAGAACCTCCTTCCCCCGGTGAGGTCTTCAGGCGCTTGACAGCGACCTGCGCGAACGCCACCATGTGATCAGCTACGACACGAAGGCCCGCCACCGAGCGGGCCTTTCGCATGAGAACGGCACCTGTGATCGTCTTCCCGCGTCCGCTCGACATCGTCCCGATCCTCGATGGGGACGACGTCATGCTGTTGCCCGCGATGTGGCCGGTGCGGCTCACGCCGGACGAACGCCGCGCCTTCGCGCAGGCCCTGCTCGACCTCGACGAGCACTAGACGCGCGCCCCTGGCGGGAGTGCGCCCGGCTCCGCACCCAGGCCCCCAACCGTGGCTGCGTGAGCCCCGCGGCCCGGCCCCGGCGACGGAGGGGCGCTGTGGACCGGGCCGCCTCTCGACCGGGCGGGTGGCCTGACGCTGCGGCGGGCCGCCCGTCCGCACCACCATGAAGGAGCTCCTGTGCGCCTGACCGACCGCGTCTCCGAGTTCATCACCACCGCCCTCGCCGACCAGACGCTGCCCGGCGAGGTCATCGACCACGAAGTGATGATGGTCATCACCTATCGGCCCGGCGGAGAGATCCCTCATATCTGGCTCCAGTTCGTCGGCTACGACTCGGCTGGCGACCCGCTTATCCCCGTGTCGGTCGACATCACCGGGCCATGCCCGAGCCTGTCCGTACTGCAAGGCCACGTGGCCACCGCCCTCACCTGGATCAGGGCCCAGTAGGCGAAGGCCTTCTCACCCGCCGATCGTCAGCGCGAGCGGCTGAGCGACCTGCTCGGCGGTGTACTGCAGGCGCCCGCGGTGGCTGACCTCGACGCCGTAGAACTTGTGGCCACCCGGCACGCCCTCAACGTTGAAGAGGAAGACACACCCCGTGTGCCTGTTCCACGAACCGTAGGCGAGCCGACCCAGCGCGACCGTCGTCCCTGACGCGTCCGTCACCACGACCTGAGCGCCCTCCTGGATGTCGGAGTAGCCGCCGCGAGTGGTGCACCTGACCTCGTCCATCGTCGTGACGGCGGAGAAGTCAGCCACGGTCACTGTCCCGCTCACCGTCAGGGCGGCAGGCTGAGCAGGTGGCGGTGGCTGGCCACAGGCGGAGAGCAAGACCAAGGCGACCAGGGCGACGTATCGAGCGGGCGTTCTCACAGCCGGTACATCGAAGCACCGGGGCCCAAGGTTTCAGGGGCGCCCCATCGAACCGGGCGGGCACTCGACCCGGGGCCACATCGCCGGGGACGCACGAGGCGCCCGGCCCGCGCTCGCTCAACCTCTCAGCCACGAGGGTGCAGGAGGTGCGCGATGCCCCTGCGGGAGTGCCTCGCCTGCCGGGGGCTACATCGGGGGACGGGGCCACGCTGCGGGCCCTGCACCACCCAGCAGGACCGAGCACGTGACGCAGCACGCGGAACCACCACGGAGCGAGGCCTTGGGTGGTCACACCAGCAGGCAGCCAAGCTCGTCCTCACAGACGCCACAACGTGCGCGATCTGCGGACTCCCACCGACCGAGGACAACCCGCTGACCGCAGGCCACATCATCGCCCGCGTCGACGGCGGAACGAACGAGCTGGACAACTACCAACCCGAGTGTCAGCGCTGCAACTACGGCAAGCGTCAGCATGGACGCTGACGCTCATCGGATCAACGTCCGCTGCGGTCCGCTGAACCGCTTCGGATCGCCGCGGCCCTGAGGGGCGGCCACCCCCACCCCAGGGTCCCGCCCCCGCTCCACCCACCCGCCAGCCGCCCACCCGTCCCGCACGGCAGGACGTGTGGTCGCTCACCAACGCTCGCGCTCGATGGCTCGACACGAGCGCTTCGTCTGTTGCGCCGAGCGCCGATCGCAAGTTCACGACCGGCTCTCTAAACCATTCAAAAGCGGACATACACACCCAGGGAGTACCCCCAGGGGGGTGGGGCGGTCACGTAAGCCAGAGCAGCGCGACCTGACCCGTGCCCCGTGCTGTCGTTTTTATCGTCGAAATTCTCGATTCCGGGCCGGGGGTGACTTATGGCACCCGCCGGTCGCCCGCCCGTCCCCAACGAGATCAAGCGCCGCCGTGGGACCGCCCGCCCCGACCGGACGCCGGACGTGGCGACCGTGGTCGCCCTGCCGATGGCCGACGGCATCCCCGAGCCACCTGCGGACTTCGGGCTGGAGGCGCGGCGGCTGTGGGAGCGGATCTGGCAGGACGGCGTCACTTGGATCTCGCCCAAGAGCGACGCGGAGGCGGCTGAGCAAGCGTGCCGCCTGGCCGACGACGTAGCGATCGCCCGCGACCGGTACCGGGCGACCCGGGAGCCGGCCGACGGCCGGATGGTGGCGACCTTCCACCGGGAGCTGGCCGCGGCGCTCGGCGCCCTGGGGTTCGACCCGGCTTCCCGGACCCGGCTCGGCGTGGCCGAGGTGACCCGGGTGTCGAAGCTGGAGGCGCTGCGTGCCCAGAAGCGTTGACGGGTGGCCGCCTCGGTGGCTGACGCCGGTCCCGGCCGCCGACGTGCGCCGAGGCGACGGTGAGCACTGCGCCGACTTCATCGAGGCGCTGTGCCGGGTGACGAAGGACAGCGTGGCGGGCGGTGCCGGGTCGGCGATCGCCCTGCGGGGCTGGCAGCGGCAGGTCCTGGGGCATCTGCTCGCGCGCCGGCCGGACGGCCGATACCGGCACCGCCAGGCGCTCATCGGGGTCGCCCGCAAGAACGGCAAGAGCGCGCTCGGCGCGGGCCTGGCCCTGTACGGGCTGGTGATGGGCCCCGAGGGCGGCGAGGTCTACTCCTGCGCGGGCGAGAAGGAGCAGGCCCGGATCGTGTTCGGCACCGCGCGCCGCATGGTGGAGATGGAGCCGGAGCTCGCCGATATCTGCAAGTGCTACCGGGATGCGATCGAGGTCCCGGCGACCGGGTCGGTGTATCGGGTCCTGTCGGCGGAGGCCTTCACCAAGGAGGGCCTGAACCCGACGACGGTCCTGTTCGACGAGGTCCACGTGCAGCCCACCCGTGAGCTGTGGGACGTGATGGCGCTGGCCATGGGTGCCCGGGTCGAGCCGCTCATGGTCGGGATCACCACGGCGGGCGTGCGGACGGACTCCACCGGGTCGGACTCGCTGTGTTACGGCCTGTACCAGTACGGCAAGCGGGTTGCCGCGGGTGAGGTCGACGACCCGTCGTTCCTGATGGCGTGGTGGGAGCCGGGTGACGCGGCGGCCGACCACCGGGGTCAGGACACCTGGCGGCAGGCCAACCCCGGCTACGGCGACCTGGTGGCGGCTGAGGACTTCACCGCGGCGGTGCTGCGCACCCCGGAGGCGGAGTTCCGCACCAAGCGCTGCAACCAGTGGGTGAGTACGGCGAAGGCGTGGCTGCCGACCGGCACCTGGGCGGCGTGCGCCGATGAGCGGCCGATCCCCGACGGCGCCGAGGTCGTGCTGGGGTTCGACGGATCGTTCTCCAACGACAGCACGGCCCTCGTGGTCGTGGAGGTGGGCGACGTGCCGCACATCGACGTCGCGGCGTGCTGGGAGCGTCCGCCCGAGGCGGGTCAGGACTGGCGGGTGCCGATCGCCGACGTGGAGGACGCGATCCGGGAGGCGTGCCGCCGGTGGAGTGTGCGGGAGATCTGCTGCGACCCCTACCGGTGGTCGCGCACCTACCAGATCCTCGAAGACGAGGGCTTGCCGATCGTGGAGTTCCCGCAGAGCCCTGCCCGCATGGTGCCGGCCACCCAGCGGATGTATGAGGCGGTCGTGAATCGGCAGGTCACGCACTCGGGAGACCCCAGGCTGGCGCGGCACTTCGACAACTGCACGATCAAGACGGATCAGCGGGGCAGCCGGATCATGAAGGACGCCCGCAACAGCCCTCGGAAGATCGACCTGGCCATCGCCGCTGTGATGGCGCTGTGGCGGGCGTGTGCCCCGGTTGAGGAAGAGAAGACCATCGAGCCGTTCGCGGTGTGGGCGTAGGAGAGGCGAGGGGCGATGGCGTTGAGCATTCCGGTGGAACGGATCGAGCGGCAGGCGCGAGAGGCCGACCCGCGCCGGGCCGTACTGACGGCGCTGCTGTTCGTGCCGTTCGTGCTGGGCTGGCTTGTCCGCAGGGCGTGGATGGGGCTGGTCTATCTGTGGTCGGCCGTGGTGGCGGGCTGGCAGGAGGCGGCCCGGCCGCGCGTCACCGAGGGCGGGTCCGATGAGTGAGCAGCCCATCTTGGAGGTTGCCGATGCGCTGGTCGTCCGCCCTGGGGACACGCTCCTGTTGCGCCTGGCGTCGAACGTCACCGCGAGCCAGCTTGAGGCGTTCCGCGAGCGCCTGGTGCCTGCTCTGGAGGCCCGGCTCCCAGGCGTCGAGGTCATCATGGTCGGCGGCGTGGAGCAGATGGCCGCTTACCGCCCCGATCGGTCCGTTGAGGGTGACCCGGCCTGATGGGACTGCTGGACAAGGTCGCGGCTACGCATCGCGGCCGGGCGCAGCCTGCCCGCAAGTCCTGGTCGGAGCCTGACTTCTGGGATCTGGATCGGCTTCGCTACCCCTTCCTGGGGTCCTCGTCGATGAACGGCGAGCGCGAGCAGATCGAGCACGACTTCCAGGGCTATGTTCGCGGCATCTACAAGGCCAACGGGCCGGTAGCGGCGCTGATGACGGTCCGGATGGCGATCTTCTCGGAGGCGCGGTTCCAGTTCCGGCGGATGGCCAATGGGCGCCCCGGGGACCTGTTCGGCACGGCGGCCCTCGCCCCCCTGGAGAAGCCGTGGCCCGGCGGCACGACCGGCGACTTGCTGGCGCGGGCGATCCAGGACGCCGACCTGGCCGGGAACGGTTTCACCGCGCGGGTCGGCGACCGCCTCCGGCGGCTGCGGCCGGACTGGGTGACCATCGTCAGCGGGTCAAAGCTGGAGCCGGACTTGTACGGCAACGCGCTCGACGCCGAGGTGATCGGCTACTACTACGCGCCGCCGGGGCGAAAGGAGTGGCTCCTGCTGCCCAGCCAGGTGGCCCACTTCGCACCGATCCCGGACCCGGAGGCGAACTGGCGGGGCATGTCGTGGTTGACGCCCGTGATCCGGGAGGTCTCCTCGGATCTGGCCGCCACGCAGCACAAGCGGAACTTCTTCAGGAACGGCGCCACACCGCAGCTGGTTGTCTCACTGGACGCATCGGTGACGCCGGACATGCTCAAGCGGTTCATCGCCACGATGAACGAGGCCCACCAGGGCGTTGAGAACGCCTACAAGACCCTCTACCTCGGCGGCGGAGCGGACGTCACAGTAGCCGGGCGGGACCTGGCACAGCTCGACTTCAAGGCGACCCAGGGGGCGGGTGAAACCCGGCTCGCTGCGGCGGCCGGAGTACCGGCGGCGATCGTGGGCTTCTCCGAGGGGCTCGCCGGAAGCTCGCTCAACGCGGGTAACTACGGCCAGGCCAGGAGGCGCCTGGCGGACGGCACGATGCGTCCGCTGTGGCGCAACGTGTCCGGGGCGTTCGCGCCTCTGATCGACGTTCCGGCGAACGCCGAGCTCTGGTACGACGACCGCGATATCGCCTTTCTCCGCGAGGACAAGAAGGACTCGGCGGAGATTCAGCAGGTCAAGGCCACCACCATCAGGACTCTGGTGGATGCCGGCTACATCCCGAAGAGCGTCGTTGCGGCAGTGGAGGCCGAGGACATGACCTTGTTGGAGCACTCCGGGCTCTACAGCGTGCAGCTCCAGCCACCCACCAGCGCCACGCCTTCCCCGCAGCCCGCCGCCCCAGCGAATCCGGCCGATCCGGCAAAGGAGCAGTGATGGACACCAAGGGTCTCCGTGTCGAGATCAAGGATGCGGACAAGGGCCTGGTCACGGCCGTTTTCGCCACCTACAACAAGGCCGACAGTGACAGCGACGTGACGCTGCCGGGCGCGTTCGAGGACGGCGCGGAGATGCCGATCAGCGCCTACGGACACACCTCCTGGGAGGGCGCGCTGCCTCCCGGGAAGGGCAGGATCCGGACCACCTCCAAGGAGGCGATCCTGGAGGCCGAGTTCTTCATGGACACGGCGCACGGGATCGACACCTTCAAGACGGTGCAGCGCCTCGGCAAGCTCGGCCAGTGGTCCTACGGCTACGACGCCACGAAGTTCTCCTACGGCGAGCACGAGGGCAAGCGGGTCCGTTTCCTGGAGGCGCTGAAGGTCCACGAGGTCAGCCCGGTGCTCTTGGGCGCTGGGGTGAACACGCGGACCCTGTCGGCGAAGTCAGGCGCCCCTGGGGTGGCGCCGCGTCGCGGCCGGGCGCTCGCCCCGCACGACAGCGAGGTCACCTCGAGGAGCTGGGACGGCGCGAAGACCATCGCGGGCCTCGCGGACGACCTACGCCCCAGCGAGCTGCGCACGGTCTTCGCCTGGATGGACGCCGACGCCGACCCGGAGGCCAAGTCCTCCTACCGGCTGGCGCACCACCACGGCGTCGGCGGCCCGGCCAACGTGCGGGCGTGCCTGATGGGCATCGCCCGCCTGAACGACCCCGCCAAGGGCGGCATCCCCGATGCCGACCGGGCGGGCGTGTACGAGCATCTCGCAGGGCACCTGCGGGACGCCGACATCGAGCCGCCGGAGCTGCGGACGCAGCCGGGCGGGTCGTTGAAGTACGCCGAAGAGGGGCACGCGGTCCTAGCCGCGGTGTCCGCCTTCGTCGATCGGACTGCGGAAGTCGTGGCTCTCCGCGCACTCAAGGGCAAGGGCATGGCGCCCCGCTCGGCCGAGCTCCTCGACTGGATCGACGCCGATCTGCAGCGCCTGAAGGCCCTGCTCTCCACGCCTCTGGGCGTCGACGACCCGAGCGAGGCGGAGATCGCCTCCCTGTTCGCTCGGTCGGTCGCCCAGCTCAACGGAATGTGAGGAGATCATGACTATCGAGGCGCCCGAAAGGGTTGTTGAGTTCCCCGCGCTGAAGGAAGCACAGCAGGCGCTGGATGCGAAGCGGCAGAGCCTGAAGAGTATCTTCGACGAGGCCGGGGCCGACTACGACATGGCCAAGGTGAAGTCCATCCAGGGCGACACCGCGGCGAAGGTCGACTTCATCCGTCAGCTCAACGCCGAGATCGACGAGCGCAAGGCCAAGGTCGACGAGCTGCTCGTCATCGCCCGTGCGGCCGGCGCGGCCAAGGAGGCCGAGCAGGTCGAGTCCGGCCACAAGGACACCTTGACCAAGCCGAGGACGAAGAACGGCCAGCACCGGAGCCTGGGGGAGCTGTTCGTCGCGTCGCAGGCGTGCAAGGGCTACCGGCCGGGGTCCGGCATGGGACCGTCGGCGCAGCTCGACATTGAGCTGAAGACGCTGTTCCAGACCTCCGGCGGGTGGGCGCCGGAGTCGATCCGCACGGGCCGGGTCGAGATGTTCCCCACGCGCCCGGCTCCGCACGTGGTGGAGTTCCTGCCGCAGACCACGACCACGCAGGCGTCGGTGGTCTACATGGAGGAGACGACCTTCACCAACGCCGCGGCGGAGACCGCCGAGGGTGGCTCCTACCCGGAGGCGACGCTGGCGCTGACCGAGCGGGCCTCGCAGGTGCGCAAGGTCGCCGTTTTTTTGCCCATCACGGACGAGCAGTTCGAGGACGAGCCGCGCGCCGAGATGTACGTGCAGAACCGTCTGCCGTTCATGCTGCGGCAGCGCCTGGACGGCCAGATCCTCGTCGGGGACGGCACAGGCGTGAACTTGCTCGGCACCGCCTCCGTCGTCGGCATCCAGACCCAGGCGAAGGGCGCGGACCCGACCCCGGACGCGATCTACAAGCTCTTCAGGAAGATCCGCGACGACGGGTTCGCCGAGCCGAGCGTGCTGTTCATCCGCCCCGCGAAGTGGGAGGAGGTCCGCCTGCTCAAGACGTCGGACGGCGTCTACATCTGGGGCCACCCGTCGATCCCGGGGCCGTCCACGATCTGGGGCGTCCCGGTGGTGGAGACGGTGGCCGCACCGGCGACGTCCGCGGTGGCGGGCGACTACGCGAACTTCTCCGAGCTGGCGGTACGGCGGGGCATCGACGTGCAGGTGTCCAACAGTCACTCGACCTACTTCGCCGAGGGCAAGCTCGCCCTCCGCGCGGACGTGCGCTGCACGGTGATTCATTATCGCCCGAAGGCGTTCGGCACCGTCACCGGCCTGTGAAGGAGGAGCAGTGCCTGTCATCGAAGGCACCCGCGGCCTGAAGGAAGCGCGGGGCGAGTACGACTTCGCGGTGGACGGCGGCGCGGTCAGCACGATCACGCTTCGATCGGCGCCTGGCGACTCCAACGGCAACGACATCCCCGCCGGGAGCGTCATCGTCGGCGGCTACATCGAAGTGGACACCGCCGTCACCTCGGGCGGCTCGGCGACGGTAGGGGTGAACTCCGAAGGCGCCGGTGACCTGCTGGCGGCCACGGCCGTCTCGGGCGCTCCGTGGTCGACGACCGGCCGCAAGGCCATCACCCCCGTGTTCACGGCGGGCACGTCGGTCAAGACGACCGCCCGCCGGAATCTCGCGATCGCGATCGCGACGGCGGCGCTGACCGCGGGCAAGTTCCGCGTCGTCGTCTTCTACCGGTAGGAGGGTGAGGAGATGGCACTGAGCTTCGTGACCGAGCCGGACGGCGACGCTGGCCACGTCACGGCCACGGCCCGATTGTGCCTGACAGAGGACCGCGACCGCCTGGTCCCCGATACCGACCCGGACGCCCGATGGCTGTACTGCGTGCCTGGTCAGCCGATCTCGCGCGCCGAGGCCGAGCGGTACGGCCTGCTCGGCGAGTCGCCGGAAGGCGGCGCTGACGCCGAGACGAAGCAGGCCCCGCCCGCGGCGAACAAGGCGCGCGGGCGGTCCGCCGACAAGTGATCAACGAAGGGGCCGCCGGCGCGAGCGGCGGCCCCTTCGTCACTACAGGAGTCTCATGTCTGATCCATACCTGGTGGCCGGGATTCGCAGTGACCCGGCGCTCAGGACAAGCCCGGGATATCGCTCCTTCTGGACGTGGCTGCTGTCCCAGGACCTGGACTCCCAGGGCTGGCCGATCGGGACGTACAGCAAGATCACCGTGTGGATCGACCCTCTGCGAGGGTCGATCTCGGTGTACGACCTCGATGAGGAAGGCACCCGGATCCCGGCCGAGGGCGGCGGCTACGTCACCCACGAGGTGGCCGTCACGCTCACCTCGCAGCCGCAGAACTCCGGGTTCATCAGCGGCGACGACCCCATCTGAGCCGTGAGGGGGTGCCGTGATGGTGCGCCACAACCTGTGCCTGAATCCGTGCCTGTCGAACGACGTCGCGGGCTGGGGCGGCGGCAGCACCCCGACGAGGGTGGCGAGCCCGGCGGGATTCGACCGGCCCTACGCCGCCGAGTACACGACCAACTCCTACGCCTTCACCGCCGCCACCGCCAACGGGGCGGTCGTCGAAGGCCTCACCTACACCTTGTCCGCCTACGTCAGAACCAGCACCTTCAGCGTCAACTCCGGCACCCTGTATGTCGAGTGGCTCACCGAGAGCGGCACGGGCTTCGGGTATCCGAGCAGCGGGTTCACCATGCCAGCACAGACGATCACCCGCGTAGGGATGACCGCCACAGCACCGGCGAACGCGGTGGCGGTCCGGCTGATCATCGACGCGATCAACTTTCCGATCAACCCGTCCGTCATCACGAAGGCGCTGACCGAACAGGTCGGCGCCCTGGATGAGTACTTCGACGGCGACAGCGTCGGAGGCAGCTGGGACGGCACCCCGGGCAACAGCTCCTCCACCCTCGCCGACACCGCTCCGGCTGCGGCGATTCCGCATGTCATCAGCCAGTACAGCGGCTATTTCTGATCACGAAGGGAGCCTTTTCGTGGCTCGATACTCCGCCCAGGTCGAATCCGCCGCCGCCCTGGCGGTCGACACGGGCTTCGCCTGGCTCATGGCGTCGGCGGCCAACGGCTACAAGCTGCGCCGGGTGACGCTCGGCTGCGTGGCCGGTGCGACCACGCCGACCAGCCAGCAGCTGGTGGTCGGCATCAACCGCGTCACCTCCGCCGGCACCACGCCGACCGCCGGGATGACGCCGGGCAAGCTCGACCCGAACTCGGCGGCCGCCGGGGCGGTGTGGAACACGGCGTACTCGGCAGCGCCGACGAACACCGCAGCCGACCAGTTCAGGATCCCGTTCAACTCCCAGTCCGGCGTGGATCTGCCGTGGGAGCTCCTGGAGGAGTTCGCCGTCGCGCTCGGCACCACCAACGGACTCGCGTTCATCAACCGCGACAACGCCCTCCCCGCCTCGCACAAGTACGTGCTCAGCGTCGAGTGGGAAGAGTAACCGCCCCCTGACCAGCAAGGCGTGTGATCGAGGGGGTGGCGGGTGAGCAGACGATGGCGCTATCCCAGGGCTCCACGCGGGCGGGTCTGGACGATCGTCCCCGGGGCGCCGACACCTCCGCCCTTCGTCAGCGGCCGGGGCCGGGGCCGGCGGCTGGGTGTGCCGCGCCGCGGCCGGTTCCTGTCCGTCCCGTCGGTTCCTCCGGTCGTACCGGTGTGGGCGCCGCCTCCGGTCGTAGTGCGGCGCAGGCCCGCGCCCGCGGTTCGTCGTGGCCGTGTCTGCTCGCCGCCTTGGCCGCAGGCCGTCGCTCCTGCGCCGCGACCGGTGCTGGCGTGGATCTCCAGTCCGCGTGTCTGGCCGGTTGGCGTCCGGCGCGGGCGGGTGTGGTGGCTTCCTTACCCGGTGGTGCCGCCGCCCGGCCCGCAAGACCTGGTCCCGGCGGCGCTGTGCAGTCGCCGACCGCGGCCGCCGGTCGTCGCACGACGGGCCATGGTGTCGCCGCCGTGGCCGCCAGTGGTGCTGCCGCAGAGGGTGCGGCTGTCGTCTTCGTCGGCACCGCTGGTGGTGCTGAGAGGGGAGGCAAGGTGACGACCGCGTTCGGTGCGGATGTACGGCTGTCGACATCGGTGCGTGACGACGACGGGAACCTGACGGCCCCGGCGTCGATTGCGCTGACGATCCTGCTGCCGGACGGCACCACAGCGGGGCCGTTCGCGCCGACGAACTCAGCGCTGGGCCTCTACTACTACGACTACGCGCCGACGCAGGCCGGGCAGCACATCGCCCGGTGGGTGACGACGGGTCCGGCAGGCTCCGACGAGGAGACCTTCGACGTCGCTGGCCTCTGGAGCGAGGCGGGGTTCGTCTCGGTAGCGGACGCGAAGGCGCACATGCGCAAGACGACGACCGAGGACGACGACCAGCTGCAGGCTTTCGTGGTCACCGCCTGCCAGATGATCACCGACCGGATGGGGCAGGTCACCCCGGCCTCCTTCACCCACGACGTCACCCGGTACAGCAACACGATCATCCTCCCGAAGCGTCCGGTCATCGCGGTCACCACGGTGGAGCGGCTCCCCGGGGGTGAGGTGCTCCCGGCGGCCGATGGGGTGGCCGGGGCGGCGGGCTGGTACCTCGACGGCTCCGAGGGTGTGCTGCGGCACACCAGCAGCTTCGGCGGCCGGGTGCGGGTCACCTATCGGGCAGGCCGCACACCGCTGCCGCCCAACTTCAGGCTCGCCGCCCTCGAGCTGGTCGCACACCTCTGGCGGGGGTCGCAGCACAACCAGGCCGGCAGCAGGCCCGCACTCGGGGAGACGGACGCCATCGCGGCGTCGGTGCGGCCGTTCGCGATGCCGTACCGGGTGATGGAGCTGCTGGGCCTGAAGAAGGACCGGGAGCGCGACGAGCCGCTGGTCGGCTGAGAGGGATGCTGTGAGCAGGATTGAGATATCGGGCACTGGCCTGCAGGGTGGGACCGCTGTCCGGCTGAACGGCCAGGACATCGCGCGGGATCTGCGCGGGCTGAGTCTCGCCTTGGGGACCGATCAGTTCCCGAAGGTGGAACTGGACCTTACGGTCTTCGAGGTCGTGCAGGTGGACCTGGAGGACGTCCAGGTCTACATCCCGACCTCGACGCACGAGCTGCTCACCCGGCTCGGCTGGACGCCCCCGCCGGACGGGCCGGTGATCGAGAACCACGGTCCCGGCGTCGGCCGGGAGGGCTGATGTCCACGATCCCCGCGGCGCTCGATGCCCTCGTCGCGATCGCCGTTCGGGCCTGGCCGGACGTGCAGGTCCTCGACGGCGGCCCGACGACCGAGGTCCGCGATGACGTGATCGCGATCGGCTACAGCGGCTCTCCGGAGGAGTCGGACGTGCGCAGCACGCTGACCCGGGAGCAGCTGGACATGCAGCCGGACCTGGAGCGCTACGACGTCATGTGTATGGCGTCGGCGTGGCGCGGTGACGCGTACCGTGACGGGCTTCCGGACGCGCGCACGACCAGGCTGCGAGCCTTCGAACTCGTGGAGGGGTTCCGCCGAGAGCTGGCGGAAGACTCGCGCCTGGGCGGGGCGGTGATGATGGCTCGCATGTCGACCCTCGACATGGTGGCCGACCAGACGCAGGCGGGGCCGGTGTGCACGATCCGGTTCATCGTGCACGTCGACGCGTTCACGGAGGCGTGACGGCATGGCGACGGGAAACCCAGCCGAGGAGATCCGCAAGCTGGCCAAGGACTTGGGGAAGATCCCGCCTGAGCTGCGTAAAGCGATACGGCCCGCGCTGAAGGCGGCGGCCGAGCCGATCGCCGCCGACGCACGGAGGCGAGCCTCCTGGTCGCGCCGCATTCCTGCGGCGATCACCTTGGGCGTTCGGGTGAGCGCACGTAATCCAGGCGTGTATGTCCGTGCCCGCCAGACGAAGGCGCCGATCGCGCGAATGTACGAAGGCATCACCGGTAAGGGCACCTTCCGGCACCCGTTCTTCGGCGACCGGAAGCGCTGGGTGACTCAGGCAACTCGGCCGTATCTGGCGCCGGCGGCCGAAGCAGGGATGGGCGGGGTGCTGGACGCGGCGGCGGCCGCGGTGGACCAGGTCGCCCGTGAGCAGGGCTTCCGATGAGAAGGGAAGGCAGCAGATGGCGTTTAGGCTGACGTCGGCGTTCGAGCTTGAGGCCGAGGTGACCTCGCCGCTCGACCTGTCGACGCCGACGAACCTGGTGCGGTTCGCGCGGCAGATGAACTTGAAGCAGGGGGCTGGTGCCGGTCAGGCGGACATGATCTGGTCGGACCAGCGCACGATCGCCGCGAGCGGTACCGATGCGCTGGACCTGGCCGGTTCACTCAGCGGGCCGTTCGGTGGCACGTTGACGTTCGCCCGGATCAAGATGCTGCTGGTTGTGGCGGCGGCGGGCAACACGAACAACGTCAACGTCGTCATGCCCGGCTCGAATGGCGTGCCCCTGTTCCTGGCGGCCAGCGACGGCATCGCGGTGAAGCCGGGCGGGATGCTGTTCTGGTACGACCCGAGCGCGGCTGGGGTGGTCGTGACGGCCGGTACCGGTGACCTGCTGAACATCGTCAACAGCGGCGCCGGGACGAGCGTGACGTACGACATCCACATCGTCGGCGCGAGCTCGTAGGGGGTGCTCATGGAGACCGTGTGGATCTCGCACCCGCGACTGCCGGATTCCCCGCCGGTCGAGGTGCCCGCGTCGTCCCTGGCGCAGCATCAGCGGGCCGGGTGGGAGCAGACCGACCCACCCCCGCCACCCCCGCCGCCGGTCCTCGACCCGGACGGCACATCCGATCAGACCTCAGAAGCCCCGGCAGGCGCCGGGGCTTCTGCATTGCAGGACGAGTCGCCGAGGCGTCGGCGCGCGAGCACGGAGGAGAAGTAGAGATGGTCGCCACGCCGGTCACCCCCGCGAACAGGTTTTTCAGGCCGGGTATCACGAAGTGCTACTGGGTCGTGTCCATCGCCAACATCTCAGCTCCGACCAGGTCGGAACTGAATGCCGGATCCGACCTGAGCAAGGACATCGCCGACATCTCTGGATGGATGGTCAGCGGTCAGAAGATCGACACCCCGGACCTCAACTCGCGCTTCGTCTCGAACATCCCGGGCTTGACGTCGGCGGCGGAGTCCGCGATCACCTTCTACCAGGGAGAAGACAGCCAGGACGTGGGCGGCCTGATGCCGCGCGACACGGAGGGGCACATCGTGTGGCTCGACGGAGGCGACGTCGCCGGTCGGAAGATGGACGTCTTCCCTGTCCGCGTCCTGTCCGTCGGCAAGCAGCGGACCATGGGCGCGGAAGCGGCCCGACTGGTGATCCAGTACTCCGTCGGTGCTGAGCCTGCTGAGGACGTGGTGATCCCGGCGTGAGTCTGCGTGAGAGGCTGCTCGCCCGGCCGCGGCCGTTCGACACGTACTCGCTGCGGATCGACGACGACACCGAGCCGCGCAAGGCGCTGGAGGCGGCTCGGACGACCCTGCGGGTGTTGCAGTTCCAGGGGGAGGCGGCCGATGAGTCGGCCGTGCGCGCAGCCAAGGCCGCCCTGGCGGAGGCGGAGGCCTCGCTGGCGGCCTGCTACGAGCCGGTGGTGCTGCGGGCGATGCGGCCGGACGACTTCGAGGCGCTGATCGGCAAGCACAAACCGCGGGAAGGGACCGAGGACCGAACCTGGAACCTCGACACCTTCCCGGAGGCCTGCTTCCGAGAGTGCGTCGAGTCCGACCTGACGCCGGCCGAGTGGGACCAGGTCTGGGCGGAAGTCCTCTCGGCCGGTGAGCGGGGCGAGCTGTGCACTGCGGCGATCCGGGTCAACGTTCGGGTCCCGGACACCACGCTCCCAAAAGGCTGGACGCAGACCCAGGCTTGACGATCGAGCTGGCGGTCTGCGCCGCCTACCGCATCCGCCACTCGGAGTTCCTCGGCTGGGATGCCGACGACCGCGACAAGGCGATCTGGCAGTACATCCGAGAGCGGCAGGCGTGCAGGGACTGCGGGACGAGGCCTGACGAGTGGGATCCGAAGCGTGGCGGTGACCGCAACGCATACCTTGCCGAGCGCGAGCTGTGCCGTGGGTGCGAGGTCCTGCAGGGCGCCCAGGCCAGTTTGGCCGGAGATCCGGGCCGCATCCGCGGAGAGCGCATGGTGCTCATCCGAAGCAAGGAGGTGAGGGAGTCCCGTGGCCGTTCGTGACCTGATCATCGACATCAAGAGCCGCTGGGATGAGCGGGGCTCCAAGGCGGCCGAGGAGGCGCTGAAGAAGACGGAGGAGGCCGCCAAGCGCAGCCAGCGTGAGCTGGAGCGGATGGAGCGTGCCGCGGCCAAGGCTCGCGCTGAGATGGAGGCGACGGGGCAGACCGTCTCGGTCTTCGGCGCGGCGGCGGTGGCCGGGATTGGCATGGCGGTCAAGGCGGCCGTGGACTGGGAGTCGGCGTGGGTCGGGGTGACCAAGACCGTTGAGGGCACCCCGCAGCAGATGGCCGCCCTGGAAGGTGCTCTGCGCAGCCTGGCCAGGGAACTGCCGGCCACCCACGCGGAGATCGCGGCGGTGGCGGAGGCGGCTGGGCAGCTCGGTATCAAGCGTGAGTCCATCATCGGCTTCACGAGGACCATGGTCGCCCTTGGTGAGACGACGGACCTGTCGGCCGAGCAGGCGGCCACGGCCTTGGCCCGGCTGTCCAACATCATGGGCACCCCTCAGCAGGAGGTCGGACGCCTGGGCGCGTCCCTGGTGGCGCTGGGCAACGCGGGCGCCTCGACGGAGTCTGAGATCGTCGAGATGGCGCTGCGCATCGCCGGTGCGGGCAAGACGATCGGGCTCAGCGAGGGCCAGGTCCTGGGGTTCGCGTCCGCGCTGTCGAGCGTCGGCATCAACGCGGAGGCCGGCGGTTCGTCGATCTCCCGTGTCATGATCACGATCGCCCAGGCGGTTGACGCCGGCGGCCAGCAGGTGGAGCGGTTCGCCCAGGTCGCGGGCATGTCGGCCGACGAGTTCTCGACCGCATTCCGCGAGGACGCGGGATCAGCTCTGGGCGCCTTCATCGAGGGGCTCGGGCGGGTCGAGGCATCCGGCGGCAGCCTGTTCCAGACCCTGCAGCAGCTGGGTTTCAGCGAGATCGAGGTCCGCGACGCTCTCCTGCGCACCGCGCAGGCGGGCAGCCTGCTGACCGACTCGCTGCGACTCGGCGAGCAGGCGTGGTCGGATAACACGGCGCTCGCGGAGGAAGCGGCGAAGCGCTACGAGACGACCGCAAGCAAGCTGAAGGTCGCTCAGAACAACGTCACCGACCTGGGCATCACGATCGGCGAGACGTTCTTGCCGGTGCTCGGGGAGGCGGCTGAGCACACCTCGGGCTGGATCGCGCTGTTGCAGGACCTGCCGGAGCCGGTGAAGGCTGCGGGCGGCGTGGTGGGCGGCCTGGCCGGGGTCGTGACGCTGGCGGGCGGCGCGGCGATGATCGCCGTACCGAAGATGGTCGACTTCACCAAGACGTTGGAGGGGATGGGGCCGCGCGGCGCCGCGATGGCGTCCCGCCTGAGCGCCGTCGGCTCGTTCTTGATGGGCCCGTGGGGGGCGGCGCTGGCGGCGGCCACTGTGCTCACGATCGCATTCGCTGACATGCAGGCGGAGGCGGCGGGCCGCGTCAAGGAATTCACCGACGCGATCATCGAAGACCACGGCGTCGTGGCCGCTCTGACCAAGGAGAAGATCGCCTTTCGTCTGGTCGACGACGGCCTGATCGAGTCGGCGAAGCAGCTCGGCCTGAACCTGGACTTGGTGACGGGGGCGTTCAGCGGGAACAAGGAGCAGGCCGCAGCGCTCACCAAGCAGCTGGACGAGATGTTCGAAGCGCGGATGGGAAAGTCCTCTGGAATCGCGTTCCCATGGGATGAAGACGCGCGGAAGATCAAGAACGAGACGGACGCGATCCTCACCCTGAAGGACTCCCTTGGGGAGTACGGCCGCCAGCTGGACGCGGCCAGGGGCAAGGCCCAGGACCATGCTGACGTCAGCGGCAAGGCCGAGGTGAAGGTCAACAGCCTGGAAACCGCGATGAAGGGCTTGTCCGTCGAGATGGGCGGTCAGGGCCGGGTGGCGGGTGACCTGTCCTCCTTCATGCAGGGCTTGGCCACCACGTACGGCCTGGTCGGGGATGACGCCTCGAAGGCCGCCCAGAAGATGATCGACTCCTGGTCGAGCGCGTTCAGCCAGTTCGGCGACATGTCCAGCGTGCTGCAGGATCTTGGGTCGTCGGGTGGCGGCGGTTCCTCGGCTGCTGACCGGCAGGCGGCTGCTGTCGAGCGCCTGGCGGAGGTGCAGCGGACCGGCGCCGACAAGATCAAGCGGGCGCAGCGTGATGTGGCGGACGCGCACGAGCAGGCTTCTGAGCGGTCGGTTGAGGCGCAGGAGCGGATCGAGGACGCCCAGGAGGCCCTCACCGCCGCGGTGGAGGAGGCTGCCCGTAAGGAGGCGGACGCGGTCCAGGCAGTGGCGGACGCCCAGGAGCGGGTCGCCGAACGGCGCGAGGCGCTGGCTACCGCGACAGAAGAGGCGGCGCGCAAGGAGGCTGATGCCGCTCAGAGTGTCGCCGACGCGCAGGAGAAGATCGGCGAGCGGCAGGAGGCGCTGGCCGCGGCGGCGGAGCGGGCCGCGCAGCGCGAGGCCGACGCGGTCCAGAAGATCGCCGACGCCCGGCAGCGGGTCGCTGACGTCGCGGAGGACTCCGGACGGAAGATCGAGTCAGCCACCCGCCGCGTTGCTGATGTCCAGGAGGACGCGGCTCAGCGGGAGATCGCGGCGGAGCGGCGGCTGCAGGACAGCCACGCCCGCACCATCGAGGCCGAGCAGGATCTTGTTGAGGCTCGGGAGCGGGCGGCGCAGCGGCTGGAAGACCTCGCCCGGTCGCAGGCTTCGGGGGTGCTGGACGAGGAGGGCGCGCAGATCGCGCTGGAGCGCGCTCGCGAACGGCTCGACGAGGTCAACGCCGACCCGGAGGCGTCGAGCCTGGATCGGCGCGAGGCCGACCTGGCTTTCCGGCGCGCGGTAGAGCGGCTGGAGGAGATCAAGCGCCGCAACGCCGAGCTGCAGACCGAGCTCGCCGACGCCAACCGGGCGGGCATCGAGGGCAGCACCGAGGTCATCGGCGCCAAGGAGCGCATCGCCGCGGCGATCGAGGCCGAGCGGGAGGCCGAGGCAGCGCTGGCCAAGCAGCGCGAGGAAGCGGCGCGAGCGGTCGCCGACGCCGAGCAGGCCCTGGCTGACGCTCGCCGGGAGGCGGCCCGCCAGCAGGAGGACGCCGCGCGGTCTCTCGCCGAGGCCGAGGCCTCGCTGACCCAGGTGCGCCTCGACGGGGCCAAGGACATCCTGAAGGCGCAGAAGGACATCTCCGACGCGCAGAAGGAAGCGGCGGACGCGTCGGCGGCACTGGACCGGACGCGCATCGAAGGCGCGAAGGACGTCCTCAAGGCGCAGAAGGACATCTCCGATGCCGAGAAGGCCGCAGCAGAGGCCGCGGTCGAGCTGGACCGCACGCGCGCCGCCAGTGCACAGGATGTGCTGAAGGCCCGTAAGGACATCGCGGACGCGGAGGCGGAGGCGGCCAAGGCCACCCGGGATGCGGCGCGGGACATCTCTGACGCCGAGGAGTCGCTACGGAAGGCCCGCCAGGACGCGGCGCGGGACACCGTGAAGGCCAACCAGGACGTTCGGGACTCCTGGGTGGATCTGGGCGGCACGGTGGCCGTCACCACGACCCAGTACCTGGCGGAGCTGGAGAAGCAGGTCAAGGACCAGGAGAACTGGGCCGACAACCTCATCAGCCTGGCGGGCCGGGTGCCGGACGAGATGCTCAAGGAGCTCGCCGAGCTCGGGCCGGGCGGGGCGAAGGTCGTCCAGCTGGCCACCCAGATGTCTGGCGAGGAGCTCCAGCGGTTCATCGCCCTGCACGGGAAGAGCGGCAAGGAGGCGGGCGACACCTTCGCCGAGAACCTCGCCGCGGCGGGGCCCGTGCTGCGCTCGATCGCCCAGACCCGAGGTCAGGAGATCGCCGACCGGGTGCGTGAGGGTATGGACGGCGGCCGTACGTCGGTCTTCGAGGCGGCGCGCCGGATCGGCGTCGAGATCGACAACGGCATCGGCAAGGACCGCACCGTGACCGTGTTCGTGAAGACCGACTACCAGGACGACCTGAGCAGGGAGGCGCTGCGTGCGGCCGTCGGCCTCTCTCACGCCTCGGGCGGGATTGACCGGTACGAGAGCGGCGGCATCGAGCGGTACGCGGTCGGAGGGTTGCGGCGGCCGACAGGGCCGATGATCGCTGGGCGCCCGATGGTGTTGTTCGGCGAGGGCGCCGGTGACGAGGCGTTCATCCCGTACGACCAGCAGTATCGTGCCCGGGCCGAGGGTCTTCTGTCGCAGGTCGCGCACGACTTCGGCGGGGTGTTCCTCAAGCCCGGCGGCCCGTCCGGCGGGGACGGAGGTGCCGCGCCGTTGCCGTCGATGCTGGCCGGTCAGGGCGGCACCTCCTACAACATCACGGTGCAGGTCCCCCCGGGCGGCGACCTCGCGGCGGTCGGGGCGGTGACGGTGAAGGCGATCCAGGAGTACGAGCGCCGGTCCGGCAGCACCTGGCGGCGTACTCCGTGAGCACGTCCCTGCCGGTCGTCACGATCGAGGTGATGTTCAACGGCTCCACATGGACCGACGTCAGCGCGTGGGGCAAGCGCGGCATCACCACCCGGCGGGGGTCGTCACGGATCGACTCGCCGATCATCCGGTACGAGGCGGGCACCGCCACTGTCGTGCTGAACAACACCGACCGGCGCTTCGACCCGACCAACACCGCTGGCCCATACGTCTCCGGCGGCCGTAGCCAGGTCACGCCCATGCGGCCGATCCGCATCCGCGCCACCTGGAACTCGACGACCTACAACGTCTTCAGGGGGTTCGTCGACCAGTGGGACGTCGACTGGGTCGCCGACGTCTACAGCGAGGTCACGGTCAGGGCCACCGACGGCTTCAAGGTGCTGCGCAACAAGAAGCGCCCGGCCGTCGCGGCCGTCGGCGCTGGTGAGACCACCGGGGCCCGCATCACGCGGGTTCTGAACTCGGCAGGGTGGTCCGCCACGGATCGGGTCATCGCCACCGGCAACTCAACGGTGCAGGCGACGACCCTGGAGGGGGACGCCCTCAGCGAACTGCAGGCCGTCGCCGACTCCGAGATCGGCGAGCTGTACATCGACGGGGCCGGGAGGGTGGTCTTCCGCAACCGGCAGGCGGTGCTGACCGACACCCGCTCCAACACGGTGCAGACCACCTTCGGCGCTACCCCTGGGGTGGCGGCCCCGTGCGTGGCGCGGATCAACACCGATGACGCGACCCTGTACAACGAGGTCCGGGCGCAACGGACCGGCGGCGTGGAGCAGCTGCTTGGCGACTCCGCGAGCCAAGACGAGTTCCTGACCCGCACCTTCCAGGCGTCAGAGCTGCAACTGCAGGACGACACCACCGTGGGCAACTACGCGAGCTGGATCCTGTACGTCTCCAAGGACCCCGAGGTGCGCTTCGACGAGATCGAGATCCACGCCCACGCCGACCCGACGCTGTTTCCTCAGGTGCTGGCGCGGGAGATCGGCGACCGGATCCGGATCGTCCGCCGTCCGCCGGGCGGCGGTACGGCGATCACCCGGGATGTGTTCATTCGCGGCATCGCTCACGTCAAGGGGCCCGCGACCTGGATCACCACGTGGAGCCTGCAGTCGGCCACCAAGTACGGATCTTTCCTGGTCCTCGACAACCCCGTGCTTGGTCAGCTCGACAACAACGCTCTGGCGTACTGAAGGGAGAGGGCGCGGTGCCGTTCAAGGATTTCGCGGTCGGTGAGATTCTCACGTCGTCGGACGTGGACACCTACCTGATGAGCCAGGCCGTCATCCGGTGCACGTCCGCGACGAGGCCGACGCCGGTGCAGGGCATGCACATCTACGAGACCGACACCAACAAGACGCAGCGGTACAACGGCAGCGTCTGGGAGGAACTCGGCGCGGCGTGGAAGGACTACACCCCTACGGTCTACCAGAACGCTTCCACGATCTCGTCCGGCCTCACCAAGTGGGGAAAATATCGCCAGAACGGCAACATCGTTGAGGTTTATATCCGGGTGCTGAATTCCAGCGGATTCAGCGGGACCTCAGATCAGATCGCGGTTTCCGCCCCCGTCAACGGGTATGCGCCCAGCGCCCCGAGCATCACGCAGGGCGAACAGGTCATCGGCAGCTATCAGGGGAATGCGGTGGACGCCACGGTGGCGCTGGGCGTGATCACGTCAAGCGCCCGGGACCGGTTCAAGATCTACAGGGCGTACGCCAGCGGATCCTCGGTCGGATTCAGCAGCGTGACCGGGACCCTGTTCGCCAGCTCTGGCCAGGAATTCATCCTTCATGGGGCATATCTCAGCGCCGCTAGTTGAGACCCACCCTCACCGCCGGGCTGTCGGCCTGGGCGTAGTCGTGCAACTCCAGCGCCGTCGGTTTGCTCCCTGCGGGCACGTCGTACACGAAGGCCCCGGTCAGCGTCTGGCCTGGGTTGATCGCCTTGATAGTCAGTGCCAGGTCCCCCATGTTGTAGTTCGCGGCCTTGTCGTCCTGGGCGTACTGCCGCCCTTGGTCGTCTACGAGGGTCTGGCGACCGCCGAGGATCGGTACGGCCTTGCTGGCGTGGCTCGTGACGGAGACGTGCACCAGCACCCACTGGCCTTGCGCCTGCACCGGCTTGTTCGTGATGGGCTCTTTCAGCTGGGCGCCTTGTTCGACTCGGGTGACGGTGAAGGTCAGATCCCCGACCTGGACCGGCTGGCCGACTTTCGTTGCGGCGGCGGGTGGCGCAGTGGATGTCGGCGCGTCAGGAGACGACGTTGGCATCGGAACCGGGGTGAGCTTCAGAGCGTCTCGGCCACATTGGTTTGAGGCCTTCCGCTCCTGCACGATCTGGTCGACGCCCTTCCGGTACTCGGCCTGCTGCTCTGCGGGCAGCACGTACCGCCAGGCCCCGTCTTCGAAGGTGAAATCGAAGGTGGTGGCGGCGATGAGCCGGGTGACTCCTACTCGTGCGGTGGTGCCGGTCACGGTGACGGCGCCGACCACGAAACGCACTCCCTGCGCGGGCTGGGCGCACTCGGTGTGCATTCGGATGAAGTCCGCGCGCCCCATCAGGGCTTGGGAGGCGGTCGTCCAGCGGTCCCAGAACGCGCCGTAGTCGCCCCCGGCGTACGCGTCCAGCGTCTGTTGCGCGGCGGCGCGGGCGCCGTCCTCGGTCTGCTCTTGGGTCCCCAGGTCTTGTGCGACCTCGGTGCCGTTGGCGGCGGCGGTGCCTGAGGAGCTCGTGGGGGGTCTGAGCACGAGGATGATCGCGAGAACCGCAGCCCCGGCCAGGAGGGCTGTCCCGAGCACGATGGCTATGGGGGACAGAAGCGGACGGCGTCCGTAAGGGTCGTATTGGGGTGGGTACGACACGGTTTCTCCTGGTGCGCGCGAAGGGTGCGGTGTGTGACGCCTGAGCCACCCGGCCGGGCTACGTCGTGGCCGAACACGGCCACCCGATGGGAGGGGCGGGGCCCATGCAGGACCCCAGCGTCGATAGCGCGCTGGCCGAGATACGGCGGCTGGTAGAGGTCGGCTTCGAACGCACCGCTGGCCAGAACGCTCTCATCCTGCAGCGCTTGGACCATGCCGACGGGCGCCACGCCGACCTCGCCAAGCGCGTCGATGCCGACCGTGCCGTCGCCGAAGCCCGCGGCCAGGCGCTGGAAACCCGGCTGGATGCGCTGGAACGGGACGTCGTCACCCGGCCCCAGCTGGCCGACCGGACTCGGCAGATCCTCGCGGTCGTCGGCCTGCTGGTGACTGCGGCCGGCGTGCTCATCCCGGTCGTCATCAGCCTGATCCGCTGACGGCGGTCGGACCTGGCGCAAGGGGCGCCGTCAGTGAAAGAAGGAGGAGCGGTCATGAGGTTTGTGCAGGCCGCGAAGCATGGCGGCACTCAGAGTGTGGTGACGCGGATCGTGATTCACGCCACCGTCAGCCCGTGCGTGGAGGGTGGCGCCCGGGCGGTGGCCCGCTACTTCCAGTCGTCTTCGGCGGGCGGGAGCGCGCACTACATCGTGGATCCGGGCGAGGTGGTGGCGGCGGTGCGGGAGACGACGGTGGCGTACCACGCCCCGCCGAACACGGGCTCGATCGGTGTGGAGCTGTGCGACCCGCAGAAGGGCCCGGCGTCCCGGTGGGCTGATGACGACCACCAGGAGATGCTGCGGCGGGCGGCGGTGCTGGTGCGGCAGGTCGCGGCCCGGTGGGATGTGCCTCTGCGACGCCTGTCGGTGGCTGAGGTGCGGGCGGGCAAGCGGGGCATCTGCGGGCACGTGGACGTGTCGGCGGCTTTCAAGCAGACGGACCACTCAGACCCGGGGAGCAGCTTCCCGTGGGACGAGTTCATGGCGATGGTGCGGGGCGACGAGGCGAAGCCCATCAAGGTCGTCGTGCGCGACGGCGTCGCCCTGTGGCCGGGCCGTGTGCTGCAGGTCGAGGATCCGATGCTGCATGGCGAGGACGTGGAGGCGTGGCAGGAGCGTCTCGTCCGGCGCGGGTGGCGGCTCGACGTCGACGGCTGGTACGGCCCGCAGTCGCGGACGGTGTGCCGGTCCTGGCAACGGGCGGTGGGCCTGCCGGTCACCGGCGTCGTCGATCGGGCGACGTGGGAGTCGACGTGGGCGTGGAAGCCGCCGGCCGAACCTGAGCCCACACCCGAGGAGCCCGCGGCGCCGTGATCGAGGGGGCGCTGCTCGCCTACCTGCTGGGCCGCGATGAACGGCCCGATTTCATACCAGATCGCATACCGCACGACCCTGACCAGCCACGTTCGGGCTGGTCTTCTTGTTTTCCGCCCCGAGAGGGCGGTGGTCTCCCCAAGGAGGAGCGTATGCACGGAGAGCCCATCACGACGTCGCGGCCGGCGGTGGAGGCCAAGGTGAAGTGGGCCACGCTGGGAACTTACCTGGGGTCAGTGGCCGCGCTGAGTGTGCTGCAGGCGGTGAACAGCGATTTGTCGCTGATCGCGTTCTGGCCGGACTGGCTGGAGACCATCACCGTGCCGCTGATCCCGACGGCGATCACGGCGGTGTCCGGCTTCATGGCCCGTCATACGCCCCGCCCGGATTTGCCGCTGTCGCAGCGGTAGTCTCAGCTTGTGGGGTCCCGGACGTGCGGCCAAGCCGGTCGGGACCCCACCCAGACTGCAGCGCCCCGCTCGTCCTCCTGCGCGGAGGGCGGCGGGGCGCTTTCGTGCTGTCCGAGCACTCCTCATAGGATCACCGCCGTACCACGCGCACCACCCCGGGGAGAGCTATGTCCGACACCTACGACTTTCCGGAACGCCTCATTCAGGCGCAGCGCGCTTTCTGGGCGGCGACGGACGCGGTGGAGCAGCTGTGCCGGGAGTTGCCGCCGTCGCTGCAGATGACCGACGAGCAGCGAACCCAGCTGGCTGAGGTGCGATCAGCGCAGATGGCCGCGCTGGAAACGCTGTATCAGGATGAGTGGTGGGGCGGCACGGGCCAGCGCCATGATCGGCAGGTCGCGCTGAGGAAGGCCGCTCGGGAGGAGAGCTGAATGGCTTACATCGGTTCGGCCTGCTGGAGCTGATGTAGTAGGTCAGCGATCTCGGCGGGGGTGACGTGCAGGGCGCCTGACCGGCCGGCGGACTGCATTGCCCGCATGCGCCTGTAAGACGACATCCGAGGCGAGGGCATGATCTCCAGTTCTCCGTCCGCTCCGGCCTTGGCGGCGTGGGCGCCTCGCAAGCCGATGATGGTGTAGCGGCCCCGGATGAAGAACACCTCGTATCTCACTGTGGTGACCTGCGCCCCCATCAGCAGGTCGGCGCGGGCGTCGGCGAGGTCCGTCTCGGTGATGCGGTGGATCGTCGTGTCCCACCATGAGGGCTTGCTCACGTCCAGCAGGACGTCGCCGTATCGAAGCGCTGTCTTCGGGCGGGCGGCCTTGACTGCGGCGCGTAGTGCGCGCAGGTGTCGGGGGTCGGTGAAGGTGGAGATGTTGCTCTGTAGCCAGTAGGCGAACCAGATGCATGCGCTGGCGGTGATGACGGTCGGCCAGGCGCGGGGGCGGTTCATCCAGGAGGCCAGTCCTGCGAGTGCGAATAATGCCAGCGTGGTCGCTATGCGCCAGGTTATGGCGCGGGCCTGCCAGCCTTCGGAAAACGTCATTGGTTTCCTCGGTGGGGCAGTGGGATGGTGGCATTTACCGTAATACGGGCTCTCCGTAATGGGTAGCACGAAAAAGAGCCCTCGCCGTGGGGGCGAGGGCTCTCCAGCGAACAGCTACTCGTCGAGCTCGGTCTCGGCCGCCCGCAGCAGAGGCTCCACCTGCTCGCGGTACGGCTCCAGCACGGTAAGGGAGTCCCGCAGGACGTGGTTGGGCATCGGGTCGTCGTCGGGTGTCATGCCGTCATGGTCGCCCGGCGGGGTGATCGTGCGCAGGAGGACAGCAGGACGCCCCTACCCGAAAGGTGAGGGCGTTGCCTACGGTCAGCTCAGAGGCCCATGACGGCGGTCTGCACGATCCCGGTGACGTCCCGGGTGGAAAGGCCAGAGCCGATGCCTTGGGGGGAGCCGACGATGGAGGACGACCCTCCCCAACGGGCAC
>NZ_JBHSBC010000066.1:11380-103081 GCF_042650425.1 Streptosporangium jomthongense | reverse complement strand
CCAGCGACGACACTTAATCAACAACGAAATGTTGTTGTAGTACTAGGGCATCCGGTTCACAGGGTCAGGCCCGACTCCAGATGTGCCAGCGCCGTGTCGATCTCGGCCGGGCCGTCAAGGCCGGAATTCCGCGCCCACTGCACCCAGACCATCGCCACCACGCCGAAGGCGGCGCCGACCGCGTTCCGGATCCGCGGATCGTCCCCGGCGCATCCGGCCTTCTCCGCCACGATGGAGCAGACTTCGCCGATCAGGTGGGGACTTCTCCGCAGGTTGGCCACCAGCAGTTCGGGCACGGTGGCCGCGAACACCTCCCTCGCGTGCCCCGCGGCGATCTCCTCGGCGGACAGGGCGGCGAACGCCGTGCGGAACGCGCCGCGTAGCACGGTGACCGGAGCACCTGGCGGTTGGGAGGCCAGCGCCTCGACGAGAGGGGGGAAGCGGTCGAGCGTGACCAGGTCCTCCTTCGTCGGGAAGTAGCGGAAGAAGGTGGCCGGGGAGATCTCGGCCGCTTCGGCTATCTGCTCGACGGTGGTGACGGTGTAGCCACGCTCCCGGAAGAGCCTGAACGCCTCACGCAGGATCGTCTCCCTGGTTCTGGCCTTCTTACGTTCGCGCAGTCCGATCTCAGCCACGTAGAAGATTCTATCGCGCTAACAAATGATGGTGTACTCTCAAAAAATAATTGACTATCAAAATGATCGGACAGAAAGACCCGGAGGTCTCGCCATGGGCCATGACATCAACGGCCTGCACCACGTCGGCCACATCGTGCACGACCTGGACCAGGCGATGGAGCGCTACCGGCGGCTCGGCTTCGCCGTGGCCGCCCCCGCCTACCCGGTCATGCCGGCCACGCCGGGAGGCCCCGCGGAGCCGTTCGGGGTGGCCAACACCCACGTGTACTTCCCACGTGGTTTCGTCGAGCTGGTGGCCGTCATCGACGGCACCGGCCGCATGCCCGGCGACGCGCGCGCCATCCCCTTGCGGGTGCCCGAGGACAGGGTGGCGGGGCTGAGGGCCGCCATCCGGGCCACCGCCGACGGCATCGCGTCCCTGCTGCAGCGCTTCCAGGGCGTGCACATCGTGATCGCCGACACACCCGACATTGACCACGTGGCCGCGCGACTGGCGGCAGACGGTGTCAGCCACGGTGGCGTCCACGACATCCAGCGGCCCGTCGAGACCCCCACGGGGACCAGCATGGAACCCGCCCGCTACCTGGAGGTCTCCGACCTCCGGCTGTCACCGGGACGCGTGCAGGAAGGCAGGCTCGGGTTCGCCCAGAACGTGTCGGCCGAGACTCCCCAGGACCAGCGGCACATCGACCACCCCAACGGCGCGACCGGGCTGGTCGAGTGCGTGCTGTGTGTGGCCGAAACGGCGCTGCCCGAGGTGGAGCGCCGCTACGAAGGCTACTTCGGCCGGGCGCGACACGGTCGGGTAACGCGTTTCGACCGGGCGAACGTCACCGTCGTGCCCGAATCGGCGCTCGCCGACCTGCTGCCCGGTGAGCGACCGGCGGCCCTGCCCGCGTTCGTCGCCTACGCGGTGGCCGTACGCGACCTCTCCGTCACCGAAAAGCTCCTGTCCGGCAACGACATCCCGGTCGTCCGGACCGGCCCTGAGGAGATGTTCGTGCCCGCCGACGCCGCGCTGGGCGTCGCGATCGTCTTCCGTCAGGACGGCTGACGCCGGCCCCGCCGAGAGCTCCGTCAGCGGGGCTTCTCGCCCGAACGCTCGTCGTGCCCCGCGACGAAGGGGGAGGCCCAGGCGGTCGTGGGGTCGGCGTCCAGCAGTACGGCACGGGCGAAGGAACTGAGCGGCACCGCCAGAACCGCCCCGAGGGCTCCCAGAGCCCAGGTCCACACCAGGAGGGAGAGCATGGTCACGGTGGTGGACAGGCGGGCCGACCGCCCCGCGTACTTCGGTTGGACGACCGACTGGATCAGGAAGTTCAGCACGCAGTAGGCCGCGATCACCCACAGCATCGTGGCCACCCCGGAGTCCAGCAACGCCAGCACGGCCGGGGGAGCCAGCCCGATGATGAAACCGACGTTGGGGATGTAGTTCGTGATGAACGACAGAAGGCCCCACAGCAGCGGCAACGGCACACCGAGCAGTGCCAGGACCGCCGTGTCGAGCAGCGCCACGATCAGTCCGAAGACCGTGCAGACCATCAGGTAGGCACAGGTGTCACGGGCGAATCCCCGCAACGCGGTCACCAGGCCGGGGCGTTCGGTCGTGAGAGCACCCGTCGCCCGCTGCAGGACGGCCGCGTCCAGGCTCATGCCGTACAGGACCAGGACGGTGATCAGCACCGCCGAGACCGTCCCGGTGAGACCGGACAGCAGGCTCTGCGCCGCCTGGACGAGGCGGTCGGGGTCGACGCCGCTCAGCGCCTTCCTGATCTGGGACCGGTCGACGCCGATGTCGTGCAGGACCCTGCCCGCGGACGACAGCAGACGCCGGTACTGGTCGGCGTACTGCGGGACGAGGCCGGCGAACCTGGCCGCGGCGACCACCACGGCTCCGCCGAGGGCGCACAGCACGAGCAGGATGACCGTGAGGGGGACGAAGGCCGCCGCCCATCCCTTCAGCCTGTCACGCAGCGGGCTCACGGCGATCGTCAGGGTGAGCGCCAGGAACGCCGGGGCGATCACCGAGCTGAGCTGTCTGACTCCCCACAGCACTATCACCGCCGCCGCGCAGGACGTGAGAGTGCGGAATCCGACGGACGACGACGCGGGGTTTCTCACCGGCATGCCGTGACGTTATGTGATCATCCCCGGCGCTTCCGGACGGCAACACGCCCCTTGGCCGATCGCATACCGTACGCCCCGGAACCGGTTGGGCGCCCCGCCTCCGCCGTCGGCCTCAGCGAACGGCCGCGAGCACGTACGGCCAGGCGGCGGCCCCCAGCGCCGCGTCGGCCTCGGACGTGCCGCCGTGGTCGAAGTGGATGGACGGGGGTGGTGCCACCTCACCGGGAAAGACGACCCGGTGGCCGGCGTCGTCACGCGTGACGAGCACCACATCGCGCCCGGCCGCCAAGCGCCGGGCCTCCAGTTCACGCGCGAAACGCAGGGACGGCCACATCCGGTCGGCGCCACCGGCGATCAGCACCAGGTCCGCACTGATCCTCTCCACCGGGATGGCCGCGGCGGGCACCAGGTCCGCATGGGTGGCGAGGCTGCGTTCGTACGAGCCGAGCAGGGCGACCAGTGTGCCTTCGGGTTCCGCCGGTGTCCAGGAGTCGTCATAGGGGACGAAGGGCAGCGGTCGTCCCCGCCAGGTCCAGCTTGAGCGGAGCGGACGGTTCCTGCCGTCGGTCCCCGGGCCGACGTTGGCCCAGATGACGGACGACGGAGCAAGCGCGATCACGGCGTCGGCGCAGTCCGAGAGGGCGGACACGAGCAGCGCCGCCTCGGCGCCCTTGGAGAGCCCGAGGACGCTGACGCGTCCGGCACCGCGTTCGCGCAGCAGTTCGGCCGCGGCGACAAAAGTCTCCAGCGGAAGCTCACAGATGCCGGGAGGCTGCCCCGGTCCGCCGAACCACCGGATCGACATCGCCGTCACACCGGCACGGGCGAAGAGCCTGCACCGCTCGCGCTCGACACGGCCGCTCGACCCGGACAGCACGAGGACACCCGCACCACTGCTGTCCGCCGACGATGCGGCTTCGGCGAGGAACCCCTCCCAGGGCCCGGTGAGTTCGCACTCATCGATCTTGGTGATCATGCTTGGCAACCTATCGCAGGCAAGACGACCCAATGGGGCGAGGTTTCGCCGTTTTGGTTGCTTTGATATTTGCCGTACTGACCCGGCCAAGGGTGATGCTGTTTGTGCAGTTTTGGGCATTATCGGACAGGCCCGCTCGGGGCGAGGACCGCCGCCGTGCCGGACCGGTGCCCGGCGGTCCGGCACGGCCCGCCGTCCACCCCGGCCACCGGCCCGTCCGGCGGGCCGCGGAAAGCGCGAACGGCGTCGGCGCGCCTCCCATGTCCGGCGAATATGGCAGACGGTGCCCGTCGCGCCACCCGGGATTCTTCGCCGCGGATACAGGTGTGAATGCGCGTGCCGCCCACCGGATTCGGGAGGCGAAAAACGAAGATCCGCATCCTTTAATGGCCTGCCTTCTATTTGTTGCTCTCCGTGGCCGTCCCGCCCTGATGTCCGGCTACATCTGGTTCATTTTTGTGAACCGTCTGTAATGAGGAGAAAGAGAAGGCACAAGACGTGCTGGTCAGCCGGGGAGCATATCGTCACCAGCGACATACGGGCCGTATGGCACCCTTGACACGATCTGCTACGCGAAGGAAGTATGTCGATGTATGACTGATCTGAATTCATACAGTTAATCAGTTCGTCAAGGTGCCGGATCTCGTTGTCCGGCATTTAGTTCGCTGGGTCTGCCGAGTCGGCCCGCGCGGGATCCGCACGCACAGCTAATGCATTTTCGATGTCTATGGCCTGTGTCGGAAGGATGAATTTTGCTCGATCACGGGGTGGAAGAATGGCCGCTGCTCTCCGCGCAGCTGCGTACATGGATGGCTCAGTCGTCTGACCTGACGGACCCGACCAACTGCATCACCGACTGCCTGGAAATCCACGGGCCGGTGGACCCGGCCGTCATGCGGGCGGCGAACGAGCGGGTCGAGCACGAGGCCGAGGCGCTTCGCCTGCGCCTGGTGAGCACCGAGGACGGATACCGGCAGTACGTCGATCCCGCGGGTAACGCGCCACTCGTCTACCTCGACCTCAGCGCTGAGGCCGACCCCGTCGCGGAGGCGGACGCCTGGATGCAGGCCGACATGAGGCGGCCGATCGACCCACTCAGACTCTGCGGCGCGGCCCTGCTGAGGACCGCTGCGGACCGTTTCGTCCTCTACCGCCGGGTCCACCACGCCGTAGTGGACGGCTGGAGCCTCGCGCTCGTCCACAACCGCCTCGCCGCGGTCTACACCGCCCTGGCCGAGGGACGCGCGAGCGAGGACGGAGCCTTCCCCGCCTTCCAGGAACTTCTCAGCAGCGAGAAGCAGTACGAGGAGTCCAGGCGCTTCGAGACAGACCACGCCTACTGGCTCGCCAGGTTCGCCGACCGCCCCGATCCGGTACGGCTGGCAGGCCGGTCCTCCTCCGCCGTACGGATCGCCCACCGGCGCCGGGCCGACCTCGGCCCGGCCAGGATCGCAGGCCTGCGGGCGGCGGCCGACCGCTTCGGGGTGAGCTGGTCGGACCTGGCCACCGGGATCACAGCCGCCTACGTGGGCAGGATGACGAACGCGGACGAGGTCGTCCTCGGCATACCGGCGATGGCGCGGATGACCCCGCAGGTGCGGCGGGTACCCGGCATGACGACCAACGGCCTGCCGGTGCGCGTGCCGATGGTCCCCGGGACGAGCGTGGCCGACTTCGCCCGGCAGGTGTCGCTCGAACTGCGGCAGACGCTGAAGCACTCCCGTTACCCCTCGGCGGAGCTCGCCAGGGAGACGGGGCTGCTGGGAACGGGACGAAGGCTGTGGGGACAGGTCGTCAACGTCATGGACTTCGACTACGCGCTCGACTTCGCGGGCGCCACCGCGACCGTGCGCACCATCTCGCTCTCCGCCGCGGACGACCTGTCGGTGACCTTCTACCGGACGTCGGCGGACGACACGTTCGAGCTCATCGTCGACGCGCACCCCGAGATCCACAGCGTGGAGGAGACAGAGGCCCACCTGCGGCGTTTCCTCTTCTTCCTCGACTCTCTGGTTCTGGAGGAGCCGGGCACGCCCGTTCACGAGGTTCCGCTGGTCGACCCCGCGGAGCGGGCGCGGCTGCGCGAGTGGGGGACCGGGCCGGTCCACGAGATCCCGCCCACCGCGGTGCACGAGCTGGTCGAGGCATGGGCGGCGCGGACCGCGCGGGCCCCGGCGATCGAGTTCGAGGACACCGTGCTGAGCTTCGCCGAGGTGAACGAGCGGGCCAACCGGCTGGCACGGCATCTGCTGAGCCTGGGGGCGGGGCCCGGCCAGATCGTGGCCTTCGCGCTGCCGCGCTCGGCCGATCTCCACATCACCGCCCTGAGCGTGCTGAAGACCGGCGCCGCCTTCCTGCCGCTGGACCCGGCCTACCCCGCCGCCCGGCTCTCCTTCATGGTGGGCGACGCGAAACCGGCGCTGGTGGTGCTGAACTCCGTCACCGCGGGGCTCGCCGCGGAACTGGACGCACGGTGCCTGCTCCTGGACCACGCCGAGGTCGCCGAGGCCGTACGGACTCTGCCCGGACGGAACCTCACCGACGAGGAGCGCGGTGCCGTCTTCTCCCCGGACCAGCCCGCCTACGTCATCTACACCTCCGGTTCCACGGGTGTGCCGAAGGGCGTGGTGGTCAGGCACTCGGGAGTGGTCAACCTGGTGGCGGCCATGGTGGACCGCCTGGGTTCGGGACCGGGGACCCGTACCCTGCAGTTCGCGTCGTCCAGCTTCGACGCCTTCGTCGGCGAGATGACCCAGTCCCTGCTGAACGGCGGGACCCTGGTCTCGGCCGCCGCGGAGCGCCTGACGCCGGGCCCGGACCTCACCCGGCTGGTCACCGAGAAGCGGATCAACGACCTGGTGCTGCCGCCGTCGGCCCTGGAGGTCATGTCGCCGCAGGAATGGCCGGGCGGCACGACGGTTTCGATCGTGGGCGAGGCCGGGTCGCCGACCGTGATCGAACGGTGGAGCCCGGTCTGCACGCTGATCAACGGATACGGGCCGACCGAGGCGACGGTGTCGACGGCGATGAGCACCCGGCTGTCGCCGTCGCAGGCGGACGCCCCGCCGATCGGCAGGCCGTTGCGCAACGTGCGGGTCTACGTGCTCGACGACCGCATGGAACTCGTCCCGGCGGGCGCGGTCGGAGAACTGTACGTCGGTGGCGCCGGGGTGACCCTCGGCTATCTCGGCCGGGACGTCCTGACCGCCGAACGCTTCGGAGACGACCCGTTCGCCGGTCCCGGCGCCCGGCTGTACCGCACCGGTGACCTCGTGCGCTGGACGGCGGACGGCGAGCTGACGTTCGTCGGCCGCAACGACGACCAGGTCAAGGTGCGGGGTTTCCGGATCGAGCTCGGCGAGATCGAGGCGGCCCTGGCCCGTTCCCCGGGGGTCGCCGGCGCGGCCGCCACGGTGTGGGGGGACCAGCCGGGAGACCGCAGGCTGGTGGCATACGTCGTGGCGGATCCCGGAGCGGAGCCGGACCCCGAACGTCTGCGCGCCAGGCTGGCCGCCGGGCTGCCCGCCCACCTGGTCCCGAGTGTGATCACGCGGATCGCCGGCCTGCCCCGTACGGCCAGCGGGAAACTCGACCGGAGGGCGCTGCCACCCCCGCAGCAGGTGACGGCGGTCGCGAGCCGTCCTCCGGTCTCCGCGCACGAGAGGCTCATGGTCGAGCTGTTCGCCGCGATCCTCGGAGCAGAACCGCCCGGGATAGACGACAGTTTCTTCGACCTCGGCGGGCACTCCCTGTCCGCCGTCCGCCTGCTCGCCCGAATCCGCAAGACGGTCGGCGTGGAGCTGACCGTGCGGGAGCTCTTCGACGCGCCCACGCCCGCCGGCCTGGCAGGACTCGTCGACGACGCGTTGCGGAAACAGACCGAAACCTCCTGACGGCCGAGGGAGATGGGGGAGAGATGGAATCCCAGGCGGATGAGACGGTTGCACCGGAAAGCGCCGCGGAACTCCGGGCCTCGCTGAAGCACCTGCGAACCGAGACCCGGGGGGCGATCTTCACGCTCAAGCTCCTGCTGTGCGGCGCCCTCACCACCGCCGGTCTGGTGCTCGCCCTGCAGCCCACGCCGTGGGCCAGGATCGCGGGTGTCGTCCTGATCGGCTGCATGTTCGCGCACGCCGCCGAACTTCAGCACGAGACCCTGCACAACCTGGCCTTCCGCAACAAGCGGGCCAACACGATCGCGGGAACCCTGCTCGGCCTGCCGATGCTCATCTCGTTCACCGCCTACCGGGTCGCCCACCTGCGGCACCATCGGTATCTGGGCACCGCGATGAACCGTGAGTTCTTCGACTACGGAGACCAGTACGGCGACGCGGAGGGCGGGTCCGGGTTCCGGCGCGCGATGGACTGGACGGCGCGGTTCACCATGTTCCACCACTACCGGTTGTTCCTGGTGAACCTGGGGCGTTCCCTGCTCGGCAGGGACTTCGACGGTGAGACCCGCACCGTCTCACGGCGTATCCGCTACGACCACCTCCTGATCCTGGCCGTGCTCGTCACGCTGACCGTCGTCTCGGTGGTGACCGGCTCGCCGTTCATGCTCTGGGCCTGGCTGGTGCCGCTGCTGACCGTCGCTGCTCCGGTGCACGCCCTGATCGAGCTGCCCGAGCACCACGGCTGCGAGACGCTCAACGTGGACGTGTTCGCCAACACGCGGAGTGTCAGGTCCAACCGGCTGATGACGTGGTTCACCAACGGCAACAACTTCCACGTCGAGCATCACGTGATGCCGAACCTGCCGATCTCGCGGCTGCCGAACCTGCACGTCGAGATCCGTGACCGGCTCCACCACTTCCACACGGGCTATTTCGACTACTTCAAGAAGTTGATCATCGGACAGTCTCGCTGACCGGACGAACCGGTTGAATGGAGCAGAAATGAGCTCTGTCACCTTCCGTGTGGCACAGTCACAGGCCGACCGGGACGCCGTGCTCCGGCTGCGTGACGCCGTGTACGTCCAGGACCAGGGACGCCTCTCCGACGCCGCCGACACCGCCGACACCTTCGACCGGTTCGACGCCCACGCGGACTACATCGTCGCCTACCAGGGGGCGGAGGCGGTCGGGACGGTCAAGATCGTGCCGGATTCGGTGGCCGGTCTGCCGTGTGAGGACGTCGTGGACGTCGCGGGCCTGCGAGCCGCAGGCCGGTTGGTCGAGTTCGGCCACCTGATGACCCTGCCCCAGGTCCGCCATCGCGAGATCGGGATGTCGCTGATGCGCCGGGGGCTGGTGCACAGCGTCACGAAACACGGCGCGACCCACGTCCTCGGCGACTTCTTCGCCGAGGCCGGAGGCGGGTTGCGAAGTTTCTACACCGAGATCGGCTTCGTCGCGCTGCACGAGCCGTACCGGGACGTCAGGTTCAGGGAGGCCCCGCTCAGCCTTGTCGCCGTACTCGACCTGGCGGGCGCCGCCGCGCGGGCCAGGACCGAGGCGGGGCGCGGCAACAGGCTCCTGCAGTACTTCTTCCACGACTACGACGACTACGCCAAGGGGAGCCGTGTTGCGGACACACCGTCAGGTGCTCGCTGAGTCCAAGGCGGCGCACAACCATCCCACCTACTCGAAGATGGCGTTCGTGATGGGCTGCGGAGTCCAGGGGCGGGGCTCCGGCAGCAGCGTGCTGGACGAGAACGGGCGCTCCTTTCTCGCGCTGTTCGACCAGTACGGCAACCAGTCGTTCGGCTACTCCAACGAGCGGCTCATCGCGGCGCTGCGGGACCAGCTCGACCTGGGCGTCCTGAACAGCACCAAGATCATGTTCGAGGAGGTGCAGATCCGCCTGACCGAACGCCTCTCCGAACTCACCGACGGCCGGCTGCCGTTCGCCTACCTGGCCAACGGCGGCGGCGAGACGATCGACAACGCCCTCAAGCTCGCCCGTGCCACGACCGGGCGTCCCAAGTTCGTCAGCGCCCGCGGCTGCTTCCACGGCAAGACCTTCGCCACCCTGAGCGCCTCGGCGCGACCCGAGCACGAGGTCCTGTTCGGGCCGTTCCTTGAGCGGTTCGAACTGGTCGACTTCGGCGACGTCGGGCAACTGGCGGCGGCCGTCGACGGCGAAACCGCCGCCGTCCTGCTGGAACCGGTCCAGGCGGAGGCCGGGGTGATCGTGCCGCCTCCCGGCTACCTGCGGGAGGCGCGCCGCCTGTGCGACGAGAACGGCGCCCTGTTGATCCTCGACGAGATGCAGACCGCCTTCGGCAGATGCGGTGCCTTCTTCGCCCATCAGCGGTTCGGCGTGGTCCCGGACATCGTCTGCATCGGCAAGGCGTTCGGCGGGGGCATGCTCCCGATCTCCGCCGTGCTGGGGACCGAGGCGGTGTGGGAGACGCTTCGGGCACTTCCCTCGACCTTCGGCTCCAGCCTGGGCGGCAACCCGTTGTCCTGCCGGATCGGCCTGGAGTCGATCGCCATCGCGACGGAGGAGGAGTTCCTCACCGGTGTCGGGGAGAAGGCCCGGGTGATCGGGGACCGGCTCGCACGGATCGTGGAACGCTTTCCCGAACTGGTCGCGGCCCATCGTGGCATGGGCATGATGCACGGCCTTGAGTTCCACGACGACTCGATCGCGGGGCTGGTGCTCGGCGGGCTGCTGGCGGCGGGCGTGACCTCCACCTACTCGCTGTACAACACCAGGGTGCTGCGGATCCAGCCACCGATGGTGATCTCGGAGGCCGACCTCGAACGCGGCCTGGAGACGCTGGAGGCCGTCCTGACCGAGGCCGCGGCCCACCGGGGACGGCGGGACCGGCCACAGGCGGTGACGTCGCCGCTGACCCTGCGGGTCCGAAGCTCCCACCCTGCCCGGCAGGTTCTGGACCTGCTCCACGGCAGGCCGTACCTGCTCGATCCGTTCGCGGCGGACCCGGAGGCCGACGCGACGGCGGCGTCGGCGGAGGTGGAGTTCCGGGGGACCCTGGGTGACGACCACGTCGTGTGGGCCGACCGCGCGCGGCGGCTGGAGGACGGTGTCGCGCTGCGGGCCGACCCCTGCTGGCTGTGGGCCTCGCTCGAACGGTCGGTGCGGGTCCGGCAGCCGGTCGAGGACGACGGATGCGAGCTGGAGATCCGGATCGAGTGGGACACCGGCAGCGGCGGCTACGAATCCATGATCGGCGGACGGATCGGTTTCTTCGTCACCCGGCGGCTCACCGACCTCGTCGCGAGCCTGGAACGGACGTTGGAGAAGGAGGGCAGGAATGAGGCTTCACGAACTCGCCGACCGCTACCGTGACAACGCCTCGGCGGTCGTCGTGGAGATCGACTCCACGGGCCGCCGGCGTGAGGTGACGCACCGGCGGCTCCACGACCTGGCGGTGCTGTACGCCGATCGGCTGACCGCCGCCGGGGTACGGCCGGGCCACGTGGTGGGCATCCGCGCGGGCAACGGCATCGACTGGGTGCTCTGGGACCTCGCCGCCATGATGACCGGCGCCGTGCTCAAGGCGTTCGCGGACGAGACCGTGATCGGTGACCCCGGCGAGTTCGTCACCCGTCACGGACTGGCGCTGCTCGTCACGGACGCCGAGGTGACGTCCGGCCACCCCGCCCTGGTGAGGCCGGACGGCGTGCCCGGGGTGGACGTCGTGCCGGCCGACGCCCCCCGGGGCGAGCCGGGCGACCTGCACAGCCTCGTCTTCTCCTCGGGCACCTCGGGCCTGCTCAAGGGGCTCAACGTCAGCCGGAAGGGTACCGAGTACGTCATCAGCCGTTTCATCGAGTGTTTCGGCGTCGGCGCGGATGACCGGCATGTGATCTTCCTACCGCTGTCCAACTACCAGCAGCGGTTGTCGGTCTACTGCTGCCTGTGGATCGGGGCCGACGTGGTTCTGGCGCCCTACCAGCGGATATTCGGTGTGGTCAGGGACGAACGGCCGACCTTCCTGATCGCCCCGCCCGTCTTCTACGACACCGCGCTCCAGCTCTTCCACAAGACCGGCGGGGGCTCACTCGGTGACTTCCTGGGCGGCGGAATCCGCTTCATGATCACTGGAATGGCGCCCATCCGGCGGGAGACCCTGGAGGCCTACTGGGCTCAGGGGGTGCGGCTGCTGGAGGCCTACGGCATGACCGAGTCCGGAATGATCGCCTGGAACACGCAGGAGGAGCACCGGCTGGGCAGTGTGGGCAAGCTGATCGACCCGGAGGCCGTGACCTTCCTGCCCGACGGCGAGTTGCTGGTCCACCGCCCCGCCCCGCTCAGCACCGGCTACTTCGACACGGCAGGCGCGGCCGACGAGACCTACCGTCCCGACGGGACGATCGTGACGGGCGACTACGGGACGCTGGACGACGACGGCTTCCTCACCCTGCTGGGCCGCAAGAAGGACGTGATCGTCCTCGACAGCGGCCGCAAGGTGCACCCGGCCGAGATCGAGTCCCTGTTCGCCGGCGTCGAGGGGGTCGTCGAACTGCTCGTGGTCCCGACTCCGAGAACCGGCAGGCTCGGGGCTATCGTCACCCCGGCGGACCCGAAGGACGACGCGTTGGTCTTGTCGATCCGTGAGCGGATCGACAAGACCAACCAGTCGCTTGAGTCCCATCAACGGATCACGTCGCTGGTCTTCTCCGACCGGCCCCTGCGGAACGACCCCCGCTACATGACCGCCAACCTGAAGCTGAGCCGGCCGCTCGCGGCGGCGTACTTCGCCGAAGCCGCGCAGGCCAGGCGGCAGGAGCGGGCCGCGGAACACGGCCGGTGACGGTTCCGCACGGGAAACAGTCCTGCACGAAGGAACAGAGGAAGGGAACCGCGCATGGGCTTTGACATGACCGCCCTGGAGAACGACCTCGTCGGCTGGGTGGCCAGGTGGAACGAGGAGACGGATCTCGTCGTCGAGGCGGACACCAACCTTCAGGGGGCCGGGCTGCTCGACTCCATGGCCCTGGTCGCGCTCGTGGCCTACCTGGAGGACCAGACCGACACCTCCTTCGACTTCGGATCGTTCAACTCCAGCGGAGGTGTCACCATCCGCGACCTCATCAAGCACTGCGTCGGATGACGGTCCACGACGCTCGCCGTCATCCCGTGCCCCACCGCCCCGCTCCACACCGGTGCGGAGCGGGGCGCGCACGGGATGACGGTGCCCACCCGCGTACGGCGCGACCGTCCGGATCCTCGGGGAGCGGGACGGGGACGTTCTCAGGTGGTGGCGAGCGGGTCCGCGTCACTGACGGTGATCAGGAACGTCGACAGGAACTCCTCCATGTGCGCGAAGGAGTCGGCGCAGAAGAGCACGGGCTGGTACTGCTCGACCAGATAGCCCTGACCGGCCATGGACGCCACGTCCAGCGGCCTGATGTCGGCCTCCTGGAAGCGCTCCAGCTCGGCACAGGAGGAGAGCAGACTGGCTCCGCACGCCTTGATCTCCCCGTCCTCCCTGACCAGGCCGTACTCCATGGCGAACCAGAAGACGCTGGAGACCATGCCGACGGCCTCCTTGGAGCGCAGCCGGCGAACCGCCTTCCCGAACAGCTCATAGAGGTCGGCCAGCCGTTGGGCCGACAGATGACTGCCGTGACCGACCACCTCGTGGATCATGTCGGGTTCCGGGGAGAAACGCGGCATGGAGAAGTGCCGGATGTACTGGGTCGCCTGGAAGCGGCGGTCGGCCAGCGAACCGTAGAAGTCACGGACCTCCACCAGGCCGGCGGCCGGGCTGAAGCGGAATCCGGTCGCCTCGTTGATCGCGGCGGAGGCCTCGCCGAGCTGCGGCAACCGGTCGTCCGGGAGCGCCAGGCGTTCCTTGCCCGCGAGGAACTCCCGGCAGGCGTGCCGCCGGTGTTTCTCGGCGAGTTCGGCGTTCACCAGGCGCCAGGTCGCGTGCTCCTCCTCGGTGTAGACGACGTCCGGCACGGGCTGCCCGGGAACGTACCGCAGGGCGGCCTCGGCGATCCCCGCCCGGTGCCTCTGGTACTCCGGGTCGTCATATCCAGGGTGGTCCTTGGCGAACACTACGGAGACAATTCCCCGCTCATCCTTGATGACGGGGGAGTAGAGGGTCGCTTCCTTGGACATCGGAGGTTCCTCTCGTCGGTGCTCGAATTTCCGCTACGGCGTTCGGGTCACTCTCGTGAAATTATCGCGATTTCCGGTGAGCATATGCAGAAATAATAACAACTCGATCCCGAAATGGAAGACCGGTTCGCAGAAAAATCGCGACCCCCGCACCCGGGAACGCACACCCGGACGCGGAATGAATCATTGCCTTTCTTCTGGGTGGAAATGTGGATCGTGAAGAGAGAACGACGGGGCTCCCCCACCGGTGGTCATTGGGCGAATGCCGCCTTCACCTGCGAATACTTCGCCGTTCACCCGTGAGTCCATGTCGTTCGGCAATGGCCTGCCTTCGCTCCGTCGCGGCCCGTACAAGCGAATCAGGACCGGAACCCGGAATATCGCCGACAGAATCACCGGGCCCGCACGCCATTTCATTGAGAATTGCCGGGACGGCATCGGCCCGGGCATCGGCGTCTCCGGCGCCGCGCATTCGAGGCCGGAACGGCAATTCGCCGGACTTTCGCGATTCGACCGACTGACAGGGGGCGGACATGACGGAAACCAGGCCGGGGAGGCCCGGAGCGGAGGAACCCGCGGCCGTTCACCCTCGTCCGGCGGCCCTGCCTCTCTCCTACTCCCAGCGCCGCCTGTGGTTCCTGCACCGGATGGACGGGCCGAGCGCCACCTACAACCTGCCTTTGGTCGTGCGGCTACGAGGCGAACTGGACCGCGAGGCGTTCCTCGCGGCGGTACGCGACCTGGTGGCCCGGCACGAATCCCTGCGCACCCACTTCGCCGAGCAGGACGGCGAACCCGTCCAGCGGATCGTCCCGGCGGATCAGGCACGGGTGAGGGTGGAGTTCACCGAGTGCGGGGCGGACGAGATCGACGCCGCGGTCGCCGAAGTCCTCGGCCACCGCTTCGACATCTCGGCCGAACTCCCCGTGCGATCGAAGGTGATTCGCACCGGCCCCGCGGAACAGATCCTGGTGATGGTGGTCCACCACATCGCGGGTGACGGCTGGTCGCTGGCACCGCTCAGCGCGGACCTGTCGCTGGCCTACGCCGCCCGGCGCTCGGGGCGGGAACCAGGGTGGGAACCGCTGCCGGTCCAGTACGCCGACTACGCGCTGTGGCAGCGGGAAAGGCTGGGGGACCCGCGGGATCCGGAGAGCCGGATCTCCGTCCGGCTGGCCTTCTGGCGTGACGCGCTGGCGGGGCTGCCGGAGGAGCTGTCGCTCCCGGCCGACCGCCCCCGACCGGCCAAGGCGACCTACCGGGGCGGCGAGGTCCCGTTCCGGACGGACGCCTGGACGCACATGGACCTGCTGGAGCTGGCGCACCGCCATCGGGCGACCGTGTTCATGGTGCTACAGGCGGCGCTGGCCGTGCTGCTGACCCGTTCGGGCGGTGGAACGGACATCCCCATCGGCGTGGCGACGGCGGGCCGCGACGCGGAGGCCCTGGAGGACCTGGTCGGATTCTTCGTGAACACCCTCGTGCTGCGCACCGACACCTCGGGGCGGCCGACCTTCGACGAGCTCCTGCGGCGGGTGCGCGACGCCGATCTGGCGGCGTACGAGCACCGGGACCTTCCCTTCGAGCAACTGGTCGAGCATCTGCAGCCTGCCCGGTCGCTGTCCCGGCACCCGCTGTTCCAGGTGTTCCTCTCGCCCGCCGTGGGTGAGGCGCCGAACCTCCACCTGGAGGGGCTCCAGAGCGTTCCCCATCCGACCGAGAGCGGCACGGCGAAGTTCGACCTGACCCTCTATCTGGGCGAACGGCACAGCGCGGACGGCTCCCCGCTGGGACTCACCGGGACGCTGGAGTACAGCGCCGACCTGTTCGACAGGGCGACCGCGCTCGCCCTGTCGGCGCGGCTGTCCCGCCTGCTGGAGTCGGTCGCGGCGGATCCCGGGCAGCCGATCGACCAGATCGAGCTGCTCACTCCGCCGGAGCGGCACAGGTTGCTCAGGCAGTGGAACGACACGGCCAGAGCGCTGCCGCGCGCCGACGTCGTCGAGCTGATCGAACGGCAGGTGGAACGCTCGCCCGGCCGCACCGCGGTCATCTGCGAAGGAGCCGCGACGAGCTACGCCGAGCTCAACGAACGGGCGAACAGGCTGGCCCGGTACCTGCTGGAGCGGGGCGCGGGCCCCGAGCGCTACGTGGCGCTGGCGCTGGCCCGTTCCGAGTGGACGCCGGTGGTCCTCCTCGCGGTGCTCAAGACCGGCGCCGCCTATCTGCCGATCGCCCCCGGCACCCCGGCGGACCGGGTGGCCTTCATGCTGGATGAGACCCGGCCGCTCATCCTCCTCACCGACACCCACTCCGCGCAGGAGGGGACCGGAGCCGTCCGGCGCGTCGTCCTCGACGACCACGCCACCGTGGCCGGCATGGCCGGGCACTCGGCGGAGAACCTCACCCGTTCCGACCTGCCGGCACCGGTGACCTCCGACACCGTCGCCTACCTCGTCTACACCTCCGGCTCCACGGGGCGGCCCAAGGGCGTCGCGGCCACCAGGGGAGGACTGCTGAACTACCTCTCCGACCTGCGGGAGAGGTTTCCCCTCGGGGCCGGGGACACGGTGCTCGCGACCACCAACCTCGCCTTCGACGTCGCCGGGCAGGAGCTGTACCTTCCGTTGCTCAGCGGGGCGACGGTGGTGGTCGCCCCGGCGGAGGCCGTACGCGATCCTCACCAGGTGGGCGCGCTGATCCGCCGTCACTCGATCAGCCTCGCGTCGGGCACGCCCGGACTGTGGGAGATGGTGCGTACGGCGGACCCCGAAGCGCTCCGGGACCTGCTCATCGTGATCGGCGGAGACCGGTTGCCGCGGAAGCTGGCCGCGTGCGGGGCACGTGTCGTCAACGCCTACGGCCCCACGGAGACGACCGTCTATTCGGCCTTCGCGCCGGTCGACACGGGCCCGGACGGGCGTCCCGGGGACCCGCCGATCGGGCGGCCGATGGCCAACACCCAGATCTACGTGCTGGACGCGCGCCTGCGGCCCGTCCCCGCCGGAACCCCCGGCGAGCTGTACATCGCCGGGGCCGGAGTCGCCCGGGGCTATCTGAACCGTCCCGGCCTGACGGCCGAGCGGTTCGTCGCCGACCCCTTCGGACCGGCGGGCACCCGGATGTACCGCACGGGAGACCTGGCGCGATGGGCGTCCGACGGGCAGCTGGAGTTCCTCGGGCGGACCGACCACCAGGTGAAGATCCGTGGCTTCCGTATCGAACCGGGGGAGATCGAGGCCGCGCTGACGGACGACCCCCGGATCGACCAGGCCGTCGTGCTGGCCCGCGCGGGGGAGCGGGCGGAGGACGAGCGGAGGCTGGTCGGTTACGTCGTCCCCGTGGGCGGGAACGGCCTGGACCTCGCCGAGGTGCGGGCCCGGCTGGCCGGACGGGTGCCGGAGTACATGGTGCCGTCGGCCCTGGTGGTGCTCGACGCCCTGCCGCTGACCACGAACGGCAAGATCGACCGTACGGCGCTGCCCGCGCCCGGTCCCGCCGGCGACCTCGTCCCGTCCCGCCCGCACACCGCCCGGGAGGAGGTCCTGAGCGGGATCTTCGCGGAGGTCCTGGGGCTGCCCGCGGTCGGGGCGGACGACGGGTTCTTCGAACTGGGAGGCCACTCCATGCTGGCCGTCCGCCTGGTGAGCCGGATCGCGGAGGTGCTGGGGGTCGAGCTCGGGGTGCGTGCGATCTTCGACCATCCGACCGTCGCGCTCCTGGAACGGCACCTCACCCGGGGTGGCCCGCCCGACGACCTCGGCGCCGTGCTGGCCTACCGTCCCCGGGGAGAGCGCGCGCCGATCTTCCTGGTTCCCGCGATCAACGGCCTGGGCTGGTGTTACTCGGCACTGATCAGTCATCTGCCGCCGGACCACCCGGTCTACGCCCTGCAGGACCCCCGCCTTCTCGGCGGGCGTTCGGCGCTGTCCGTCACGGACCTGGCGGAGGCGTTGCTGCGGCAGATGCGGGAGATCCACCCTGCCGGGCCCTGCGTCATCGTCGGCTGGTCGTTCGGCGGCGTGGTCGGGCAGCAGATCGCCGTGGAGCTCGAAGGCCGGGGCGAGGAGGTGGCCCTGCTCGTGCTCTTCGACTCCTTCCCCGGCGGCGCGGGAGACGGCGTCGTGCGGGACGGCGTGGCGGACGTGCTGCACCTCGCCTTCGGCGGGATCACCGCACCGGGCTGGAACGGGCCGTACCGTCCACCGGCGGCAGAGCTCGCCACGGTGCTGCGGGAGTCGGGGAGCTCCCTGGGGACGCTGGAGGAGAAGGTGATCGAGGACCTTGTCTCGATCACCGAGGAGAACGTCCGGGCCATGGCCGAACACCGGTCGCGGAGCTTCCACGGCCCCGTCCTGTTCTTCGACGCCTCACCGGAGCCGGGTCACGACGGCCTGGCCTCCGAGGCGTGGCGGGAGACGCTCAAGGGGCCGGTCGAGACACACCGGATCGAGGCCGGGCACATGGACGTGCTGAAGGCCGACGCGACGCGTGTCACGGGGCCGATCCTGGGGGCCAGGATCCGTGACGCCGGCCTGGCGGCTTCGTGACGGGCCGGTCGCCGCGCCCCCCTCCGGCGCGGTTCACCGCCATATCACCTGTTCAGCCGGATACGCGAAAACAGAAGTGATAACAACGTTGACTTTGAGTCTGACCACCTTGTAATGTCAAATGCGGATTAATCGCAAATATTGCGGACGCGAACTATCAATTTCATTGATGTGGAATTGTCCGGATGCGGTGGTGCGGCATTCACCTCACCCTCCGCGCGAAACGGAATACGGTTCGCACAAGTCCCGAAACCCGCCATCCCGGCTCATGGCGTCACCGACTCTTTGCGGGAACGCCGGAGGAGACGAGTATGAGGTTCGAGGAACCGACGGACCGCCCGGCTGGGGCGCAGACCACATGACGGGGCAGCCTACGGACGAGCCCGTCGTCGACGCGCACGTCAACCTCGCCACGGACCTGGCGGTTCCGCGCCGGTTCCTCGAAGAACAGGCGGCCAACGTCCATCACCGGCTGGTCTCCCACGGGCAGCCGGTCAAGCTGGGACGCGTCACCGACCGGCTGCTCGCCCTGTACCAGGATCACGACGGGGATCGGCTCGTCGCGGAGATGGACGCCGCGGGCGTCGACCAGGCGTTCCTCGTCGCCCCCGACTTCTCCCACGTCGCGGACGGGATCCTGTCACCTCCGGAGCTCGCCGAACTGCACCACAAGGTGTCGCAGCGCCATCCAGGCCGGTTCAGGGTGTTCTGGGGGGTCGATCCGCGGTCGGGCCCCGACGGGATCGCGCTCTTCGAACGGTGTCTCGACGAGTACGGTTTCGCCGGGCTCAAGCTCTATCCCCCCGCCGGTTACTCCCCGAGCGACCGCCGGCTGTACCCGTACTACGAGGTGTGCGCGCACCGGGGCGTCCCCGTGCTCAGCCACACGGGTCCCGGCTGGGGCCCGCTGGACTTCACCCACGGCCAGCCGCTGATGATCGACGAGGCGGCGCGAGACTTCCCCGGGGTGAACTTCATCCTCGGGCACGGCGGCGTCACGCACGTCGAGGAGTCGACGTACCTGTGCCTGCACCGGCCGAACGTCTTCCTGGACATCAGCCAGTTCCCCGGCGTCCTCAGCTCCGACGGCTGGCAGGCGCACCTCAACCGGCTCTTCCACCTGGGCGTCAACCACAAGATCCTGTTCGGGACGTGCTGGCCCTCCTTCCGGATGAGTGTGTCCCTCGACTCGCTGACCAGGGAGTTCAGGGAGGGGACGACCGTCTTCGCCGGAGTCAGGCGATCGCATCGCAGGCTCATCATGGCCGGCACCATCCGGCGGCTGGCGGGCGACGACGGTGGGGTGGCCGCCGCGGAGAGGTCCGCGTGAACGCCGGGGCGGGCGGAGCGCCGCCCGTGCCGGTCTACGACGGTCACTGTCACGTGGCGTCGACCGACTTCATCCCGATGAGGTTCATCGAGGACGTCGTGGCGAACGTGCACCGCCGTCTGGAGGCCGAGGGCGCCGCCCCACGGCGTGGCCGGCTCGTTGACGCCTACGTCGCCCAGCACCAGGACCATCACGCGGACCAGCTGGTGCGGGAGATGGACGACTCCGGGGTGGACCGCGCCGTACTCCTCGTGCCGGACTTCACCCTCAGGATGGCCTCGCCACTCACGATCGAGGAGATGGCACGGCGTCACCACGAGATCCGTCTCCGCCACCCGGACCGCTTCTGGGTGTACATCGGGGCGGACCCGCGCCGGGGCCCCGAGGGGGTGGAGCTCTTCGAGAGGCTGGTCGACACCTACGGGTTCGACGGGCTCAAGCTCTATCCGCCGTGCGGCTACTCGCCCTCGGACCCCGGGCTGTACCCCTACTACGAGGCGTGCGCGGCGCGGTCGCTTCCGGTCTTCGTGCACACGGGCCCGACCGCGGGGAGCCTCGACTTCGCGCCGGCGCATCCGCTGCGGGTGGACCAGGCGGTGCGGGACTTCCCCCGGGTGAACTTCGTCCTCGGGCACGGCGGCGTCACGCATGTGGACGTCGCGGCGTATCTCGCGGCCTTCCGGAGGAACGTCTATCTGGACATCGGGGGTTTCGCGGGCGCGGCGACGCCCGGCGGCTGGCCCGCCCATCTGCGTCACCTGTTCCGCCTCGGCCTCAACCACAAGATCATCTTTGGTACCGACTGGCCGCTCAACCGCATCTCCGGCGGGCTCGGACGCCTGGTCGAGGAGGTCGTCCGAGGGCCCCGGGTCCTCGCCGGGCTGCCCCGCAGGGAGCACGCGCTCATCCTCAACCGCAATCTTCTGCGCGTCCTTCCTCCGCGGAGCAGGCCCAATGACATGTCCTGAAAGGAAAAACGGAGTCCGGATCCCGGCTTTCGACGGATCGTCTTTCCGTGCCGGAAGCGGCGCGACATCGGACATTCGGCAGGGCCGTCCAGCGTTTCGGGTTCCGGCGTTTTCAACGTCACAAGAATGGCGGCCAAAGAGGAATTCGGGGTAGATTATGGGCTTATTCTCGTGTTTTGTGGGCGTTGGCCTGACCGGCGGACCGATCGATGGGCACCGGGCGAAGCCCGGACGGGGAGAGCGCGGGCAATGAGCCGACGCAGTCCCACATGGACGGCGGGAGGAGCGGGGCTCGACATCGCGGACCCGCTCCTCTACGTCGGCGACCGGCACCTCGACGTGTGGCGGGAGGCCCGCCGTACCCATCCGATCGCCTGGTGCGAGTCCGAACGCGCGGGGGGCTTCTGGTCGGTCACCACGCACCGGCTCGGCGGCCAGGTGGTCAAACACCCGGGCAGGTTCGGCTCCGCGCTCGGCATGCGGCTCGGCGGGAACGAGGCTGCGGTGAAGGCCGCCTCCGGCCGGATGCTCGTGGTGTCCGACGGCACGGAGCACCGGGCGCTCCGCGCCGCCCACTCCACATGGTTCAACGGCCGGGCGGTCGCGGCACTGCAGCCGGGGCTCGAACGGATGATCGACGATCTCGTGCGGACGCTCCTCGAACGCGGCGAGGCGTTCGACGCCGTCCGCGACCTCGCCGTCGCGATCCCGACATGGCTCCTGTTCGAGATGATGGGCGTCCCGCCGGGCGACCGTGACGAACTCGCCCGTTTCATCGCCGTCGCCTTCGACGACACCGACCCCGGCCCCGCCGCGGCCTCGGCGCGGACGGCGGCGCACGCCGGCGTCTTCGCCTACTTCGCCGATCGGCTCGAAGAGGGCAGGAACGCCCCGGGCGACGACATGGTGACCTCGCTGGCCCAGGCGACCGTGAACGGACGCCCCCTGTCCGACGAGGAGGTCATCCTCAACTGCGACGGCCTGATGAACGGCGGCCTCGAAACGACCCCGCACGCGATGTCGGGCGCGCTCCTGGCGTTCATCGAGCATCCCGGCGCGTGGCGGCGGCTGAAGGAGGATCCCGGCCTGATCGACAGCGCGGTCGAGGAGATCCTCCGGTGGACCTCCCCGGCCATGCACGCGATGCGCACCGCGATGACCGACTCGACACTGGGAGCCGCCCGTATCCGCGAGGGAGACCGCGTCGTGGTCTGGTTCCCCTCGTGCAACCGTGACGAGGAGGTGTTCCCCGAGGCCGGGCGGTTCCTGATCGACCGCAGGCCCAACCCGCACATGAGCTTCGGCGGCGGGCCGCACTACTGTGTCGGCGCCGCGCTGGCGCGGATCGAACTGCGCTGTCTTCTGCGCGTCCTGCGGCGGCGCGTCGCCGCCGTCGAGCCCGCGGGAGAGGCCGTGCGTCAGCGGTCGAACTTCCTCAACGGCCTGGAACGGCTTGAGGTCACCATGGTCCCGGAGCTGCACGGCGAGGAGATCTAGCGTGCGACAGATGAACGGCGCCCCTTCGGCGGAGACGGCGACCGAGCCGATCGCCGACATCCGCGCGCTCTTCGACATCTACCAGAGCGGCGTCGCGTGGCACTGCGTGTGCGCGATCAGCAGGCTCGGCGTCCCCGATCTGCTCGCCGGCGGCGCCCGCCCGGTCACGTGGCTGGCGGCCGAGGCCGGTGCCGACGAGGACGCGTTGCGCCGTGTGCTGCGCCTGCTGTCCGGCCACGGGATCGTCACGTTCGACCCGGTGCCGGATGAGGTGTCGCTCACCGGACGCGGACGGCTGCTGTGCGCCTCGCACCCGATGTCGTTGCAGGCGACGTTCGCGACGCTGGGGATCTCCGACGTCGCGCACGCGCTGACCGAGACCCTCACCACGGGCCACGCGGCGGCGCCCGGGGTCCTCGGCACGGGCTTCTGGGAGTATCTCGCCCCGCGGCCGCAGGAGCAGACGACCTTCGGCAGGGCGATGGTGGAGCAGGCGCGGTTGCTGTCGCTGCCGTGCCTGCCGCTGCTCGACTGGCCGGAGAGCGGGGTGATCGTCGACGTCGCGGGCGGCGTCGGCGTCCTGACCGCCGGGGCGCTCCAGGAGGCGCCCGGGGCGACGGCGGTCCTCGTCGACCAGCCACAGGTCCTGACTCTGGCCGGGCCGTACCTGGAGAGTCAGGGGGTGTCCGGCCGATACGCGCTCCATCCCGGCGATCTGTTCGTCCCGCCGCCGCCGGGCGATCTGTATCTGCTCGCCCGGGTGCTGCACGACTGGGACGACGCCGCGGCGGTCCGGATCCTCCGCGCCGTCGCGAGCGGGGCGCCGAGGCAGGCCCGCCTTCTGCTGTTCGAGGACCTGCTTCCCGAACACGGCGTCCCCGCCTCCCAGCAGAGCTGGAGCGACGTCGCCATGATGGTCCTGTACGAGGGGGCCAGGGAACGCACGCTGACGGAGTATCGGCGGCTGCTGGAACACGGCGGATGGCGGTTCGAGAAGGTCGTCACCGGTCCGCCGGGAATGAGCGTGATCGAGGCCGTCAGAGGTACGGCCCCGGCCGAATCGGACATCGGAGAGGTGAAGCCTTGATCGATCCTGCCGACTACCCGCTGTGGAACAGCCCCACGATGGGCGCCTACCTTCGGACGCTCAGGCCGGAGAGCATGCTGGTCGAGGGACGGGGGGTGCGGGTACGCGACCGGGGCGGACGCTGGTTCCTCGACGCCCGCTCCGGGCTGTGGAACGTCACGCTGGGATACGGCCACCAGGCCGTCGGCGAGGCCGTCAAGAAGCAGATCGACACCCTTGCCTACGCCAACCTGATCGGTTACGGACGGCCCAGCGCGATCTCCGTCGAGGCGGCCAACGCCCTCGTGCCGCACCTTCCCCCCACGATGAACAAGATCCGATACTGCAGCAACGGCGCGCAGGCGGTCGAGACGGCGGTGCTGCTGGCCCGTTTCCTGCACCGCGCCGACGGTGCGCCCGCCCGCAGGGCGGTGTTCGGCCTGTGGAGCGGCTACCACGGCCTCGGGGCCGCCGGAGGCGCGCTCACCGGCATGCCGTACGTGCACGAACAGTCCGGCCCCCTGCTGCCCGACGTCGAACACGCTCCCGGCCCGTTCACCGCGGGGCGGCCCGGCGAGGCCGGAGACCTCGAACGGCTCATCACCTCCTACGGTCCGGAACGCGTGGCGGCGGTCGTCGTCGAACCGGTGGTGGGTGAGGGCGGCCACGTGCTCACCGACGAGTACCTGCACACGCTCGCGGCCTTCTGCCAGGACCACGGGATCTATCTGATCGTCGACGAGGTGACGACCGGGATGGGTCGCACGGGCGAGTTCACCCGCACCGGACAGGTCGGTGTCCAGCCGGACATGCTCACCCTCGGCAAGGGTCTGAGCGCCGGATACGCGCCCCTGTCGGCCGTGGTCCTGTCGGACGCGGTCTACGAACGGATTCTGGGTCTCGACTACGACCAGAAGTTCCTCATCGGCTCGACGAACGACGGTCACCCCCTCGGGCTGGCCGCCTCCATCGCCGTGGTGGACACGCTGACCGGCGACGGCGTACTGGAGAACGTGAAGCACCGGGGCGCGGAGCTGTACGCCGGTCTCACCGCGGTGGCCGAAAGGCATCCGCATGTGAACGCGGTCCGGGGCACCGGCCTGATGTACGCCGTCGAGATGCGCGGGCCGGACGGTGAGCCCGCTCACGAGGCGGCCTCAAGCCATCTGCGGCTGGCGATGGAGGATCGGGGGGTTCTCGTCTCCGCACTCGCGATAAGCCCGGCTATCATGATCATTCCCCCGCTGGTGATCTCAGCGGACGACGTGACCCAGATCGTGACGGCGCTCGACGAGGCGCTGGAGGAACTCGGCCCGTGATCCGGTGCCGGGACGTGCGAGAAGGCGGGCAGCGAGTGGATGGGGGAGCGGCACGATGAAACTCGGTCTCAAACCGGACTCGGTGGTCCGTAACCGGTCGTTCGCGCTGCTGTGGTCGAGCCAGTCACTGTCACTGGTCGGCACGCAGATCACCCTTGTCGCGCTGCCGCTGACCGCGGTCGTCGTCCTGAACGCGACCCCGATGCAGGCCGGTGTCCTCGGCTTCCTCGAACGCCTGCCGTACCTGCTGTTCGCACCGCTCATCGGCGTGCTCGTCGACCGGGGGAGACGCAGGCCGCTGTTGATAGGCTCCGACGCGTTCAGGGCCCTGCTGCTGGGCTCGATCCCCGTCTCGTACGGCCTCGGCTTCCTGTCGATCGGGCAACTGTTCGTGGTGGCGTTCGTCATCGGCATGATGACGGTCGTCTTCGACGTGTCCTACCAGGCCTTCCTTCCCGGCCTCGTGGGGCGTGGGCACCTCGTCGAGGCGAACGGCAGGCTGCAGATCTCCGAATCGCTGGCCCAGGTGGCGGGCCCCGGGCTCGCGGGCCTGCTGATCGGCGTGCTGAGGCCGCCGGTCGTCGTCGCCATCGACGCGATCAGCTATCTCGTGTCCGCGCTTTCGCTGCTGGGCGTCAAAAGGGACGAACGCCCGGCGCCGCCCCCGTCCGGGACGGCGCTCTCGATACGGGCCTCGCTGCGCGAGGGCCTGGACATGGTGCTACGCCATCCGGTGCTGCGCTGGGCGATGATCGCCGGCGCCGTGGGGAACTTCTTCTTCGACGCCCTGACGGCCGTGTTCTTCCTGTTCCTCATCCGTGACGTCGGCACCGGCGCCGGTGGGGTCAGCCTGATCATCTCGGTGGGGAGCGTGGGGGCGCTGTGCGGCGCGTTCTGCCTGGGACCCGTCACACGCTTCCTCGGCACGGGGCGGTCGTTGCTGGTGTCCACCGCGCTGCCCGGGGTGGGGGTGCTCGGCCTCGCGACCGTTCACGGGGGCGGCATCGGGCTGGTCACCGCGGCGGCGGCGAACTTCGTCGTACTGTTCGCGGTCCCGATCTACAACGTCACGATCATCAGTCTGCGGCAGGCCGTCACCCCCGACCACCTGCTCGGACGGGTCGTCGCGACCGTGCGCATGATCTCCTGGGGCGCGCTGGCGCTCGGCTCGCTGGCGGGCGGGGCGCTGGGCGGCCGGATCGGTCTCAGGGAGACGGTGCTCGTCGCCGGTGTCGGACTGTTCGTGCCCACCGTGATCCTGTGGTTCTCACCGGTGCGTCACATGCGCTCCGTCCAGGAACTCTCCGACGATGATCCGACCGCCTCACCGCAGGCCGCCCGCTCCGAGTGACGAGAAGGGAACGATCTTGAGCCCCTACCACGGGTCCGGTCCCGGGGAGATCACCCCGGACGGCTGTGCCGTTGAGTTCTACGACCTCCTGCCGCCGATGGGGGAGGCGGAGATCGTGCACGCGGCTCTGCCCGCCGGGGCGTCGATCCTGGAGCTCGGCTGCGGGACCGGCCGGATCCTGCGGCCCCTGGCCGATCTCGGCCACCCGGTCATGGGGGTCGACGAGTCCCCGGCGATGCTGGAACGCCTGGGAGAGCTGCCCGCCGTACGGGACCGGATCGAGACGGTGCGTCTGGGACGCGTCTTCGACGCCGTCCTGCTCGCCAGCACCATGATCAACACGGACCCGGCGCAACGCCGCGCCTTCCTGCGGACCTGCCGTGAACACCTCGCCCCCAACGGCACGGCCGTCTTCCAGCGGACCGCCCCGGACTGGTTCGACACGGCCCAGCCGACCGCGCACGAACACGACGGCATCCGCCGCGTGGTCAGAGAGGTCCACCGGGACGGGCCGTGCGTCGACGTCGTCATCGACTACCACGTCGGCGAACGAACCTGGACCCACGCCTTCAGCCGCCACCCCGTCGACGGAGCCGAACTCGCCGGCGACCTGGCCGAGGCGGACCTGACCCTGGGCCGGTGGCTCACCGACGACCGCACCTGGTTCACCGCGACCCCACGGACTCCACGGACTCCACGGACTCACTGACTCGCGGGTACGCCTCAGGCCAGCAGGCCGCGCAGGCCCCTGGCGAGGAACAGCATGCCGAACACCAGGATCAGCAGCAGGGACAGGGCGCCGTTGTGCCGGATCAGCCAGCCGCGCATCCGCCGCAGTCGCTGCGGGCCGTCCTTGCTGAGCGCGGTGGCGTAGGGGGCGAGCACGCCGAGGCTGCCGATGACGACGAACGCGGCCGCGAGGATCACCTGCCGCCCCGCGGGCAGTGGCACCCGGCCTGCGGCGACGGCACCGCCGGCCAGGGAGGCGAGGTTGACCGGGTTGGCCACGATGAGCACGGCCGCCACTCCGGCGATCCTGGGTTTGGTCATCGTGTCCATCGCGGCGATCCAGCCGGGCACCTTCGGGTCCCTGCCCTCCTTGCGGCGTACGGCCCTGCGGACACCGAAGAAGGCCGTCAGGAGCAGGAGGACGCCGATGACCAGGCTGATCCAACCGGCCCAGGCGGGCGACTCGTGGCCGGTGGCACCGGTGGCGCCCAGCAGCGCGATGAGGGCCAGCAGCACGGCCCAGCTCATGATCAGCCAGGTGATCTCGAACAGCAGGGCCTTGGCCCGCCCGTTGGCGCTGATCAGCAACGCGATGACGGCCACGACCGGGAACGGTGAGACGATCAGGCCCAGCGTGTAGGGCAGCATGTCGGCGAACGCCTCACCCATGGTCGCCCTCCCGGTAGGCGGTGGCCGCGGTTTCGTTGGAGCGGCGTACGGCCCGGACCCCCAAACTGCGATTGGCTTACCCCCTTTGACCTGGGATGATGCTTGGCGATCTCGTGAACCTGCCCCATCTCGCACCACGGATGCTCGGCCGCGAAGCCGCTCCACCGACCTTCGCGACGGGCGAACGGCCCCCAGCGGTGCTGGGGGCCGTTCGCCGCGTTCGAGGAGCGGGAGGTCAGACGCCGAACGCCGCCGGGTAGCGGATGACGCCGCTCGGGACCGGCTGTTCAGGGTTGAAGGCGAGCGCCATCATGTACTTGTCCTCGACGTCGAAGGGCGGGCGGATTCCGTACCCGGAGGCCGGGGTGAAGCCGAAGCGGGGGTAGTACTCGGCGTGGCCGAGCACGAGCACCAGGTTCTCGCCCTGCTCACGGGCGGCTCGCAGAGCGGCGCGGATGGCGGCGGACCCGGAGCCCCGCCGCTGATGGTCGGGCTTGACGGCGCACGGGCCCAAGGTGAGGGCGGGTGAGTCGCCGACGTGGCAGCGGGTGAGCAACGCGTATCCAGCGAGATCGCCGTCGGGGGTCTCGGCCAGCCAGGACAGGCCGGGCAGCCACGCCTGCGGGTCGGCTCGCAGCGCCTCGACAAGGTCGGCCTCGTGCGGGCTGGGGAAGGCGGCGAGGTTGATGTCGCGGATGGCGGCGACGTCGCCGGCGTTCTCGGGACGGGTGGTCCAGGAAGAGGTCATGGTCGGGTTCGTCTCCTTGTCCTTCTGCGGATGCAGGACATAGCCGGTGTACCGGTAGCCAGCGCCGTGCTCGCGGCGCATGGTGATCTCTTGCAGGGTGGCCGCGACCGCCTCGCGCATCCCGGGTACGGCCAGGTCGGCCGCGTGGGCGCGCTGTGACAGCGGCGTGCGGTACTCCTCGAACCAGTCGAGGTACGGCTGACGCAGGTCGACCGCGGTGACCTCGGCTCCGGCCTGGGCCGGCACCAGCGAGGAGCGGCCCGGCCCGCAGCCGATGTCCAGCACGCGCGGGCGCGGCGTCGGCGGCCCGGCCAGGGACAGCAGGTGGCGGGCGGTCGCGTCGGAGCCGGGGCCTTGACGTGCCAGGTTGTCGTGCAGGGCGAAGAACGCCGCCACTGTGGGGTCGCCGACCGGGTCGTACGGTCCTCCGGGCATGGTGGTGCGGCCTCCGGGTGGCCGATGAACGGTCGAGGAGGTCGGTGGGACGCGGCCGGTCATGGCTGCTGGTCCCGGAACCTGTAGGTGGCGCGCAGGTGACTGGTGATGGCCTTCTGCCGGTTGACGCGCTCGTCGCGCAACCGGGCATCGGTACGTGCGGCCGCCCAGGCGTTCTCCCGTTGCAGCTTGCGGTAGCTGTCCAGACGGCGTCCGGCCAGCTCGCCCGCGTCGATGGCGGCCTGAACCGCGCAACCCGGTTCGGTGTCGTGGGCGCAGTCGCCGAAGCGGCAGTCCCGAGCGAGGCGTTCGATCTCGGCGAAGACCTGCTCCAGGCCGTCGGCGGCGTCATGCAGGCTGATCCCGCGCAGGCCGGGCGTGTCGATGAGGACCCCGCCGCCGGGCAGGGGAACCAGTTCGCGGCGGACCGTGGTGTGGCGGCCCTTGCCGTCCTGCTCGCGTACCGTGCCGGTGGCCAGCCGCTCCTCGCCGAGCAGCGTGTTGCCGAGGCTGGACTTGCCCGCGCCCGAGGGGCCGAGCAGCACGGTGGTACCGCGCACCAGCGCGGCCAGCACGTCGATGTTGTGACCGGTGGCGACGCTGGTGACCAGGACGTCCACGCCGGGTGCCAGCGCTTCGGCCTCGGCGTGGACGGCCTCGGGATCGTCGGCCAGGTCCGCCTTGGTCAAGACGATCACCGGCTGCGCCCCGCTCTCCCAGGCCAGGGCGAGCAGCCGCTCCAGTTTGGCCGCGTCCAGGGGCGTGGCCAGGGACAGGGCGATGACGACCGTGTCGACGTTGGCGGCGAGCACCTGTCCGTGGGAGGACCTGGACGCCGACGAGCGCACGATCGCGCTGTGCCGCGGCAGCAGCGCCGCCAGGTGCGGTTCGGCGCCCGGGCGCAGCGCGGCCCAGTCGCCGGTGCAGGGCGTCAGGAGCGGGTCGGGCGGGTACGGCGCGGCGAACGAGGCCCGCAGCGGGCCCGACGTGGTGATCGCCGTGCACAGGCCGCGATCGACCCGGGAGATCCGGGCCGGCACGAGGCCCGCTTCGTAGTGCTCGGTGAAGGTTCGGTCGAGTGCGCCGGTCCACCCGTACCTGAACAGGCCGGATGGATCGGTGTACGTGTATGGCAACGTGAGAGACCCTTGCGGAGAAGGGGCCCCGACGAGACGCGGACGTCACCCCGCCTGGCGAACCCGATGGCTCAAGGCTGGGGGAAGAAGTGGGTCAGACCGGGGCCCGGGACGTGAGGTTGGTCCGGGCGCTGCCCATGGCAGCGGTCTTCACCGCGGTCATCAAACCTCACCTCCCTCCCACACCGATCCAATACCGAACGAACGGCAGCCTAGCACCCCGACCAGGGTCAGTTGTACCGCTGCCGGTGAGGTCCACCGTGACCTTTCCTCACCGACGCCGTGGAACGACCGCTCGGACGCGGACCACGGACGTTCGCACACTGGTGCACGCGACGCCGACGCGTTCCGGCCCCGACGGCGGTGGCCTCATCACCCGGGCGCGCCCCGCCGCGTACGATCAGGCCTTGCCACTCCGTGATCCAGGCAAACCGCTCAATGACTCACCGCACAGGAGACGCCAGCACATGAACACGTCATCGTCGTCATCTGGAGCGGAACGGGCCGCCGAGTCATCCATCCGGATCGGCGCTCTTGCCCCGCTGACCCGGCCTGGCTGGGTCGAGGCGGGCCGGCACCTGATCGCCGGACTTGAGCTGGCCGTTCACGAGGTCAACGACGCCGGGGGCATCGCCGGAAGGCCGCTCGAACTGGTGGTCAGGGACACCGCGGCCGATCCGCAGAAGGCCGCGGCGGCCGTGGACGAACTGGCCGGTCTGGGGGTGACCGCCCTCGTGGGGGAGTATCACAGCGTCGTCGCCCGAGCCGCCGCAGCCAGGGCCGACGCCCTCGGCCTGCCGTTCCTCTGCTCGTCGGCGGTCCTCGACGAGCTCACCGAGCGGCCGACGGAGTGGGTCGCGCGCCTGGCCCCCGCGCAGTCCCACGGCTGGCGGATCTACGCGGACTTCCTTCTCCGCGCGGGCCACAGCCGGATCGCCGTGGCGGTCCAGCCGAGTGTCTACTGGGCGTCCGGGACCCGCGTCCTGCGGGACCACCTCGCCCCCCGTGGCGGCACCGTCATCGAACTCGACATGCTCGCACTCACCCCCGCGGCCGTGTGCGACGCACTCGTCCGTGACCGCGCGACAGCCCTTCTCCTTCTGGTCGGTCACCCGGAGCCGGCGGCGTCGATCGTCACGTCCGTCCGCCGTGACCCGCGCCTCGGCGAGATCATGATCGGCGCTCCGGCCGGGCAACCTGAGTCCGCCGAGTGGGCGACGCTGCTGGGCGACGACGGCGTCGCGATCCCCTTCCTGCGCTACCTGCCCGAAGTCCTCAGCCCGCTCGGAGCACGCGTCGAGACGGCCCTTCGCGAACGGCTGGCCGAAGCACCCTCCTTCGTGGCCTTCGAGGGCTACGACACGATCGCCGTCCTCGCCGACGCGCTGCGGTCCCACGGCACGGACCGGGCACGTGTCGCCGAAGCATGGCCGCACGTCGCGGTCGAGGGCACCCGTGGGTGGATCCGGTTCTCCCGCACTCCGGGCATCAGCGTCCGGCAGTGGGTCTGGGCACCGGTCCAGATCGTCGACCGGGACCCGGCGGAACCCGGTCGCCTCCGGGTCCTGCACTCCGGCTGAGCCGGTTCTCCCTCGTAGGATCGGCGGCATGGCGACGAGGCTTGTACAGATTGCGATGGACGCCCGGGATGACTCCGTGGTCGGCGGCTTCTGGGCGGAGGCCCTCGGCTGGGGCGTCTCCAGCGAGGGACCCGGCGTGACCAACGTCGAACCCGTGGGCTTCGCCTATCCCGACCCCGCCGCGTTGTACATCGACGTGGTCGCCGTACCGGAACCCAAGACGGTGAAGAACCGCCTGCACGTCGATCTCGCGACCACCTCCGCCGCCCACCAGGCGGACCTGGTCGCGCGCCTTCGGGCCCTTGGCGCGACGTCCGCCGACGTGGGCCAGGGCGACGTTCCCTGGACGGTCCTCGCCGACCCGGAGGGCAACGAGTTCTGCGTCCTCGCCCCGCGCTGAGAGCTTGGTCCGCGGATCGTCAAGGGCAGATCTGCTGATACGACTCCCCGGGAACATACTGCTGCCATTCCTGCCGGGTGAGGGAGCGCCCCACGGCGGCGCAGACCGCCGCGGGCGGATCCGGGGGCAGCTCCGTCTTCCACAGCCGGATGGTCCTGTCCTCCCCACCGGTGGCCAGCAGGCGACCGTCGGGGCTGAAGGCGACCGTGCGGACGGCACGGCTGTGACCGGACAGGGGAGTGCCGATCGGCCTGCGGGTGGCCATGTCCCACAGCCGGATGGTCCTGTCCTCCCCACCGGTGGCCAGTAGACGGCCGTCGGGGCTGAAGGCGACCGAGTTCACCGGACCGTTGTGCCCCTCCAGAGGAGCACCGACCGGGAGGCGGGTGACCATGTCCCACAGCCGGATGGTCCTGTCCTGCCCGCCCGTGGCCAGTAGACGGCCGTCGGGGCTGAAGGCGACCGAGTTCACCGGACCGTTGTGCCCCTCCAGAGGAGCACCGACCGGAAGCTGGGAGACCACGTCCCACAACTGGATGACGCCGCGCCAGTTCCCCGCCGCCAGCAGACGGCCGTCAGGGCTGAAGGCGACCGAGTTCACCGGCCTGCTTCCCCTCACGAGGGGAGCGCCCACCGGGAGATGGGAGGCCACGTCCCACAGCCGGATGACGCCGCGCCAGTTCCCCGCCGCCAGCAGACGACCGTCAGGGCTGAAGGCGACCGAGTTCACCACACTTTCGGAGTTGCCAAGGGCGAGAGCACCGACCGGTTGGCGGGTGACGGCGTCCCATAGGTGAACGTTCGCGTCGCTGCCGGAGGTCGCCAGCAGACGGCCGTCAGGGCTGAACGCCAGTGTGGCGATACCGCTGGCGGAGCCGGTCACGGGGGAGCCGCTCAGGTGGCGCGTCGTGACGTCCCACAGGCGGAAGGTTTTGTCGGTTCCACCGCTGACCAGCAGACGGCTGTCCGGGCTGAAGGCCACGGCGGTGACATCGAGGGTGTGACCGGATGGAAGGCCGCTGATCTCGTGGAATGTCGCGGTGTTCCACAACCGGATGGTGCCGTCATCACTGACGCTGGCCAGGATGCCGCCGCTCGGGCTGAACGCGATGTTCGCGATCGGGCCGGTGTGTCCGCTCAACGGAACGCCGACGGGCCTCTGGGTACGGGCGTCCCACAGCCGGATGCGTCTGCCGCCTTCGTCGACGACGGCCAGCATGGCGCCGTCCGAGCTGAGTGCCAGGTCGCCGGTGTAGCCCGTCGGCAGGGGACGGCCGACCGGGCTGCCGGTGGCGGCGTCCCATAACCGCACACTCGGACTCGCCATCCCGAAGGTGGCGGCGACGGCGCCGTCGGCGCTGAACCTCACCCGAGGGGACATTCCGACGTCGCCGTCGAACATCGGGCCCTTCATGCGGCGAGTGGCCAGATCCCAGCGCTGTACGCGTGCCCCATCAAGGTAACTGGCGGAAACGGTGGTGCCGTCGGGGCTGAAGGCCACCATGACGGCGCCGCGAGCAGAGGCGATGGGCAAGGTGGCGACCGGACGGCGAGCGACGACGTCCCACACCTGGACGCCTCCCTCGTCGTCGGCGGTGTTCAGCCGGACACCGTCCCGGCTGAACTGCATGGTGGTGACGGCGGTGGTGTGACTGGTGGGCAGGGTCCCGACCAGGCGACGGGTGGCGACCTCCCACAGCCGCACGTCCTCACCGACGCCGGCAGTGGCCAGCAGGCGGCCGTCCGGGCTGAAGGCCATCGTGAGGACAGCGCCGTAGCGGGCGGGGCCGACGAACAAGGTGGAGACGAGCTGATGGGAGGCGAACTGCCACAGCTGAACGCTCCCGTCGGCGCCGGCGGTGGCCAGCAGGCGGCCGTCGGGACTGAAGACCACGGTGGTGACGGCGCCGGTGGGGTTTCTCAGAACTCCGTCCAGGGAACCGGTCAGCATGGTCAGCATGTCGTAGCGGGCCTCGGCGGTGGAGGCGAAACGCCAGGAGGCGGCGGCCAGCAGCCCGGACAGGGCCGGGTCCGTCGCGGCCAGTTCGTCACTTCTTTTGGCGACGAGCTGGGCCAGGATCTCGCGGCCACGGGCGTCGACCTGACGGGCCGCGGCGACCGCGGACACGGCGGCGCCCGAGGCCACGATGGCCAGGACGGCCAGCGCGGCCACCGCCAGCCGCGCCAGCCGCCTGCGCCGGGCGGTGGCGCGGTCGGCCGACTCCGCCGCCCGCACGGAGGCGCGCAGGAAGGCCTGCTCGGCGACGGTGAGGTCGTCGGGGTGGCTCAGCAACGGCTTGGCGGCGGTCAGGCGCGTTCCCCGGTACAGGACACCGGCGTCCCGGCCGTGCTCGTTCCAGAGGGCGGCGGCCTCACCCAGGCGCCGCCGCAGGCGCAGCAGCTCACGCTCCTGATCGATCCAGGCGCGCAGCCGCGGCCAGGAGGTGATCAGCGCCTCGTGGGTCAGTTCGACGTGGTCGTCGTGCAGCGTCACCAGCCGGACCCGGGCGAGCCGTTCCAGCACCCCTTCGGGGTGTGCGACATGGTCGAAGTCCTCGTAGGAGACCGGGCAGCGGGTGTCGGCCGCCTGCTCACCCGGGCTGACCAGCCGCAGCAGCACCCGCTTGGCCTGGTCGGCCTGCTCGGGAGACAGGTGCGTGTAAACCTGCTCGGCGGTGGCGGCGATCGCCCCGTGCACCCCGCCGGCCCGTTCGTAGCCTTCCAGGGTCAGCAGAGTGCCACGGCGGCGTCGCCAGGTCTCCAGCAGCGCGTGTGACATCAGCGGCAGCCCACCGGCCTCTCCCGCCACGTCCTCGATGATCCGGTCGGTCAGGGCGCGTTCCACGATCAGCCCGGCGGCGACGGCCGGTTTGACGATCGCCTCCCGCAACTCCTGCCGGTTCATCGGCCCGACCAGCACCGTCGAGCCCTGTAGGGCCTCGGTGAGAGTGGGATGCTCGGCGCAACGGCCGAAGAAGTCGGCCCGCACCGCGAGGACCACCCGCCCACCGCCCGGTCCGGCCGTCGCCAGCAGCAGGTCGATGAACGCGGCCCGCTCGGCCACGTCCGAACACAGGGTGAACAGTTCCTCGAACTGGTCGACCACCACCAGCTCACCCCCGGTGAAGGCGGTGAAGGTGCCGGCGTGCTCACGCATCGGGTGGGCACCGGGAGTGAGCGTCACGACGGCCGGCACAGGTTCGCCCAGGGCACCGTACCGGGCGGCGGGGATCAGGCCGGCGCGTAGCAGTGAGGACTTGCCGCTGCCCGACGGGCCGAACACCGCGGCCAGGCGCCGCCGCTCCAGCATTCCTGTCACCTGGTCCAGCAACCGTTGCCTGCCGAAGAAGCGGTCACGGTCGCCGACGTCGTAGTGCGTCAGCCCCTGGTACGGCGCAGCCCGCTCCTCCTCACCGGCGGCGGGGGAGGCGTGTTCTTCGGCCGCCTGCCGCCAGCGCGTCCGCCAGCCGGCCACGTCCCCGCCACAGGCGCGTACGTAGGCCTCCACCACAGGCCAGGACGCCAGCCGCTGCCCGGCCGCCGCCCGCGACAGCACGCTGACCGAATATCCCGCCCGGTCGGCCATTTCCCGGTAGGTGGGACCACCCGCCTCCTGCCGCAGTTTACGGAGCTCGTAGGCGAAACGTTGGGCCACCCCCGCGGTGGGATCCAGGGGAGTCTCACTCCGGCCCATCCAGTGCTCCCTCCGCCTCGGCGCCGAGAGGTCGACCGAGCCGTCAAATTAACTCAGGCCGAGAAACAGCGGCAACCGTGGCGTTCCTTCACCGGATCGGCTGCGTGGTTTCGGGTGCGCCCGTCAGAGAATTGCGGCCTGCGCCGATCGGATTCTTTTTGTTGCGCACCGGGGCCTGACCTGCGCAACAACCTCTCCGGCGGCTACCTATGGTCGAGAAAGGAAAAGACACGTCTTCCGAAGAACGAGCTGGAGGCTTTCTTGCGCCTCGACGAGCGCGGCGGGCAGCCAACGAATTCCACGGTGAATGCCGAGCCCGTTTTCCGTGACCACGAACCATCCGCCGGCCGTTTCGTCCGGCACCGGGAAACGGTCGGCGGACGGCCTCCCGCGGTCGTCCTCGGCGACCACGAAGGGGCGTCCCACGCCGTCGTGCGCCGGATCGGTCTCGGGGCGTTGCACCTGTCATGGCTTTCGTTCCCGCCGTCGCAGGTCTGGCGTGCCGACACGCTGATCCGCCGCTCGGCCCCCGGGACGTACTGCCTCTCGCTGCCCCTGCGCGGCGCCGAGCAGCTGGATCTGGGGAGTCGGCAGGTGATCGCGGGCCCGGGGGACCTGCTGTTCCACGACACCACCCAGCCCTTCCACATCCACCTGCTGGCCGACATGACCGGTGGTGCCGAGATCGTGATCCTGTACATCCCCAAGGTGCTGATGCCCTTGCCCGCCGACTCTCTGGTACGGCTCGCCGGTCGAAGCCTGCCCTGCTCGGCCGGGGTCGGCGCCCTGCTGCGCCGGCACATCCTTGGGCTGGCCCGGCACACCTCCAGTTGCAGCGCGGCCGACGCCACCCGGCTGTCCATGATCACCCTGGACCTGGTCGCCGCGACCTGCGCTCACATCCTCGAAGCAGGCTCCTTCCCGCAGACCGAGTCGCCCCGTCAGATGTTGCGGGCACGCATCCACGCGTTCATCCAGCGGTATCTGAGCGACCCGGAGTTGTGCCCCGCGGGCATCGCCGCGGCACACCAGATCTCCGTTCGTTACCTGCACCGGCTTTTTCAGGACCAGGGGCTGAGTGTGGCCGCCTGGATCCGCTCATGCCGCCTGGAACGCTGCCGCCATGACCTGGCCGACCCCGCTCTGCGGCTCCGGCCCGTCCACGCCATCGCCGCTCGCTGGGGATTCGCCAACAACGCGCACTTCAGTCGTCTTTTTCGCGCCGCCTACGAGATCTCTCCGATCGATTACCGTCACCGCATCCACCTCATCGGACAACAGGCACCGGAAACGCCCTCCCGGTCGTCATGCGACATGCTCAAGCCGTGGGAAGGCCAACCCGGCGTCGATGTCCCGGCGACCTCGAAACCGCCGAGGAGCCGCGGAACCCGCGCCACCTGACCTTTTGAAAGGACTCGGCGTCAGAGCGGGTTGTCCGTCGCTTCCGGTCGGTCGGGCTGGAAGATCTCCTCGATGGTCAGGCCGAAGACGTCGGCGATGGTGAAGGCCAGGGGCAGGCTGGGGTCGTACCGCTCGGTCTCGATGGCGTTGATGGCCTGCCGGGAGACCTCGCACCGGTCGGCCAGGTCGGCCTGGCTCCATCGGCGGGCCGCACGCAGCTCGCGCAGTCGGTTCTTCATGGTGGGCCGTCACCGGTTCAGGCGGGTGCGCAGGTCCGCGATCAGCAGCCATGTCGCCACACCGCCGAGAAGGATCACCTGCGCGAGCTGCTGGAGCCGTACGACACCCGCGGCGTCGAGCAGGGTGGCCACCTGCAGCGCCACGAGGACCGCGGCGAACGCGACGGCCATGCTCTCCAGCTGGATCCTGCGCAGGTATTCGTCCGCTCGCCGGAACGCACGCAGCAGCACCCAGGCGATCGCGAGGGTGAACACGATGGTGGTCGCGATCCACCAGGCCTTCTGGGCGGTGCTCTGGTCGGGGTTGCTGCCGAGGGCCAGGGCGATCACCCCCAAAGTAGACACGGGTATGCCGTCGATGAGCACGGCGCGCCGGGCCGCGCGCGTCAGCTGGTCCTGCTGTATCTGGTTTGCCATGGAACGAATGTAAAGCACACCTTCCATGAAGTAAAGTGTCCATGACTTCATGGAAGGTGTGCTTTACATTTCGACGCCCCCAGACCTTCCGGGAGGCGGTCTTGGCCGTCCGTTCCGACGGCCACCGCGGTGTTCTCCGGCCCGCGCCCCGAACCGCCGAGGGCACTTCCGAGGAGAACGAGGACCGGGTGGGCGCTCCGCGCGGAGGAGGACTCAGAGGGCGGCCAGGCCAAGGGCGGCCGTGACCGCGCTGAGCACCAGCAGGACCAGGGAGGGCAGGCTGCCCTTGGCGGCGTCACGGGCCTTGACGTGGGTGGCGACGGCGCCGGCCATGAGGAGCGCCAGGCCGATCGCCGCCGCCACGCCGAGGGCTCCGACCCACAGCCCGGCGATCAGGCCGACGGCTCCGATGATCTCCAGCGCGCCGATGACGCGCATGAACCCGGCGGACACGCCGAGTCTGCCGAGCTGGGCGGCCATCTCCTCCTTGCCGGAGGCCTTCGGGAAGCCTGCTCCGGCGAAGGCGAGGGCCAGCAGGACGGACAGGACGGCGGTGGCGATGAACATGGCCGCGATCTCCTCACGGAAATTACTTCAATGATTGAACTGTTTTCTATCAGAAGTTGTTTCTCGCGTGCCGACGGGGGGCCCACCAGGGCCAAAGGGCCTCGCCACGTCAAGGACGAACGGATTCCAGGCAGCGATGACACCGCCCGACGGTGCCGGGCGAACCGTGGAGGCGGGCCCCTCCGGGGCTCAGTTCCGGGTGCCGGGTTCGGTCGCCGACTGGGCCGTGCGCAGCAGCGAGAGCAACTCGGTCCGCTGGCCGGCGTCGAGTACCGAGATGATCGGCGCGTTTTCGAACAGGCGGGCCAGGAGGCGGTCCCTGAGCTGGTGTCCACGGCTTGTGAGAAGAAGCCGCTTGGCCCTGCGGTCCTCGGGGTCCGGTTCCCGGCGTAGGAAGCCGCTCCGTTCGAGGGAGTCGGCGATCGCGGTCACGTGGGACGGCTCGCAGCGCAGATGTGCGGCCACCCCTCCCATGCGCTGGGGCTCCTGGAGGTGGATCAGTGTTTGGGCCTGCGGAACGGTGAGCCCGACATGGGCGGCGGTCTCCTCGAAGTTCACGCGCAGGGCCGCCGCCACGGCGAACAGACGCTCCACGATCTCCTGGCCCTCCGGGTCCGGCCACTCGATTCGGATATCCGCCACGCCCTGAACTATTTCACGCCCGGCGTGGTTCCCGGGCGGAGAGGTGGTTCGGGGGCGCGTTCAGTCGTGTGGGGGAAGGTGCCCGAGCTGGTGGTCGGCGGCGTTGAGCGCCTCGTCCACCAGACGCCGCAGGTGTCCGTGACGCAGAGCGTAGATCACGCGGCGGCCCTCCTTTCGGGTGGTGACCAGCTCGGCCAGGCGAAGGCGGGCCAGGTGCTGGCTGACCGCCGGGCGGGCGAGGTCGCAGGCGGCGGTGAGCGTCGTCACGTCCGCCTCGCCTTCTGACAGCCGCCGCAGCAGGGCCAGGCGGGTGCGGTCGGCCAGCAGGGACAGGATGTCGGCGGCGACGGCCAGGCGTTCGCCCTGGTCACGCTCTTGCGAGTCATGCGCACCTGATAGGTGCATGCGTGCGCTCATCTGCACATAATGAGGGATGGGCGGTCCGCCGTCCAACCGGCTCACCCCGATTCGCACAGACTGGAGCTGTCGTGAGCGATCACACCACCCCCCACGAGCCGCACCACCATCCCCACGGCCACGGCCACGGCCACGGGCATGGGCATGGGCATGGCGGGAGTCGTGGACTGCTGGCCCGCGCCAGGCACGCCTTCGTCCCGCACAGTCACGACAGCGCCGACAAAACCGACGTGGCGCTGGAGTCCAGCACCCGTGGCATGCGTGTGCTGGCGATCTCCTTCGCCGTGCTCATGGTGACCGCGCTGGTCCAGGCGGTGATCGTGGCGGCCTCGGGGTCGGTGGCGCTGCTGGGCGACACCCTGCACAACGTCGCCGACGCGCTGACCGCCGTCCCGCTGGCGATCGCCTTCTCGCTGGGACGGCGGGCGGCCACGCGCCGGTTCACCTACGGGTATGGCCGGGCGGAGGACCTGGCCGGGATCGTCATCGTGATCCTGATCGCCGCCTCGGCGGGCATGGCCGCCTATGAGGCGATCAGGCGCCTGATCGTCCCCGAGAACGTCCAGGCGCTCGGCTGGGTGGCCGTCGCGGGCGTGGTCGGTTTCCTCGGCAACGAGTGGGTGGCCCGTTACCGGATCAGGGTCGGCCGTGAGATCGGCTCGGCCGCCCTGGTGGCCGACGGCCTGCACGCCCGTACCGACGGCTTCACCTCCCTGGCCGTCCTCCTCGGCGCGGGCGGCGCCGCGCTCGGCTGGCCGCTCGCCGACCCGGTCGTCGGCCTGCTGATCACGGTGGGGATCTGCTTCGTGCTGAGGGACGCGGCCCGGGAGGTCTACCACCGGCTGATGGACGCGGTCGATCCCTCCCTGGTCGAACAGGCCGAGCAGATCGTCGCCCGGGTCGCGGGTGTGAAGCGTGTCGGCTCGATACGGCTGCGCTGGATCGGGCACGCGTTGCGCGCGGAGGTCGACATCGTGGTCGGTCACGAACTGTCGCTGGTGCGGGCGCACGCGGTGGCGGTCGAGGCCGAACACCACCTCATCCACGAGTTGCCCCGGTTGCGGGCGGCCACCGTGCACACCGATCCCGACGGGCCGGAGGGCACCGACCACCACGCGGTCCTCGCGGCGCACACCTGACCGCGGGGACACCGATGGTCGGTGCCGTCCCCTCACACCTCAGGGCTCGACGAGGCCGACCACGAACGCGTAGTCGTCCAGGGTGAACTGGGTGATGCCGGTGATGCGCAGGGCCTGCACCCGGACGGTGTAGGTCCCGGGGCCCAGCGAGGGGGAGAAGCGCTCAAGGGCGTGCGCCTCCTCGGCGCCGCCGGGGGTGTCGAACCTGTAGTCCGTACTCGTGACCGGCTGCAGCTCGATGGTCGTTCCCGCGGAGTTGACCGCGACGACGCGCACGGAGCACCACGCGCTGGGGTCGCCGACGCAGAGAGACTCGGCGGTGAAGCGGGCGTCGACGAACCGGGTCGTCCCCGCGGGCACGGTGACGTTGACGGACGCCGTCGGGATGTTCCCCCAGGCCCCGACCGTCTGGGCGGTCCAGGGAGCGCTCTCCCCGGCGAAGAACTGCGCGCCGGTCTGCGTGCCGTTCTGGGAGCTGGGCACGGCGTTGGCGGCCGTCAGCGGGGTCCTGTTGCCCGTGGGACCTCCGTCTGGGAGAAAGGGGCATGCCCAGACTGCCGCTCCGGCGATCGATCGTCGCCGCCGTGGTCACCGGGGTCTGCGCCGCCGGCCTCGCCGGGTGCTCCTCCGTGACCACGACGCCCTCCAGGACACATGCTCCAGAGGACGGTCCGCGGGCGAGCACCGGAGGCCGGGCCGCTGTCCGATCCGCCGTCCGGACAGTGGCCTTCGGCAGGTCGCGGGGCAGGGACGTGGCCGTCACCGCCGGGGCCGACGGGCTGGTCAGGGTCCGGTGGCTGCCCACCCTGGAACCCGCCGCGGGGCCGCTGCCCGGCGACCGCGCCGCCGTCGCCGAGCTGGACGGCCGGTCGGTGGTCTTCACCGTCGGCGGGTACGGCGGGCGCCTGTGGGATCTGGACACCCGCAGGGAGCTGCTCCACGTTCCCGCACCTGTCTCCGCGTTCGCCTTCGGCGCCCTTCGGGGGGCTCCCGCACTGTTCACCGGCGACCGCCGGGGCCGGGTCCGGATCTGGGACCTGGCCTCGGGCACGTCCGCCGGGAGCCTGGACACCGGCGCGGGCACGGCGATCACGGCACTGGCGTCGGCGCGGGTGCGCTCCCGGCCGATCCTCGTCGTCGCCGTCGACAACCACGGGGACGACCCCGGCCACGCGCAGCTCTGGGATCTCACCACACGTCACAGGACCGGTGCTGTCCTGCCCGCCAGGCAGGAGGCCGAGAGCTTCGACCGGTTCCAGGTGCTCACCCTCGATGGGCGGCCCACCCTCGTCACGGGCTCCGACTACGGCCTGAGACGGTGGGATCTCGAAAGGCGGCAGGAGCTCGGCCCGTCCGTCGAGAACCGGCAGGAGGACGCCCGGCTCTTCTCCTTCCCCTCGTTCACCGTTGCCCTGGACGGCCGGCGACCCGTCCTTGTCACGGGCCGGGTCGCCGGGGCTCCGATCCAGCTACGGGACCCCGCCGACGGTGCGGTCCTGGCGGAGATGGCCGTTCGACCCGGGACGGCGGTGACCGCGCTCGCGGCGGGCACGGTGAACGGCGACCAGGTACTGCTCAGCGGTGACGAGGACGGCACGGTCCGGCTGTGGGACCTGCGGACCCGCGGGCGGACCGATGGTCCGGCGCCCACCGGGGGCTCATGACCATTGTCAACACCACCCCGCCATGGCCGATAGTGTGCCATTTCGTGCCTTTTACCCTTATTCATCCTGTTGTCGCGATCCCGTTGCGCCGGTTCCTGCCACCGGCGGCGCTGGCCGCAGGAGCGATGGTCCCCGACCTTCCCTACTTCGTCCCCTACGGGCTCACCGACGTGCTCGTTCCGGTCTCCGCGCCATGGTCCCCGCTGCGGGACGCCGGGCAGACCCACCGGGTGGAGACGGGGTCGATGGTCTTCGACCTGGTCATGGCGCTGATCCTGGCCGGGGTGATCACGGTGTGCGCCGCCCCGGTCCGCGCCCTGCTGCCCCAGGCGCTGGCCCGCAGGATGGGGCGCCGCGGCCGGGGGCGGGCGGCGCGCTGGGCATGGTGGCCGGTGGCCGCCGCCGTCGGGATCGCCACCCACCTGCTGTGGGACCGCCTGGTGGACGAGTGGCTGCTCGCCGCCGGGGACGTGGTGCTGATGGAGTCCGAGGGGGTGCACCTGGTCGGTTCACTGATCACCCTGACGGCGCTGGGCTCGGCCTGCTGGTGGCTGTGGCGCAGGCCGTTGAGCGAACCGGTGTCCCAGCCGGGCCTGGGAGTACGGCTGGCGCTGCCGGCGGCGATGGGAGTGCTGGCGGCCGGGCTGATCGTGACGGTGGGCGCCGGGCTGGTGGTGCGGTCGCTGGTGACGTTGACGATCGACGCGGTCGTGCTGGTGCTGCTGGCCTACGCCGCCTTCCTTCGCCTGGCCCCGTCCCGGACGAGGAGCTGATCCACGGCCGCTCCCGGATCCGGCCGGACCGGCCTGGCCGGACCGGCGGTCTCAGTTGGAGAAACCTCCCTTGGGCCGGATGATCTCCAGATTGGTGCCGTCAGGATCGTTGAAGTAGGCGACCTGGGTGCCGAGTGCCGCGTCAGGAGTGACCTCGCCCGCGATGAACGTGTAGTCCTCGCCGAGGAAGTCGTACCCGGCCTCTTTCATACGCCTGTACACCGCGTCGAAGTCGTCGACCTTGAAGCACAGATGCATCGAGCCCGGACGGTTCGCCGCCCCGTCCGTCCGCTCCCCGACCGGGTCCTGGAACTGGATGAGGTCGATGCCGACGTTGTCGAGGTTGAACGTGGCGTACCGCAGCTTCGCGACGGGCAGCCCCTGTGCCTCGCCGAAGGGCACACTGTGCATGGTCTCGTCCGCGACGACGGGCTCCCGTCCGGTGAGGGCCCTGTAGAACGCGATCGACGCGTCCAGGTCCGAGACCGAGATCCCAACGTGGGCGGCTCGGGTGAGGTTCATCGGAGCGCTGGAAACGGTCATGATCCCTACCCCCGTTCGCACTCTGCCTTCTCAGCGGTGGTGCTGATCGGCGCAGGTCGGGTTCCGAAAGAACCCGCCATGAAACGATTCCCCGCAGGGGAGGACGCCCACTCCAGGGGGGTAAAGAGTGTTCCCGCCGTCGTCTTCCCGGCCGTTGACGAGGTCCTGGCAGAAACCTGTATATGGCACTAAATCCGTTGAACGGGCGATATATGGACGATCATGATGCCCTCCATGGACCTCCTCTCCTCGCTGCCCGCCTTCGTCCTCGCCGTCATGCTGATCTCCGCCTCACCGGGGCCCGCGATGGCGCTGATTCTGCGGCGCGCGGCCCTGCACGGCTTCTCCGGCGCGGTGCCCACGGTGCTGGGCCTGGAGGCGGGCCTGTACGCGTGGGCGCTGCTCGCCGCCACCGGGCTCACCGCCCTCGTCGCCGCCTCCGAGGTGGCCTACCTGATCCTGCGCGTGGTGGGCGGCGGCTTCCTGCTGTACCTCGGCTTCAGGGCCTGGCGTACGGCGTGGCGCGGTGCGCGGGCCGGGGAGACGGTGGCGGAGGAGCCTGGGCCCGGATCGTCGCCGTCCTGGTGGAAGGCGTTCGGTGAGGGGGCGGTCGTGATGCTGGCCAACCCGAAGATCGCCGCCTTCATGATCGCTTTCTATCCCCAGTTCGTACCCGCCGACCGGCCGCTGTTCGCCACGACCTCGTTGCTCGCCGCGGTCCAGGTGGCCATCGAGATCGTCCTGTACCTGGCGCTGGCGGCCGTGGTCGGACGGGCCGGGGCGTGGTTTCGCCGCCCGGCGATCCGGCGCAGGCTGGAAGCGGTCAGCGGCACGGTCCTCATCGCCCTGGGCCTGCGGATGGCCGTCGAGAGCCGCTGACACTCCGGCCTGAGCGGTTCGCCGACGCCGCTCTCGTCCACCGGACAACCGGCGCGTGCCGTACGGGGCCGTGACCTTCTACGACTGGGAGCGGGCCACGGCCTGGGCGAGGGAGGCGACGTGCTCGGTGAGCGCCGTGACCAGGGCGGGCGGGTTCCTGACGGTGAAGGACCAGGGCAGACCGGTCAGGACGCGCGCCATGGCCTTCAGGTCCTCGGCCCCGCTGACCAGGAGAACCCCGCCTTCCGGGCAGGGGTACAGGTCGCCGAAGGGGGCGGGCAGCCGGTCGCGTGCGGTTTCAAGGTCGGTGTCCATCCACACCTCGGTGCGGTGGGTCCAGGCCCCGAGCGTCATCGTCCGCATGACGTGGTCGGTGGGGTCGAACCCCTCGGGAGGGGTGAACCGGGCGGGCAGTTCCGCGGCGGCGCCGATCCTGTCCAGGCGGTACATGCGGACGGCGTCGCGCAGATGGTCGTGCCCGACCAGATACCAGCGGCGCCCGTGCACGACGAGCCCGTAGGGGTCCACCTCACGCGCGCCGCGGGTGTGCTCGATCCGTACGGTGTGACGCGCGTGGACGGCCGCGGCCAGCGTCAGGACCAGGTGCGGGTCCGGGGTCAGCGGGCCCGTCGTCGCGGAGGTCGAGGAGACCAGCGCGGTGACACGCCGACGTAACGCGGCGGGCAGGACGCGGTTGAGCTTGACCAGCACCCGGTCGGCCGGGCCCGGCTCGCCCACCGGTTCGTGCCTGCCGGTGACCAGCGCGGCGGCGACGGCCACCGCCTCGTCGTCGGAGAGCATCAGGGGCGGCAGGCGCACGCCGTGCGCGAGCCGGTAGCCGCCGTAACGGCCACGGACCGACTCGACGGGGATGTCCATGTCGCGCAGGGCCGTGACGTACCGGCGGACGGCACGTGCGTCGACGGCCAGGCGCCGGGCCAGTTCGTCGGCGGGCACCAGGCCGCGGTCCTGGAGGATCTCCAACAGCGCCAGGACACGGGTTGCCGGACGGGACATGAACCCGATCCTAATGAGGGCAGAAATCGTCCACAATCCGCCCTAGCGTTGCGCCACAGGAGATCGATCGAAAGGAGTCGACCAGGTGTCGACCATCGTTCTTGTCGGCGGTTCGTTCCTCGGCGCGTGGGCCTGGGAGCGGGTCACGCCGCTGCTGACCGCACACGGCCACCAGGTGCACCCGCTGACGCTCACCGGCTTCGGCGACCGCGCCCACCTGGGCTCGCCTGCCACGACGCTCACCACCCACGCCCGTGACATCACGGCCGCGATCGAGTACGCCGACCTGAGGGAGGTGGTGCTCGTGGCGCATTCCTACAGCGGAGCCCCGGCCACGATCGCCGCCAACGCGATCCCCGACCGGATCGCCCGGGTGGTCTACGTCGCCGCCTCCCTGCCCGAGCCGGGCAGAAGCCTGTTCGACATCATCCCCGCCTCCACCGTCGAGGCCATCATGGAGACCGTCCAGGACGGGCGGATCTCCGTGATGAGCGACGAGATCATCGACGCCAACTTCGGCGACCACGGACTCACCGCCGAGGACTTCGCGTGGCTGCGTGCCCGCGGTGTCGGCCAGCCGGTCGGCACCCTCCAGGACCCGGCGCCGGACGACCTCGGCGCGGTGCGGAAACTGCCGCGTACCTACATCGTCTGCGCGGGTGACCCGGGCGACCCGCCGGACCTTCCGGACCACGACATGGTCGTCCTGGACTCCGGACACTGGCCGATGATCACCAGGCCGGTCGAGCTGGCCCGGGTGCTGGACGAGACGGCCCGGTCATGACGCGCCCCTTCCGTGTGGAGATTCCCCAGGCGAGCCTGGACGAGCTGACCGACCGCCTGGTCAGGACACGTTTCACCCGTTCCCTGCCCGGTGCCGGGCTCGGCGTGCCCGTCGAACGTGTGCGACGGCTGGTCGAGTACTGGCGTGACGGCTACGACTGGCGCCTCTGGGAGCGGCGGATCAACGCCCATCCGCAGTTCACGACCGAGATCGACGGTCTCGACGTGCACTTCCTGCACATCCGCTCGTCCCGGCCGGACGCCCTTCCGCTCATCCTCACCCACGGCTGGCCCATGTCGGTCGTGGAGTATCTGCCGCTGATCGAACGGCTGAGCGACGCCTTCCACCTGGTCGTCCCCTCGGTGCCCGGCTTCGGGTTCTCCGGCGCGCCGGGGGAGCCCGGCTGGGACCGCCGCCGGGTCGCCGCGGCGTGGGCGGAACTGATGCGGAGGCTCGGATACGAGCGCTACGGCGCGCACGGCAACGACGTCGGCTCCCTGGTCTCCATCGAGCTGGGACGCCTGGACCAGCCCCGCGTCGCCGGAGTGCACGTCACCCAGGTCTTCTCGCTGCCCTCCGGCGATCCGGCCGAGCGGGCCGCGCTGGGGCCGGACGACCAGGGGAGACTCGCCGCCCTGGAGCGCTTCATGGCCGGGGGAAGCGCCTATCTGACCCTTCAGGCCACCCGGCCGCAGACCCTCGCGCACGCGCTCGCCGACTCTCCGGCCGGGCAGCTGGCCTGGAACCTGCAGCTCTTCGGCGAAGGGGTGAGCGACGACTACATCCTCACCAACGCCACGATCCACTGGCTGACCGACAGCGCGGGCAGTTCGGCCCTGGTCGGCTATCACGGGCGCAGACCGCCCGCCGAGCGGTCGTCCTTCCCGCTGGGCGTTGCCTGCTTCGCCGACGACTTCTTCCCCTCGATCCGCCCGCTCGCCGAACGCGACCACGGCGCCGTCGTGCGCTGGAACGAGTACGCCAAGGGCGGCCACCACGCCGCGCAGGAGGAACCGCAGGTGCTCGCCGACGACATCCGCGCGTTCTTCGCCACCCACCGGTGACGGCGTCGCCGCGTTCGCGTGACGGTCCGATATGTGGTTGCCTCACGTCGCCGCGTCGTCTTACCGTGCCGAAGTGGATCTCTTCTCTCATACCTGGAGCGCGTTACGTACGGCGGTCGCCGGCCTCCCCGACGAGGACTTCGCGCGGCCGTCCGGCTGCGCGGGCTGGCTCGTACGGGATCTGGTGTGCCACCTGGTCATCGACGCCCAGGACGTCCTGATCACCCTCGTGACCCCCGTGGACTCGGAGCCGACCCGCGACGCGGTGACCTACTGGAACGTCGCCGCGGAACCCCCGACCGGTGACGACCCGCTCGACGCGCTGATCGTGCGGCTGGCCGCCGCCTACCAGGAGCCCGAGCTGCTCAAATTCCATCTCGACGACGTCGGCTCAGCCGCCGGCCGCGCCGCCGGGCTCGCCGACCCGGACCGGCGGGTCGGTACCCGGGGTCAGGTCCTCACCGCGGGCGACTACCTCTCCGCGTACGTGCTGGAGTGGACGCTGCACCACCTCGACCTGGTGGCGCACCTGCCGCACGTGGCGGGACCTCCCGCCGAGGGGCTCGCCCGGACCCGCGAGATGCTGGAGGAGATCGCCGGAGCCGCGTTCCCCGCCTCGTTCTCCGACGAGGACGCGCTGCTGGTCGGCACCGGGCGGCGTGCCCCGACCGACGGGGAGAAGGATGATCTGGGGGAACTGGCGGCGCGGCTCCCGTTCGTCCTGGGGTGACCGTAGGCCCGCGTCAGCCGGCGGTGGGGGAGCGGTGACGTCGTAGGGCCAGGACGATCAGCATCACCACGCAGGCCACGGCGACCACGGCGGCGAAGCACTGCACGGCGAAGAGGAGCCCGGAGACCGTGGCGAGGAAGCCGACCCCGATGACCGGCACCCCGACGCCGAGGTAGATGATCACGTAGAAGGTGGACAGCACGTCGGCGCGGTGTTCGGCGGGAGCCGCCTGGTTGACCGCGGTGATGCCGCCGAGGAACGTGAGCCCCTGGCCGGTGCCGCCGGTCGCCGCCGCCAGGAGCAACAGCGGCAGCGAGGACAGGCCACCGGCGAGGGCGAGCAGCACCAGTCCGGTGGCCAGGAGGGGCAGGCCGGCCAGCTCCAGGTCGCGGGCCTGCCTGCCGTACCCGAGAAGCTGGGCGAGCGCGGAGCACAGCAGCATCAGCGCCACCGCCGCACCGGCCAGGAACAGGTTCCCGCTGCCGGAGAGGATCGCGACATAGGTGGGGACGAGGGCGAGGGAGAGTCCCATCACGCTGAACGCGAGGAAGCTCGCCGTACCGCTGGTCCCGAAGATGGAGCGCACCGCGGCGGGGATCTCGGGGAGGTGGAGCCCGCGCCGGATGCCCGAGGCCATGACCGGCAGCGCGGCCATCGTCACCGCCGCGGGAACCAGCAGCGCGATCTCCACCGCGAACGGCAGGACGTGCGGCGCGGGGGCGTACTGGGCGAGCAGCCCGGCCAGCACGGGGCCGAGGCCGAGCCCTCCGACGGTGGCCACGGTGGACACCAGCGCGGCCCTGCGGCGGTCGCCGTTCGGTTCGAGTTCCGTCAGCGTCGCGGTCAGCGGGCCCGAGGCCACGCCGAGCGCCACGCCCTGCAGGGCACGGGCGGCGAACAGCCATCCGGTGCTCGTGGCCAGGGCGAAGAGCAACGCTCCCAGCGCGGCGAGCGCCACCGCCGACAGCAGCACGGTGCGGCGGCCGAGCAGGTCGGACAGCGGACCGGCCAGCAGCAGGGAGGGAATCAACACGGCCACGTACGTGGCGAAGATCAATGTGACGACCAACGGGGAGAAGCCGAAGCCCGCCTGGTAGCCCCGATACAGGGGGGTCGGCAGGTTCGTTCCGGTCAGCAGGATGAGCAACGTGTACGCCGTACCCCAGAATCTCCATCGTCCTGCGGGGCCCGCGTCCTGCGGGGCGCGCCTTTCCCGGCGGGGGTCACGACGCGGCGGACGGTCATGGCTCGCGGCGGTGAGTTGATCGAGAGACATCCGTTCCTCCACACCATCATGTTCGGACTTGCCGAACATAACACATGTTCGAGAATGCCGAACATGTCGCTATCCTGGAGGCATGGCAAGCCGTACCGCGACCGAACTCGTCCACCCCGACTCCGACCAGCTCCGGTTCACCGCGGTGCTGGCGGCCCTGAGCGACCCTCTGCGCCTGGCCATCGTCGCCCAGCTCGCCGACGTCGAGCCCGACGGCGAGCTGATGTGCACGACGCTCGCGGTACCGGTCAGCAGGTCCACCCGGAGCGGTCACTTCAAGGTCCTGCGGGAGGCGGGTGTGATCCGGCAGAGGGACGAGGGGACACGGCGGCTGAACCGGCTGCGCCGTGACGACCTGGACGCCCGTTTCCCCGGCCTGCTCGACCTCGCGATCCTGCAGGGTCGCGAGGTGCTCAACGGCTGGTGAGACCGGACCCGGTGGGCTCGTGTGCCTCCCACCGGGCGGGGCCTACCGCGTGCGGTAGTCGCCCAGGCCGTGTTCGAGCAGGTGGAAGGCCTGTTCGGCGTTGACGACCGCGTCGGGGTAGACGGCGTCGGCCGTCTCGCCCTCCAGTAGCCGCCGGATGTTCTCCGACATCAGGGCGTTGCGGGTGCCGAGCATCTGTGCGGCGGCGACGCGGGCGATCGGGTCCGCCCGCCCGTCCTGGGTGGCGAGTTCCTCGGCCAGCAGCTCCTGACCACGCGCCAGGAAGTGGTGCAGGTGCTGCAGGAGGGCGGGCGCGGAATGGGTGAGCCTCTGCACGGCGAGCACCTGGGGGTCGTCGCTCAGACCGGTGGCCGCGTCGCGAGCGGCCAGGGCCGCCAGGAAATGGCGTCGCAGGGCCCGAACCGCCGACTCTCCGGCCGCACGGCCACGGACGACACGGGCGGGCTCGTCGACATGTTCTTCCAGCGGCGCCAGGACCAGGGCCTCCTTGGTGGGGAAGTACGGGAGGCTCCTCGGCCCGTTCGTCCAGGAGTTCGGCCCGACCGGCGGCATGGGTCACGTGGCCTGGCCGGCGTCGCGGCACCGGTGGCCACGGTCGGGAACGGCGTGGTGATCTCGTTCGTTTCCCCGATCAACGCCGTGTTCGTGATCGCCGCGGCCATCATGGCGCCCCCCTTCGCCGCGTGGCTGCGCGAACCCGCCGCCCTCTCCCTCCCCGCTGAACAGGTGGACGCATGAGCAAGCCCTGGCTGACCTGGACGACCTTCGCCGTGACCGCCGTGACCACCACCGCGGGCCTGCTCCTTCCCGACCTGTCCGCGCTGCTGGCCAGGAGCCCCGGCCTGCTGGACGGTCAGTGGTGGCGGCTGCTCAGCCCCATCCTGGTCAACCCGGAAGGCTGGTACCAGATCCTCTTCAACGGGGCCGCGCTGCTCCTCCTCGGCACATACGCCGAGCGGGCGTACGGCCGGGCCCGCTGGTTGCTGCTCTACCTGGGAGGCGCCCTGGCCGGGGAGGTCTACAGCTACGCCGTCGGCGACTACAGCGCCGGCTCGTCCGTCGCCATCGCCGGCCTGCTCGGCGGACTGGCCGTCTGGGTGGTGCGCGGCCACTCCGGACTGCCCCGTAGGCCCAGGATCGCCGCCGCCGCGCTCCTGGCCGGCGCGGTCGTGCTCGCCCTCATCGGAGACGAGCACGGTGCCCCCATCCTCACCGGCGCCCTGATCGCCCTGGTCCTCCCCGCCCGCGCGGCAGGGGAGAACACCGCCCACGCCCGATGAGGCGTCCGGCTCGCCACGACCGCTGCGGAGGTCGCGGTGTGCCTCGACCGGGGTGGGCTGGGGACCGTCGTGAACGCGGCCCGGAGCCGACGTGCTCGATCAGCCGATCGGCGGCGCGAGGTACTCCAGCGCGTAACCGTCTCCGGAGGCGGTCACGCGGGCGATGCCGGGAGAGTCGAGATGGGCGCCGGCCACGAAGTGGTTCGGCTGGGTCAGCCGTTCGAGAAGGGCCGCTCGCGCGGAGCGGGCCTGGGACTGGTCACCGTCGAACTCCCAGGTCACGTTCGGCTGCTCGAACTGGAGCGTGGGAACGTGAACGGTGTCGCCCCAGACGAGAAGGTGGCCGGTGCCGCTCCTGACGTCGTAGACGGTGTGACCGGGCGTGTGGCCCGGCGTCGGGATCGCGGTGACCCAGCCGTTGATCGCGACCTTCTCCGACACGGGTACCACCCGGTCGCGGATCGGCTCAAGCCGCCCGGTGAACACCGAGGTGTCGCCCGCGCCGATCCACACCCGCTCAAGTTTGGCGAACGCCTCCGAACCGTCCGGCGCGATCAGGCCGCTCACGTGGTCCTCGTGATTGTGGGTGATGGCCACGTCGGTGACGTGCGCGCGGTCGATTCCCGCCTCGTCGAGCGCGTCGTGGATAAACCCCATGCCCGGGACGTGCCAAACGTTGGACGCACCGGTGTCGACGAGAACCGACCGCGTGCCGTCGGTGACGAAGAAGGCGTTGACCGACAGCCGCAGGTTGTCGTCGATCAGCGGGACGGCGGCAGGCAGCTCGTCGAGAGCGCACCCGTCCTCGTCGCGGAGCCGTGTCGGCGGCATGTCGATGTACCCGTCTCGCAACGAGGTCACCTGCAGGTCGCCGAATTCAAACGTGGCATAACGCAGGCCACTTGAGATCAAACGCATGGAATCTCCATCGTGCTGAGCGCGCATCGCGCATCTTCAATAGAAGACAATATCTCCTTTAGAAGAAACCATACACTGTGGGCGTCGAGGTACCCCCATCGATCGAGGAGCACGGTGGTCGAGCAAGACGGAAACGGTGACGACCTGGCCGGAGCGTTCGGCGGTAACGTGCGGCGGCGCCGCGAGGAGGCGGGCCTGACGCTTGAGCAGCTGTCCGCGCAGTCGTCGGTCAGCCGGGCGATGCTGTCCAAGGTCGAACGCGGCGAGAAGAGCCCGACGATCGGCGTCGCGTCCAGGATCGCCCACGCGCTCGACGCGTCACTCTCGGACCTGATCGGCGCGCCGGCCGCCGCCGCGCCCGGTGTGGCCATTGTCATGCGCAAGAACGATCGTCCCGTCTTCCGTGACCCGGAGACCGGCTTCGAGCGGCACATGGTGTCAGCGGCCCCGGGTGCGGGAGGAGCCGAGATGGTCGTCCACTATCTCCCCGCGCAGGTCTCCACCGGGCTGCTGCCCGCGTATCCGCCGGGTACGGAGAAACAACTCGTGGTGCTCAAGGGCACCCTCACCGTCGCGATCGGCGGGATCAGCGAGACCCTGAACACCGGCGACTCCCTGTTCCTCCAGGCCGACGCGGACCACGGCTTCGCCAACCGAACGAACGCTCCCTGCGAGTACATCATGGTCATCTCGCGCAGAGCCTGATCGGCCGCAGCGTACGGGCCTGGGCAGACGGCGCCACACGCCACCCGCCGTAGCCGTACGAGAACCGCGCGTGTTCGGGTCAACGGCGGATGAGGCCGAGGTCGGTGGCCACGGCGACAGCGGCGGTACGGGAGTCGACGCCGAGTTTGGCGTAGATACGGGCCAGGTGGGATTTGACGGTGCCCTCGGTCAGATGGAGGCGTGTGCCGACGGCCTGGTTGGACAGGCCGTCGGCGACCAGGGCGAGGACTTCGGTTTCGCGCCGGGTCAGGGTGGTGCCGGGGGCACGCAGGCGGTTCATCAACCGGTCGGCGACGGTGGGCGCGAGTGTGGTGCGTCCGGCGGCTGCGGTGTGCACGGCGGCGGCCAGATCTTCGGGCGGGGCGTCTTTGAGGAGGTAGCCGGTGGCGCCGGCTTCGATGGCGGGCAGGGTGTCGGCGTCGGAGTCGTAGGTGGTGACGATCAGCACGCGGGGGGCTCCCGGGCGGGCGGTGATCCGGGCGGTGGCTTCGGCGCCGCCCATGCCCTTGCCGAACTGCAGGTCCATCAGGACGACGTCGATGTCGCCTTCGGCGGCGCGGGTGACGGCGTCCTCGGCGGTGGCGGCTTCGGCGACGATGACGAGGCCGGGCTCGGTTTCCAGCACGGCGCGCAGCCCGGCCCGTACAACAGGGTGGTCGTCGGCCACGAGCAGGCGGATGGGAGTGTCGTCGGTCACGGGCGGGCCTCGGGCTCGGTGTCGGCTGGTGGGGTGAGAGGCAGTTGGGCGGCCAGGGCGGTGCCGTGGCCGGGGGCGGATTCGACGGTGAGAGTGCCGCCGAGGGCTTGGGCGCGGGCGCGCATGGCGGCCAGTCCGAAGCCGCCGGTCTCGGGGTCGGGGGCGGGCAGGCGGGCGGGGTCGAAGCCGCGTCCGTCGTCGGCGACGTCGAGGGCGACGTGGTCACCCAGATAGCCGAGGGTGACCTCGGCGGTGGTGGCCTCGGCGTGCTGCACGACGTTGGCCAGGGCGGACTGGGCGATTCGCAGCAGCGCGACCTCGTGCGCGGTGGTGAGCGGGGCGGGATCGCCGGTGAGGCGGAACCGCGCGGTGAGCCGATGCCGGGCGGACGCGGTGGCGCACAGGCGTTCCAGGGCACCGGCCAGGGTGGTGCCCTCCAGCGTGGGCGGAGTGAGGGCGGCCACGAAACGGCGGGCCTCGGCGAGGTTGTCGACGGCGGCCTGCCTGGCCTGGCCGACGTGGCGGGCCGCGTTCTGCGGTGCCTGGGGCAGTGCGCGCTCGGCGGCCCGTAGCAACAGCTGGATGCTGGACAGGCCCTGGGCGAGGGTGTCGTGGATCTCGCGGGCCAGACGTTCGCGTTCGGCGAGCACACCGGCGGTGTGCTGGACCCGGGCCAGGTCGGCGCGGGTGGCGGTGAGTTCCTCGATCAGCCTGCGGCGGCGCTCGCTCTCCCGGTACAGGGCCTGATAACCCCGTACTCCCGCGACGGTGACGGCAGCGCCGAGCGCGGGGCCGATGGCCATGGCAGGGCTGAAGGAGTGCTGGTGGGCGGAGAATCCGGCGATGGCCGCCACCGCGGTGGCGGCCACCGTGACCGGTCCGGCGCGGCGAGGCAGGAGATGAAGCTGGAGGAAGTACAGCGGGAAGGCCACCCACACGGCGTCGGGAGACAAGGCCAGCAGCGCCAGCCATACGGTGCCCACGACCGCGAGCCACCAGGCGGCACCCCGCCACGTGCGCCGGACGCGCGGCGCAAGCGCACCGGCGGCGTACACCAGGCCGCACGCCCCCGCCGTCGCGGCGATCCATCCGGCATGGGGATGGTCGCCGGCCAGTGCCCGGCCGGAGGTCAGGACGAGCAGGCCGATGATCAGCAGGTGCAGGCACCAGGCCAGGGTCCGGGTGGTGAGGGTCAGGGCGGAGGCGGTGGCGTTCACAGTGTCCTCCAGCCTATGGAGGCAGGCCCGTGGGGGCCTCCATCGAAAGTTAGAACCCGCGTGCCGTCCTTCGGCCCGTGAAGTTCCCCCCTGCGCCAGACGCGTGTGTGAGACTCCGGCGGCGACGGTTGAGGCGTACCCCGCTTCCACCACCGGAAAGGACAGGCCAAGGCCGTGTTCGTCGCCTGGAGAGACCTGAAGTTCGCCAAGGGGCGCTTCGCCCTGATGGGAACCGTCATCGTGTTGATCACCCTGCTGGTCGGGCTGTTGTCCGGGTTGACGGCCGGTCTGGGTCAGCAGAACATCTCCGCGATCACGGAACTGCCCGCAGACAAGATCGCGTTCCAGGCTCCCGGCGACGGCCAGAACCTGTCGTACTCCAACTCCACCGTCACCGAGCAGCAGTGGCTGCAGTGGTCCACAGCACCCGGCGTCGAAAACGCCGAACCGCTGGGGATCACCACGACCAAGGCCGCCTCCGGAGACAAGAGCACCGCCGTCTCCGCCTTCGGCGTCAAGCCCGGTTCCCGCCTCGCCCCGGTCGGTGACAAGATCAGCGACAGTGCGGTGGTACTGTCCGTCGCGGCCGCCGACGACCTCGGCGTGCAGACCGGCGGCTCCCTCACCCTGGCAGGTCAGCGGCTGACAGTGGCCGCCGTCGAGGGCGATGCCTCCTTCAGTCACACCCCGGTCGTCTGGACCAGCCTGGATGTCTGGCGCAAGACCGTGCCGCCCACCGGTGGTGGGCAGGGCCCGACCGCCACCGTCATCGCCCTGACCACCGCCTCCGAAGCCGACACGGCGACCACCGACCAGCGGATCGGTACCCGGACGGTCTCCATCCAGGACTCCCTGTCCGCGATCGGCTCCTACACCTCGGAGAACGGCTCCCTGCAGCTGATGCGCGGCTTCCTGTTCGTCATCTCCGCCCTCGTCATCGGCGCTTTCTTCACCGTGTGGACCATCCAGCGCAGCGGCGACGTCGCCGTCCTCAAGGCACTGGGCGCCTCCACCGCCAACCTGCTCAAGGACGCTCTCGGCCAGGCCGTCGTCCTGCTCACCGGAGGCACCCTGCTCGGCACCGGCATCGCCGTCGCACTCGGCGCCCTCGTGTCCGGCTCCGCTGTGCCGTTCCTCCTCACCCCCGCCACCGTCCTGATCCCGGCCGCCGTGATCATCCTCCTCGGCGCGCTCGGCGCCGCCCTGTCCATCCGCCGTATCACCTCCGTGGACCCGCTGACCGCCCTGGGGAGCGCCCGATGAGCCTGAACCTGACCGACATCACCCTCACCTACCCCGACGGCGAGACCCGCCTGACCGCTCTCGACCAGGTCAGCCTGGAGGTTCCCCAGGGCAGCCTGACCGCCGTGGTGGGCCCTTCCGGCTCCGGCAAGTCCAGCCTTCTCGCGGTCGCCGCCACCCTGATCACCCCCGACACCGGCACCGTCACCGTCGACGGCCAGAACACCACCGGCCTCACCCGCGGCGAGTTGACCGAACTGCGCCGCCACAAGATCGGCATCGTCTTCCAGCAGCCCAACCTGCTGCCCTCCCTGACCGCCGCCGAACAACTCCAGGTCATGGCCCAGATCGACGGTCGCAAACCCCGCACCGCACGCGACCGCGCGATGGAACTCCTCGACGCCGTCGGCCTCGCCGACCAGGCGGGCCGCCGCCCCCACCAGCTCTCCGGCGGCCAGCGCCAGCGCGTCAACATCGCCCGCGCCCTGATGAACGACCCCACCGTCCTCCTGGTCGACGAACCCACCAGCGCCCTCGACCACGAACGCGGCGCTGCGGTTCTCGACCTGATCGCCCGCCTCACCCGCCGGCAGGCCACCGCCACCGTCCTGGTCACCCACGACCGCACCCACCTCACCGACGCCGACCAGATCGCCGAAGTCCACGACGGACGCCTGCGCCTTCCGGCACCGACGCTCCGAACCGGCAGCGGCGCGCCGGGCGAACGGACGGGATGAGGAGGCGATCACGGTGTGGAAGGCGCAGGTGCGGCCGGCCGTGGGACCACCGCGGCGAACCTGGATCATCTGGTGCGTGCGATCAAGCGCGGGTTGAAGAAGATCCAGTACCGGCCGCATCTGATCGGCGGCTGCCTGGCCGGGACCGGTCCGGTTCTCAAGCCCTCGTAACTCCACGAACTAAAGAGCAACGGCCGGGCGCCTTCGCTGGTCGGCCTCGACGTGGGTGAGGAAGAAGTCCCGGATGTCCTGCGCCAGGAGCTCCGGCACCTCCATCGCGGCGAAGTGGCCGCCGCGCTCGAACTCCGACCAGTGCCTGATGTCGTGCAACCTCTCGGCCAGCGGCCTTACCGACTGCGTGATGTCGTGTGCGAACACCGCCACACCGACCGGCACCGGGCACGGCTCGGTCCGCCGTGGAGTCTCGCGGTGCAGCCGCGCCGAGGAGGCCGCGGTGGCGGTCAGCCAGTACAGGGAGATGTCGGTGAGCATCCGCTCGTCACTGATCGTCGAGCGGGGGTCGGTCCACTGCGCGAAGCGTTCGGCGATCCAGGCCAGCTGGCCGACGGGCGAGTCGGTCAGCGCGTAACCGATGGTCTGCGGAGTGGCGGCCTGCAGTGCCTGGTACGGCGGGCGGTTGGCCATCAGCTGCCGGACCTTGTCCAGCCGGGCCTCGTCCGTCTTCGACAGTTCGACGTCGGCGTCCGGGTCCGGCCGGGTGGGCAGATAGTTGACGTGCACCCCGGCGACCCGATCGGGTGCCACCGCGCCGAGTGCCAGGGAGATGCCCGAACCGAAGTCGCCACCCTGCGCGCCGTAGCGCTCGTAGCCGAGACGGCGCATCAGTTCGGCCCAGGCCTGTGCGACGTGGACGATGTCCCAGCCGCGCCGGTGGGTCGGCCCGGAGAAGCCGTAGCCCGGGATGGACGGGATCACCAGGTGGAAGTCGCGCGACAGCGGCTCGATCACGTCGAGGAACTCCAGGAACGAGCCGGGCCAGCCATGGGTGAGGATCAGCGCGAGCGCGTCCGGCTTCGCCGAGCGCACATGGACGAAGTGGATGTTCTGGCCGTCGATCTCGGTGGTGAAGTGCGGAAGCTCGTTGAGCCTGGCCTCCTGCGCACGCCAGTCGTACCCGGTGCGCCAGTACTCGGCGAGTTCCTTCAGCCGAGTCAGCGGGAAGCCGTAGTCCCACCCGGCGTCGGCGACCTCGTTGGGCCAGCGGGTTCGGGAGAGGCGGTCGGTCAGGTCGTCGAGGTCGGCCTGGGGGATGTCGATGCGGAACGGCTTGATCACGGTCCTCACTCCGGGGAGATTCAAACGTTAGTGACACTAACGAAGGTAGACTGTTAGTGTCACTAACGCAAGAAGCGGAGGAATCCCGTGGGCACGATCCCCGAACCGACCCCGGCCCGGCTGCGCGCCATCCCCAGCCGTCTGCTCGCCGGGACCGCGATCGTCGCCGACCGGCTCGTCGGTGAACGCCTGTCCGCGGAAGGCGCTCACAAATGGCACTTCGCCGTACTGGTCACGCTCGCCGAGGCCGGCTCCGCCAGCCAGGCCGAGCTCAGCCGCCGCACCGGCATCTACCGCAGTGACATGGTCGCCGTCCTCAACGAGCTGGCGGACGCCGACTACGTCCGCCGCGAACCCGACCCCGCCGACCGCCGCCGCAACGTCATCACCCTCACCCCCGTCGGCCGCCGCCGCCTGGAGCACCTCGACGCGCTCATCACCGACGCCCAGCGCGAACTCCTCGCCCCCCTCACCCCCGGCCAGCGGGAGGAGCTCACTCGACTGCTCACCGTCCTCGTCGAACACCACCGCCCCCCGCACCCCCGCCCGCACGACGCGCGATAGCCCGTCGCCCGCCTCCGGAGTCTCCGCGAGGTGACCCGATCGGGGCCCGTCCCGGAGTTCCCCGACCACGGTGGGCCGATCCATCGCCCCGGGGTGGCGTTGTCAACGGGAGTCATGTGTCTCGACAAGGTCAGTCAGATGACACGGATTCGAGGGGTGATCCGTCAACCGGATCTCTGTTATCAACGAACTATCAGATAGTTGGACAATGGTAGTAAAGGGGAACTATCCATGTCACAGCGCACGAAGTCCATCAAGCTGAGGCTTCTCGGCGCCGTTGGTGCCGCGGTCATGCTGGCGCCTGTGCTGGCGACCGGTTCGGCCCAGGCCTCCACCGATACCGCTCGCCAGGCGTTACTGGTCACCGGCATCCACGTCTACTCCTCCACGGGCTTCTCGGGCCCGGACGCCTGGCTCAACGGAGACCCCGGTCAGTGCTACTACGTCGGCGCCGGCTGGAACGACAACATCCGTTCCGCCCGTACCGAGAGCAGCCGCCTGGTGGAGCTGTGGGACAACTACGACTGCACCGGTGGAGCGATCGTCGTCGACAGCAGCGGCTACAACTCGATCGGCAGCTGGGTCAGCGCCTACCGCATCCGCTAGTTCGGTGACGCTGGACGCAAGCGGTGAAGGCGGCCCTGTTCCGGCCGCGGGCGCGCGGAAGGAGCGGTACGGAAACCAGCGGTAGAGCCTGCCGCCGGTGAGAACACGGAGGCCGCACCCGACAGGACATCCGTCTTGCCGGGTGCGGCCATGCCGTGGCGCGGTCACGGGCCGGAGAGACTTCTCCGCCCGTCCTCACACCGTCCCGCTCGAACGCGGCCCCGCGGCTCAGTCCTCCAGCTCGTCCAGCAAAGAGGCCAGCAGGTTCTCCTCCGGTCGCACGATCCGCTCCGCGATCTCGCGCAGGGTCAGCTTCTCCAGAAAGAGCGTGACAGGGACGTCGAGGTCGAAGTCGTCGCGCATGCGGCCGACGAGGAAGACGGCGGTGAGCGAGTCGCCGCCGACGGCAAGATAGGTCCTGTCCAGGTCCTCGGCCCTGGTCAGCCCGAGCGTGGCCGACAGCAGTCCGATCACCGCGTCCTGCAGGTGACCGGTGTTCGCCAGGGCGGGCACCGAGACTAGCGCGGACAGGGAGAAGGCTCCGTAGGAGACCCCGGAGAAGGCGCGGGTGCGAATGGCCGGCCGGCTCCCGGCCCACTCCTCGACCGCCACGTGCACGTTGGTTCCGCCGATGCCGACGGAGGTGATCCCGGCCCTCCGGATCCCCCGCGAGGACGTCCAGGGAGAGGCGGCGGTGACCAGGTCGAAGGGGGAGGCCTGGAGGCGGAGGTCGGGGTGCGGGCGGGTGACGTTGGCCGAGGGCACCAGGGTCCGGTTCTCCAGCATGAGCACTGTCTTGATCAGGCCCGCAACTCCGGCGGCGGTGTCCAGGTGGCCGAGGTTGGACTTGACCGAGCCGATCAGACAGCGGTCGGCCTCGGCGAAGGCGGTGGAGGCGGCGGCGATCTCGATGCGGTCGCCCAGTTCGGTGGCGGTGCCATGGGTCTCCAGGTAGTGCGCCTGCGCGGGGTCGAGTCCCGCGGCCGCCCACGCCTCGACGATGGCGGCGGCCTGCCGGTCGACGCTGGGCGCGGTGAAGCCGACCTTGGCCGAGCCGTCGTTGGTGATCGCGGAGCCACGGATGACCGCGCGGATCGGGTCGCCGTCGGCCGCGGCGTCCTCCAGCCGCCTGAGCACCACCAGGCCGACGCCGTTGCCGGGGACCGTGCCGGCCGCCTTCTCGTCGAACGGGCGGCACCGGCCGTCGGGGGAGAAGACGCCACCGGGCCGGTAGAGGTAGCCGCGCCTGCGGACGGAGTCGATCGAGACGCCCCCGGCGAGCGCGGTGTCGCATTCACCCAGCAACAGTGCCTGCGCGGCCAGGTGGACCGCGGTCAGCGAGGTGGAGCAGGCCGTCTGCACGGTGAGGCTGGGGCCGTCCAGTCCCAGGCGGTAGGAGATCCATCCGGCCAGGAACTCGCGGTCGGTCAGGACACGCAGGTGCATGGCGCCGTACCGCGCGGCCAGACCGGGGTCGGCATGGGCGGCGATCATGTGCTCACTCAGTCCGCCGCCCACATAGACGCCGGTACGCCGGGGTGGTCTGCGCGGGTCATGGCCGGCGTCCTCCAGCGCGTTCCACGCCGTCTGCAGCAGCTGGCGGTGCTGGGGGTCGAGAGCGACCGCCTCGGCGGGATTGAAACCGAACAGTTCCGCTTCGAACCGGTCGGCGCCGACGAGGTAACCCTTCGACGGCACGTAGGCCGGGTCGCGCAGTTCCTCCTCGCCGACTCCGGCGTCGCGAAGCTCCTTCTCGCTGAAGTCGGTGATCGAACAGACCCCGTCGCGTAGGTTGGCCCAGAAGGCGGCGAGGTCGCAGGCACCTGGGAAACGGCCGCTCATTCCGATGACGGCCACGGCCGCATCAGTCACGATCTCCTCCTTGTTCTGGCCGCCAGGCGCGCCCGCCTGTCCGCGCCGTGTCGCCGGTCCTGGTCGTGGTGGGGTCGCGTGACGCCGTCGAGCCGGGCCGCGAGAGTGGCGACGGTGGGATGCCGGAACAGTTCGACCAGGGCCAGCTCGTCGTGGCCTTGGTCGTGCAGGGCCGCCAGGACGGTCAGCAGCCGGATCGAGGTGCCGCCCACGTCGAAGAAGTTGTCGTGTGTTCCGATGTGTTCCACGCCCAGTACCCGCCTCCAGATTCCGGCGATCAGTTCCTCGGTCGCGCCGGACGGGGTGTGATGGGGTTCGGTGGGACCGCGGTGTACGGCAAGCGGCTCCGGCAGCCTGGTCCGGTCCACCTTGCCGGAGCGGTTGACCGGCAACTCGTCCAGGAGTGTGACGGTGTCGGGCATCATGTAGCCGGGCAGGTGTTCGGCCAGCCAGGCCCGTAGGGCGGCGGGGTCGGCTCCCGGGGCGACGGCGTAGGCGGCCAGCCGTCGCCCGTCGTCCTCGCCGACGACGCGGGCGGCGGCGACGGAGACCAGCGGGTGTGTCGCGAGCAGGCTCTCGATCTCGCCCAGTTCGATGCGGAATCCTCGGATCTTGACCTGGGTGTCGGTCCGGCCCAGATACGACAGCACCCCGTCGGCGTCGTAACGGCCCAGATCCCCGGTCCGGTACATGCGTGAGCCGGGCGGGCCGTACGGGGCTGCGACGAACCGCTCGGCTGTCAGTCCCGGCCGTTCGGCGTAGCCTCGGGCGAGCCCGGCTCCGGCCACGTAGATCTCCCCGGTCACTCCTACCGGGACCGGGCGTAGCCGTTCGTCCAGCACGTAGACGCGAACCCCGGCGACTGGACGGCCGAGCACCACCGGTTCGCCGGGTTCCAGATCGGCGAGGGTCGAATAGACGGTGGTCTCGCTCGGTCCGTAGGCGTTCACGATCCGCCGGTGCGGTGCCCACCAGCGTCTGACCAGTTCCGGCGGGACCGTCTCGCCACCGACGGCCAGGGTTCGCAGGTCCGGCAGTTCGTGCGGGGGCATGGACATCGCGGCCGCGGGGGGCAGGAACGCGTAGGTGATGCGCGAGTCCTGGAGACGTGCGAGCAGGTCTTCACCGAGACGTTCGTATTCGTGGGGGATGTGCAGTTCGGCGCCCGCCGTCCAGGTGAAGAGGAGGTCGGAGACCGCCACGTCGAAGCCGAAGTTGACGTACTGCAGGACCCTGTCGTCACGGGTGACGGGGAACTGCCCACGTACGGCCGTCACCAGGTTGAGCAGAGCGCCGTGCTCCACGGCCACTCCTTTGGGGGCGCCGGTGGAGCCGGAGGTGAACAGGACATACGCGAGGTTGCCCGGCTTCGGCGGGCCCGGGGGCGGCTCCAGCGGGCCGAGCTCGTCGAGTACCGGCACGTCCAGTTGACGGGCGAGCGCACGGGTGCCGTCGCCGGTGACGAGCAGGTGGACACGGGTGCCGGAGACCATGGCGGCCAGGCGGGCGGGTGGGTGACCGGGGTCGAGCGGGACGTAGGCGCCGCCGGCTCTCAGTACGGCCAGCGCGGAGACGGCCATCTCCAGGGATCTCGGCAGGAGCAGGCCCACGGGGACCTCCGGTCCCACCCCCGCCCCGCGCAGCCGGACGGCCAGGTCGTCCGCCCGTCGCAGGAGCTCGCGATAGGTCAGGGTGGCCTCGCCGTACGTCACCGCGACGGAATCGGGCCGCTCCGCGGCTGTCGCGGCGATGAGCTCCGGCACGAGCGGGGACGCGGGGGCCGGGGGGCCGGCCGGAAAGCGGGTCGCCAGGGCGAACTGCTCGGCGTTGAGCATGCCGATCCGGCTGATCGGCAGATCGGGGTGCTCCAGCAGTCCTTCGAGCATCACCCGCAGGCTCCGGGCCCAGTGTCCGACGGTCGCCGCGTCGAACAGGTCGCTTCGGTAGACGACATGCCCGAGGAGTTCCCCGTCCCACCGTTCGACGTAGAGCAGCAGGTCGAACTTGGCTTCGTCCAGTATCAACTCGATGCGTTCCACCCGTGTGCCGGGCAGCCGCAGGGTCAGTGAGGTGTCGCCGTAGTAGGAGAACATCACCTGGACCAGCGGGTCGTGACTGAGCTGGCGTTCGGACACCACCGCTTCGACGACGGCTTCCAGGGGCGCGTCGTGGTGCAGGCGGCCGTCGAGCAGGCGGTCGTGCAGCCGATCGACCAGCTCCCCGAAGGTGGGGTCGCCGGTGAGGTCGGCCCGGACGGCCAGGGTGTTGGTCAGCAGGCCCACCACGCCCTGGACCGAGGGGTGGTCGCGTCCGGAGACAGGTACGCCGATCACCAGGTCCCGCTGGCCGGTGACGCGGCCGAGGAAGGCGGCGAAGGCGGCGAAGAGCACGGTGAAGGAGGTGGTTCCCCGGTCGCGGGCAAGCTTGGCGAGGCGGTGCGGTGTGTCGGGAGGCAGGGGGAGTCGTTCGACGCCACCGGCGGTGCCCTGTACCGGCGGGCGGGGCCGGTCGGTCGGCAGGGCCAGGGTGTGCGGTGCGCCGGACAGGCTGCCGGCCCAGTAGGCGACCGCCTCCTCGGCGGGGTGTTCACGGCGCCAGGCGGCGTAGCCGGGGTACTGCAGCTCCAGGGGTTCCAGTTCGGCTCCGCCGTAGGCCGTGGCCAGCTCGTCCAGGAGGATCTGCAGGGACCAGCCGTCGCAGATCAGGTGGTGGGCGACGAGCAGAACGCGGTGCAGGTCCGCCGAGACGGTGTGGACCGCGCACCGCAGCAGCGGTCCTCGCTCCACGTCGAAGGGCCGGGCGGCCTCCGCTCTCAGGTCGAGCCGCGCCACGTCGGTGAAGGCGAGTTCGGCGGAGTCGCAGACCACTTGGACGTACTCGCCGTCGCGGACGCGGAAGACCGTCCGCAACGACTCGTGTCTGGCGACCAGCGTCTCCAGCGCCCGGCGGAAGGCTTCGACGTCGAAGGGGCCGTGGACGGCGAAGGCGACCGGCACGTTGTACTGGGCCGTGCCCGGGTGCATGCGATCCAGCACCAGCAGCCTGGCCTGGGTGGGGGAGACGGGGAATTCGTAACGCATCGCGACTCCCGTGGGTTGGGGGCGAGGGCTGTGGTGACCGTCGCCACAGCCCGCGGCGCCCGCATGCTCCGCTCGGCGAACCGTGGGGTGACGGCGTTGTTCCACTCCGCCGGGAGGAGGCGGGTTCACCTACTCGGCCCCGTCCGCCAGCTGTTCGAAGGCATGCACGAGGCGTCCCATGATCAGCGCGGCCTCGGTGCGGGTACGGCAGTCGGGCCGGTAGGCCAGCCGTATGTACAGCCGGTCAGCCGGATCGATCATGACAGCCAGCGGGTAGTGCGAGGAGTCCCAGACCTCGGCCAGCCGCAGGCGCCCGGGACGGTCCAGGCCGTCGCGGGGATAGTTCTCGAAGCCCAGCGCGGTGTCGAACAGGTCGCGATGCCCGGCCAGCCGTTGCAGGTCGGCCAGGCGCACGTACTGGTGGGCGGCCAGCCGGGCGTGCTCGTCCTGCAGGCGGGCCAGGAGGTTGTCGCCGAGCCTGACCCGTACCGGCAGCGCGTTGATGAACAGGCCGATCATCGACTCGATTCCGGGGATCTCGGGCGGGCGGCCGGAGACGATGGTGCCGAAGACGACGTCGTCCTGGCCGGTCATCTGGGCGAGGACCATGGCCCAGGCGGCCTGGGCGAGGATGTAGAGCGTGACGTCGACCGCGCGGGCCCGCTCGCGCAGCCTCCTGCTCAGCTCTTCGGTGAGTTCGAGGTCGAGCGTGTGCGGGATCACGCTGTCGAGGGCGTCCGGATGCAGGCGGGTGGGACCGGGCAGCCCCGCCAGGACCGGTTCCCAGGCGGCCGTGGCCTTGTCCGGCTCCTGGGCGCGGAGCCAGGCCAGGTAGTCGCGAAACTGGGGGGCGGGCGGCAGCGTCTCGCCCTCGTACAGCGCGATGAGCTCGCGGGCCAGGAGGGGCTTCGACCAGCCGTCGATCAGGAGGTGGTGGACCGTCAGCAGCAGCTCGGAGCCGACCAGCGCGGCGCGGAGCAGCGGTGGCCTGGTGACGTCGAAGGGCCTGATCCGGTCGGCCGCCATCACCTCCTCCATCGTCTGTCCGTCCACCTCGACGAAGGGGACGGACACGTGTTCCGGCACCAGTTGCACCGGCCTGCGCAGCCCCGCCTTGTACCGGAAACAGGCGCGCAGGCCTGCGTGCCGTTCCACCAGGATGTCGACCGCCCGCCGCAGTGCCGCCACGTCCACCGGCCCGTCGATCCGGAACCGGCCCTGCATCATGTAGACGTCCGGCCCGGACTCGACCAGGAGCGCACGGTAGAGCATGCCCTCCTGGGTGGGGGAGAGAGGCAGGATGTCCGACAGCCTGGACCCCACCACCGCCTCCAGCGCGTCGACCTGTTCCTGCGAGAGCTCGACCAGCGGGAAGTCCGAGCTGGTCGAGCCGCCCCCCTGTTCCCGGGCGAGCACGCCGAGCGCTTCGAACCACAGGTCGGCCAGGGTCTCGGCCTCCTCTGCCGACATGCCGGCGTAGGACCAGACGGCCACCAGGTGGGGTCCGTCGGCGATCACGTCGAGTTCCACGGCGTAGGTCGTCGGCACGTCGGTCGTGCCGACCGGTTCCAGGTCGCCGCCGGAGAAGCGCCCGAGGTAGTTGAAGCGCAGGTCGGGCCCGGGCGAGGCGGCCAGCCGCGGTGCGGTGTCCGGGTTGAGATAACGCAACATGCCGTAGCCGAGCCCGCCGCCGGGAACCGCCCGCAGCTGCTCCTTGACCTGCTTCAGCGTGACGCCGGCCGCGCCGTCCCAGAACCCTTCCGCGGCCTCCAGCCGGACCGGGTACTGCGCGGTGAACCAGCCGACGGTCGCCGAGAGGTCCACGTCGCCGGTCGGCTCCTCGCGTCCGTGGCCCTCCAGTTCGACCAGCAGGGCGTTGCCGTGGCCGCGCCACCTGGCCGCCGCGGCGGTCAGCGCGGCCAGCAGCACGTGGTCCGGCCCGCAGCGGTAGGCGGTGGGCAGCCGGGTGAGCACCGCCTCGGTGATCTCGGGCGCGAGGGTCCTGGTCAGGGTGGTACGGCTGCCGCCGCTCGTCCTGCCGGGCACCAGCCTGGCCTCCTCGCCCGTGTCCATCCCGGTCCAGAAGGACAGCTCGGCCAGGCGCGCCGGACTTACCGCCTGCTCGTGCAGCAGCGTGGACCAGCGTTGCACGGAGGTCCCGCGCGGAGGAGGCATATCGGCGCCCGACAGCAACACCGCCATCTCGGCGGCCAGGATGCGCAAGGACACGCCGTCGGCGGCCAGGCGGTGCACGGTGAGGAGAAGCTTGCCCGCCTCCTTCTGCCAGACGGCCTGGAGCATCCTGCCCTTCTCGGGATCCAGGGCGGCCCCGCCGAACCCCACCGGCTCGGCGGTCGCCGGGACCTCTAGTTCCCAGTGCTCGCCGGAGTGGCGGACGAGCCGCGTCCGCAGGCTCGCGTGCCGTTCGGTCAAGATCTGGAGCGCTCGACCGATGCGCTCGGCGTCGGCGTCGTCGGGCACCGGCAGCAGGGCTGACAGCGCGAAGGCGTGCAGCGGGCCGTGGTGCTCACGCCACCGGTGCATGATCGGGGTGAGGGGGAAGCGCCCGACCGGCGAGTCGGTCGCCACCTCGCTCGTGGCTCCGGCGAGCGCGGCGAGCCTGGCCGGGGTCCGTGCGACGAAGACGTCCTTCGGGGTGAGGACGATCGCCTCCTCCCTGGCCCGGGAGACGAGCTGGAGGGCCGCGATGCTGTCGCCGCCCAGGGCGAAGAAGCTGTCCTGCGCTCCGACGTCGTCGACCTTGAGGAACTCGGCGAACAACTCGCAGAGCCGGGTCTCCACGGCGCCGGCGGGGGCACGGGTCCCGGCCCGGCGCGGCGGCGCGGGCAGGGCGGCCCGGTGGAGCTTGCCGCTGCGGGTCAGGGGCAGGCTCGCCAGCTCGACGAAGGCGCCGGGCACCATCTGGACCGGCAGCCGGGCCGCCGCGTGGGCGATGAGCGCGTCCTGGTCGAGCTCGCCGTGCGGCACCACGTAGGCGATCAGGCGTCCGTCCCGCAGGGCCACGGCGGCGCCGCTCACCGAGGGGTGGGCGGACAGGACCGCCTCGATCTCGCCCGGTTCGACGCGTACACCGGACACCTTCATCTGGTCGTCGGTGCGGCTGAGGAAGTCCAGCTGCCCGTCGGGCCGCCGACGTGCGAGGTCCCCGGTCCGGTACATGCGCGCGCCGGGCTCGAACGGGCAGGCCACGAAACGCTCGGCGGTCAGCCCGGGCCGGTTGAGATAGCCGCGCACCAGGAGGTCCCCGGTCAGGTAGAGCTCGCCGGGCACGCCCACGGGTACCGGGCGCAGCCGGGCGTCCAGCACGTAGGCCCCGACGTTGTCCATGGGCAGGCCGATCGGCGGGAGCCCCTGGGGCTGCTCCGTGCTCAGGGTCGCCAGGACCGTGCCCTCGGTCGGCCCGTAGGTGTTGTGGAAGCGGCGCCTGCTGTTCGCCCAGGCCCGCACCAGTTCGGCGGAGCAGACCTCGCCGATGGTGGCGATCACACGCAGCGCCGGATACTCGCCCGGCGGCACACTGGCCAGGATCGTCGGTGAGATGAAGGTGCCGGTGATCTCGCGCTCCACGAGCACCTCCGCCAGCTCCCGGCCCGTCAGGGGGCCGGGCCTGGTGACGACGAGTGTGCCGCCGGAGCCGAAGGCCATGCACAGCTCGCCGACCAGGACGTCGAAGGTCGGGGCGCTCAGCTGCAGTATCCGGCTGGAGGCGTCGATCCGGAGCTGCTCGACCAGGGAGACGGTCAGCGTCGCGTGCCCGGTGTGCGAGGCCACGACGCCCTTGGGGGTGCCGGTGGATCCTGAGGTGTAGTAGACGTGCGCGGCCTGCAGCGGTTGGAAGGCCCGCGGGAGCGGGGCCCGGCCGGAGTCGCCGGGCGACAACCGCGAGACGCCCGTCTCCGGTAAGGGCGTCGCCGGGTCGGCCACGACGGCCACCGGCGCGGCGTCCCGCAGGATGAACGCGATCCGGTCCTGCGGGTATTCGGGGTCGACGGGCAGGAAGGCGGCTCCGGCGCGCTGGACCGCGAGGATGCCCACCACCAGCTCCACCGACCGGCCGAGGACGAGTGCGACGATCCGCTCCGGACCGGCGCCGCACTCGCGCAGCGCCCCGGCCAGGCGGTCGGCCCGCGCGATCAGCTCGGCGTAGGTCACCGCCTCCTGCTCCGACTCGACCGCCACGGCGTCCGGTGAGAGGGCCGCCTGCCGTACCGCCAGATCCGCCGGCGAGGTGGCGGGCAGCTCCCGGGGGACGGCGGCGCCGGGTGTCTCTCCAGACAGCAGCGCCGCGTGGGAGATCGGCGTGTCAGGGGAGCGCACCAGGTCGGCCAGCAGGACGGTGAAGCCGTCGGCCCAGGCGCGGACCGCCTCGGGGTCGTAGAGGTCGATGCGGACCTCCAGCGCCCCCGCGAGACCGTCCTCGGTGTCGCGCACGATCCCCATCACGTCGTGCTCGCCGCCGGTCTGCACGCGCTCCGGCTCGGCGATCTCCTGCAACATCCGCACGCTCTCCTGGCGGGTCAGGTACATGAAGACCCACTGGAACAACGGCGAGCGCCCGACGACCCGCTCGGGGCGGATCGCGCTGACGATCCGCCCCACGGGTACGTCGGCGTTGTCGAGCAGGCGCGGGAAGTCGGCGGTGAAGCGGCTCAGCAGGTCGGCGAAGGTCGTCTCCGGCTCGAAGTGCCAGCGGGTGGGAACCTCGTTCATGACGTAGCCGATGACGCGTTCCAGGCCCTTGGCCGCCCGGTTGGCGACGGGCGTGCCGATCGTCATGTCGTCCTGGCCGCTCAGCCGGTGGGCGAGCACCGCGAAGGCGGTCATCAGGACGCCGTAGACGGTCGCGCCCCGCTCCCTGGCCAGCGCGCGGATCGCCGCCTCTCCCTCCAGGTCGATGTGGAAGGGAAGCCGCGTGATGCCGAACGGGCCGCGCGGCGCGCCGAGCGGCCCCACGGTCAGCGGGGGCGGAGGGGCGCCCAGATAGTCGCGCCAGAAGCCCAGCTGGGCCTGGAGTACCCCGGCCTCCTCCAGTTCGCGCTGCCACGAGGCGAAGTCGGGGTACTGGATCTCCGGGCGGCCGAGTACCGGCGGGGTGCCGTCGCGCACGGTCTTGTAGGCGGCGGTGAACTCCCTGTGCAGGATGTCGAAGGAGAACCAGTCGGTCACGATGTGATGCAGTGCCAGGACCAGGGTCGAGCGCTTTTCGTCAACCCTGATGAAGCGTCCCCGGATCAGCCGGTCCCTGCTGAGGTCGAAGCGCCGTCGGCTGTAGGCGGTCAGCTCGTCGTGGAGGGGGCCACGTAGTTCGGCCCGCTCCAGGACGAAGGGCCCCGCGGCGGGGAAGTCGGCGCGCAGTTCGTCGACCGATCCGGTGATGCGCATGCGCAGGATGTCGTGCTGCTCCTGGACGATCGTCAGGGCGGCTTCGAGGTCGCCGGGGGCCACGGGGCCGTCGAAGTGGTAGGCGCAGCAGAGGTTGAGGGCGGACAACTCCGAATAGAGCGCCTCGTAGACCCACAGGTCCTCCTGGCCTGGGCTGAGCCGTACCGGCCGGGAGGGGTCGCGTTGCGGGACGATGTCGGGGATCGCCCCGATCTGCCCTGCCTCGACGAGGCGGCGCAGGAGTGTGACGCGCTGCTCACGCGGGAGCGCGGCGAAACGGGTCGTGGTACTCATGGGGCCTCCGTCATCAGCGTGGACAGTCGCTCCAGCCCGGCGAGCACCTGCTCGGCCGGGAGCCCGAAGTCGACGAAGCAGGCCACTTCGTCGACGCCCAGGTCGCTCAGGTCGGTGAGGAACTCGCGGCAGCGCTCGGCCGGGCCGAGCAGTCCGCCCCAGTTCAGGTAGCGGCGGAGGGCGAACTCGGCCAGTGCGTCGCTCTCCCGTTCGGTGAGCCGGGCGGCCCGGCCGTCGTCCAGCCGGTTGGTGGCGGTCTGCGCCACGTAGGACTTCAGGTAGGCCTTGAGCGGCTCGCCTACCGTCCGGGCCGCGTCGTCGGCGACGTGGGTGTGGGCCATCAGGGTCACCGTGCCCTTTGGGTGCAGCTCCCGGTAGAGGGCGATCCTGCCGGCCAGTTCCTCACGGGTCTGGCCGATCGTCGCGGCCAGTACGTTGGTGCGCAGCCGCCCGGCGGTCCTCCAGGTCTGCGGGTTGCCCGAGGTCGTCAGCCACAGGGGGAGCTCGGGTGAGTAGGGCGTGGGCTGGGGCCGTACCGCGACCGGCCTGCCGCTGCCGTCGGTGAACTCCACCTCCTCGCCCGACCACAGGCGGCGCAGCAGTTCGATGCCGTCCAGGGCGTGCTCGCGCCGCCCGGCGAACCGCTCGGGGGCGAGCACGAAGTCCTTGGAGTGCCAGCCGGTGGCCACCGACAGGCCGATCCGGCCGCGCGACAGGTTGTCGACGACGGCCCAGTCCTCCACGACCCGCAGCGGGTGGTGCAGTGGCAGCACCAGGCTGCCCGCCCGGATCGCGATGCGCTCGGTGGCCACCGCCAGGGCCGCGCTCAGCACCGACGGGTTGGGGAAGACCTGGCCCACCTGCTGGAAGTGCCGTTCGGGGGTCCAGACTGCGGTGAAGCCCAGCCGGTCGGCCGCTCTGGCGATGTCCAGGATCTCGGTGTACTTCGTGGCATGGCCGACGCCGCCGACGTTGTCGGCCCCGAAGAACATGACGCTGATATCCATCGGGACGTCAGTCCTTTCACGAGATCTGGGCGGCCGGGTGGCGGGGACACCGTGGAGGTGAACCTCGGTGCCGGCGCGGCGAGAGGCCGTGGACCGTGTCAGGCACGGGTTACGCTCACGGGCCGGATGCCGCGCCCGTTGGCCTCGACGTGGTCAAGGCACTCGGCTCTCGGGGAGGTTCCCAGCACGACCCGCCGGCCCGCGGGGACCTTCGGGCCGAAGGGCCACAGCGAGTGCAGGTTCCCGTCGTTGACCAGGACCAGGTAGGTGCCTTCGGCTTCCTCGAACGGGTTGGTCATGTCGCGGTCTCCGTTCCGGTCGGGCGGGTGGACGTCGATCTCACGTACGGCGGTGCCGGCCAGGCCCGCAGCGAGGAGCCGGGAAGCGTCTTTTCCACGTCGGCTATTTCGGGATGGCGCGGTTTTGCTCCGGAGGTGAACGCGGGATATATCCCGGGCCCTCACGATCCAATGCGTGCGCGAAGAACCTCTGCCGCAGCTCCGCCTCCCGAAAGACTCGCGCCTGGTTCAGGCGGATGCGTGAATCCATGTTTCGGTTGTCCGTGAGGGATGAGACTTCGAATGTGCTCTCACGTTCACGGCGTGCTGCTAAAGAACTCTTGCGGAAAGTATGTTGCCCACCAGATCCTGTCAAGGGGAGGTACCGGCGAGGCGGGGGGTTTTCGGTTGATCGAGCTGAGTCCTGATGGCGGACCGGGGTAACGCCGTCCGGCGTCCCGAAGCTCGCGGCGGGCCTTCCCGCCGCGTGTGCAGGGGATTCCACAAAGGTGATTGTTCATATCTTTTGAAGCCGTGTCGCAGAACAGCGTTCGGTTCCGCCGACGAGCGACGGGGGCCGGTCACGGACGGTGGCAGGGGAGGCGGGAAAGGCCCGTACCTCGACGCACCTGCGCCGGCCTCCGCTCGGATCTGTGTCACCGGCCACAGAGCGGATCGGCTCGGTGCATTTTCGGAATCACCTCCCGGAATCCGTGTTCACAGGAGGAGTTTCGCGAACATTAATTGAACGAACGGTCCGCGGAACGTCCGTGGCGTCGGCTTCGCGCAATCGGCCATTTCTGAGAGCGCAAAAAGCCGCGAACGCTGCGGAAAGTCACATCGCGTCCGGCCGTGGCGACCCGAGTGGCGAGCCCGCGTGAGGAGTTCTTACAGGCCGAATCCGGTCGTTCCACCTGTCGGCCCGGCGGAAGCACGGAGCCGAAAACCTCGCGTCGCCGATGAATGCGTGGCCCCGCGGCCGCCGCTCACCGGGGACGCGCCGGCCGGCCGGTTCAGTCGCGGACGGCTCGTTGCAGGACGGCCTGGATGTGATCAGGGTCGGCGGGGGCGTTGTCGAGGAGGATCGCGGTGCACAGCCCGTCAGAGGCCGCGACGAGGGCGGCGATGGCCGCGGGGTCGTCGGTCAGCGTGGCGGCGAGTTCGGCGATGTTCTCCCGCCAGCGGCGTGCCACGGGCCGCAGTGGGGGGCGGCGGGCGGCCAGGGTCGCCAGCTCGCGTTCGGCCAGGGCGCGTTCACGTCCGGAACCGGCGGACTCGGCGATGAGGCGGGCCAGGCCGGCGAGCTTGTCGCCGGGGGTGTCGATGATGTCGCGGATGCGGGCGGTGTAGGCGTCGGCGACGCTCGTGAGGGCGGCGACGAGCAGGTCGTCGAGGGTCGCGAAGTAGTAGGTGCTCAGGGACGTCGTGGTGCCGGCCTGCTTGGCGACCGTGCGATGGGTGACGCCTGCCGCGCCGTCGCGAGTGACCACGGCAAGGGTGGCCTCGATGATCTCCGCGCGTCGTCTCTCACCACGCGCGCGGCGTCCGTCGATGTGCTCGCCGTCGTCGGTGGCGTCGTCCATGCTGCTCCTCGGCACGACCCCAGGGTAGTGGAGCCGTCGTTCAACCGTCCGTGTCGCGGCTCCGCGCCTCCCCGAGCGCGGGCACGTGACGCAGCATCTTGAGGCACAGCACCGTGGCGGCGGCGATGACGACCCCCGCGACCAGGGAAGCGATGTTGAGTCCGCTGGTGAAGGCCTGCCGGGCCGCCTCGACGGTCCCGGGCGGAAGGTTCTCGGTGATCGCCGCGGTCGCGTTCAGACTGTCGGTGAGGGGACCGGAGGTCTCCGACGCCAGGCCTTCGGGCACCGTCACCTGAGTACGGTAGACGGCGGTGGTGAGGCTGCCGAGCAGGGCGACGCCGACGGCGATGCCGAGCTCCTGGACCGTCTCGGACATCGACGCCGCCGACCCGGATCGCGTCGCCGGCACCGCACCCACCACGATGTCGGTGCCCAGGGCGGCGAGGGCGCCCAGCCCGAGATAGACGAACGCGAAGCCGGCCGTCACAGGGATCTCGTCGTCGAGCCCCGCGGTGGCGAGCAGCGCGTACCCGGCGAGGGACACCCCGAGGGCGGCACCCATGACCGAGCCGGGACGCAAGCGCCGGGCGACCAGGGGAGCACCGATGGCGGCGGCGAACATCGCCAGCGCCGGTGGACCCATCCAGAGTCCCGCGTCGAAGGGCGTGAGCCCCACGACGAGCTGGAGGTACTGCGTGACCAGGTACATCGAGCCCCCGACTCCGGCCAGGCCGATGAGCAGCACGCTCAACGCCACGGTGAAGGCCCGGTTGCCGAACAGTGTCACGTCCAGCAGGGGGTCGGTGAGGCGGCGTTGACGACGTACGAACACGACTCCGGCCAGAACGCCCGCCACGGCACAGACGAGGGCCGGGCCGCCGGGGCCGTCGGAGGCGATGCGCTTGACGGAGTAGACGACCGGAAGGATCGCCGCCAGGGACAGGCCCACGCTGATCAGGTCCGGCCGGCCGGTGGCCGGGGCCGCGTACTCGGGGAGCAGTGCGCGTGCTCCGGCCAGGACGACGAGGGCGACGGGCACCGCCGTCAGGAACGGCGCTCCCCACCAGAAGGAGTCCACCAGCGCTCCGCCCACGATCGGCCCGGCGGCCATCCCGAGCGCGAACATCGTGGCCCAGACCCCGATCGCGACCGCGCGCTGACGTGGGTCGGGGAACATGTTCGAGATCAGCGACAGCGTGGAGGGCATGAGCGTCGCCCCGGCCACCCCCAGCAGGGCGCGCGCGAGGATCAGCAGTTCGGCCGTGGGGGCGAACGCGGCGAACACCGAGGCCGCCGCGAAGGCGATCATCCCGATCTTCAGCAACCGGCGTCGCCCGATCCGATCGCCCAGCGTGCCCATGGTGACGAGGAACCCGGCGACGAGGAACCCGTAGGCGTCCATGATCCATAGCAGCTGGGTGGCCGACGGGGACAGATCGGCCGCCATGCTCGGCGCCACCAGGTACAGCACGGTCACGTCCAGCCCCAGCAGCACCGTCGGCATGGCCAGCAGGCCCAGGCCCGCCCACTGGCGCGCCCCTGCCCGCGTGAACCGTTGCCCCGCCATCACGCCCCCTTCGCTCTCATAAAATTGAACAGTAGTACAACTAGTACAAACGTTCAATTTAATGAGAGCGGGCGTCACCGGCCGGGGCCGGGACGTACGTCTCGTTCTTGATCGGGTAGACCATCAGCCGGTCGAGGCCACCCGGGCCGGACGGTGACACGCGCTCACGTTCCGGTGGCGGTCCGCGGTTCGTCACTCACGGAGGCGGTGCGGCCTCGCCTCCCAGGAGGCGTCGTGCGAGGTGAAGGGCGTCGGTCACCGGAGTGGGGCCGGCCACGGGCACGATCGAGGCGCCGCCGGCCAAGTCGGACCTGGAGCTGGGCGAGAAGACCTCCGCCCACATCAAGCACGACCCCGCGGCCCGGCGACACAGGCGCTGAGAACTGGTTCTGCGTCGTCCGGCGCGTTGCCGCCTGTACCGGATGTGCTCGTCGTGCGTAGCGCCAAAATCCGGTCGTCCGATCCTCCCCGGAGGCCGGTGTGCGCCTGCGACCTGCCGCACATGTTCGCCCGGTCGGGGGGTGACGGTGTGGGTGTGGTCAGTCCGGCAGCAGGTGTGACACCAGGGTGCGTGCCCATTCGGGAGTAGGGGCCTGGTCGGTGAAGACGGCGCGGTAGTAGAGGGGGGCGAGCAGGGCGTCCGTGGCGCGTTCGACGGGTGGGGTCTCGTTACCCCGGGCCTGTTCCCGTTCGAGCATGGCTTCGAGCTGCCGCTGGCGTTCCGCACGGCACACGCCGGCGTTCTCACCGCCCGTGCCGACGATGGCTCGTACCAAGCTGAGCGTGTCCGGGTCGCTGAGGTCCCTGGCGAGGTCGGAGGCGAAGCGTTCGAGGTCCTCGCGCAGGCTTCCGGTGTCCGGCACCACGATGTCCCCGGAGAAGCGGCTGGTCGCGACGTCGGCGAGCAGGTCTCCGACGGAGCCCCAGCGGCGGTAGACCGTGGTGGCGTGCACGCCTGCGCGGGCGGCTATCACCGGGATCGTGAGTTCGTCGGCTTCGTCGCTGAGCAGTTCGCGAACGGCCTGATGGACGGCGGCGCGGACCCGGGCAGAGCGGCCGCCGGGTCGGCTCTCGGCGCGAGGCGAGGAAGGCGCAGGACGCATGCAATCAGTATCGCATTGATCACTGCTTTATAATCGCAACGATCACTGCTTTTGTAGTACGTTGAAGCTACTAACGCAACGATCACTGCGAGATGCTCATGTCTGTTGAGTCCTCCGCCCTCCCCACACCGCCCGTCGGCGGTGCGCACTGCCGCGTGCCGTGGAAGGGGGCCTTCCCCTCCGTGGCCGCCGTCCTCGTCCTCTTTCTGGCCGCGTCCAGCGCCCCGTCCCCGATCTATGTCATTTACCAGCAGCAGTGGCAGTTCACGGCGTGGATGCTGACGGTCGTCTTCGCCCTGTACGTGTTCGGCCTGCTCGGCTCGTTGCTCGTCGTCGGAGCGCTGTCGGACCATCTCGGCCGCCGGCCGGTGCTCGCCGCGGCGATCGCACTGGAGGTGATCGCACTCGTCCTGTTCCTGGTCGCAGGGAACGTACTCGTCCTGTCAGCCGCTCGGGTGTTGCAGGGCATCGCGACCGGGGCGGCGACGACAACGCTGAGCGCCACGCTGGTGGATCTAGAGCCGTCTCGGGGGCGGGCGGGCGTCGTCACCTCGGTGGCTCCCCTGACCGGGCTCGCCGCCGGTGCTCTCGGCAGTGGCGCGCTGGTGGAGTTCGGCCCCTCCCCGACCCGGCTGATCTATGTGCTGCTGCTCGGCGGGATGCTGCTGGCGGCGGTGGGCGTCGCCTTCGTCCCGGAGACGTCGCCGCGCCGGCCGGGAGCCGTCGCCTCCCTGCGACCCCGGGTCGCGATGCCCGCGCACCTGCACGCCGAAATCGTCCCGGTGGTGCCGGCGATGATCGCCACCTGGGCCCTGGCCGGGATGTACCTCTCGCTCGGCCCGTCCGTCGCGGCCGAGTTGCTGGGGCTGCACAACCACCTGATCGGCGGCGTCGTCGTGACGCTCCTGGCCGGAACCGGAGCACTCGCGGTCTTCCTGCTCCGCTCCCGATCCGCCTCCTGGCTGCTGGCTCCCTCGTCCGCGATGCTCGGGCTGGGCACCCTGATCTCGCTCGCCGGGGTGGCGCAGAACCTTGCCTGGCTCGCCGCCGCCGGCACCGTCGTCGCGGGTCTCGGCTTCGGCGCGTCGGTGCTGGCGACGTTCGGCACCTTCGCCCGGATCGCCAGGCCGCACGAGCGCAGCGCGGTCTTCGCCCTGGCGAACACCATCAACTATCTGGGCAACAGCGTGCCCGCCGTACTCGGCGGGATCGCTGTCACTGCCCTGGGACTGAGGACCGCCACCGTGATCTACGCGCTGGCGATCGCGGTGATCACGTTCTCCGCCTTCGCCCTGCGCCTGAACCAGCTACGGGCCAACCGCCGCACCGTCATGGCCGCGTGCGGCTGAGAACGCGCGCCCGCCCTGCTCCACTCAGCAAATGCGTAACAAGTAATAAGGAGACATCGTGACGGAGACAAGCAGGAACAAGAAGCATTTGGGGGTCCAGCGAGGGGACCATACGACCATCCGGTACACGGCCAGCGGCCCGGCCGGAGGGCCGGCCCTGGCCCTCATCCACGGCTGGGCGTGCGACCGCGGCGACTTCGACGCGGTGACCAACCATCTGCCCAAGAACCACCGTGTCCTCGCGATCGACCTTGCCGAGCACGGCGAGTCGCGCTCGACGCGGGCGCTGTGGACGATGGAGGAGTTCGCCCGCGACGTGGCGGCCGTGCTGGAGGCCGAGTCGGTGAACAAGGCGGTCGTGGCCGGGCACTCCCTCGGTGGGGCCGTCGCTGTCGAGGTTGGCAAGCTGCTTCCCGATACGGTCTCGCGCGTGGTGGCGCTCGACGCGCTGCACTACCTGTCCCTGTTCCCGGCGATGAGCGACGAGCAGGTCGAAGCGATGCTGCGCCTGTTCCGGGAGGACTTCGCCGCCGGGGTGCGGGGCCTCGTCGAGGGAGGCTCGCCGGCGGGGACCGATCCGGCTCTCAAGGAAACGTATTTCGAGAAGATGGTCGCCGTACGGCAGCCCGCGGGGCTGCGTTCCATCGAAGGGCTCATGCGCTGGGACATGGACGCGGCACTGCGCGAGACGAAGCAGCCGATCACCGTGTTCGCGATTCGTGACCTGGTGACGCAGGAAGCGATCGACCGCTACGGGGACCGGCTCGACATCGTTCTCATCGAGCTGGGCAGCCACCACTTCCCAGTGGAGGCGCCCGAGGGCACGGCGAAGCTTCTGGCCGATGTGGGAACCGACTAGGAACTGCTTGGAAAGCCGGGGACTCTGCTCTTCAGTATTAGCGCTAAGTGCCGAACCGGCAGGTCAGCGTACCGACATGTGGTCATGAGTCGTGTTCGTTGATCTCGATTCGGGAGTACTGAGCGGTAGTAGCCGCAAGCACTCGTTGGTTTTGTCGGTGAGAGGCTGCAACGTTTGTCGATGAGAATCGACAACGCCCGCCCCGGCGACATGTTCTTGTCGATGAGTTCTGACAACAGCTGGTGCGGGGGCGGCGGCCTGGACACACGTCAGCTCGCAGCGTCAGGCGTTCTCGGTTCTCATCGACATTCGGCCGTCGCGAAGATCGCAGAGTGTTGCTGAAACTCGTGAACATCCGTTGCTGCTTCTCACCGACACAGTCAACTCGTAACGTCACCGACTCCTCCGCCCGGCCGGCGGCCGCCCCCTCACCCGGCCGGACACGATGATCGGCGACAAGGGCTCACTCCACCCGCAAGATCCGGCTCGACCTACGCCGGCGCGGCATCAAAGCGGTCATCCCCGAACGCCGCGATCAGATCGCCAACCACAAGCGCCGGGGCAACCTGGGAGGCCGCCCGCACGCCTTCGACGCCCTGGCCCACAAGCAGCGCAACCTGGTCGAACGCTGCATCGGCGAACTCAAGCAATGGCGCGCGATCGCCACCCGCTTCGACAAGCCGGCCAGCCGCTATCTGGCAGGCGTCACCATCGCCTCGCTCGTGCTCTGGCTCCGAAACGCCGAATTATCAGACACCCTCTGGTCCGGGCCGCCCGCCTCCGGAGCCGGCACCCCGAGTGGCGACGAAGCCCTCGATCGCGTCCATGTGGTCGGGCCGCAGACCCTCGCGGGGCGACGGCGCGATCAACAGGGCCCGGCCGTCTTTGGTCAACTCGTCATGCACCGGACCGCCGGTGGGCATCTCGACGTCGTCGGTCCAGACGAGCCGCCACCCTCGCGCCAGGACCTGGCGTGCCGCGGCGAGTTTGGCCTCCGCCGCGGCGGTGCTGGAAAGGTGCTCCGACCAGGCACGGGGCAACCGGGGCAGGGCGAACAACCGTTCCACCTCATCGGCGTCGGCGCACCAGGTGCTGCACCAGCGGATCTCGACCGTGCCCGTCCGGTGCAACGCGCGGACACGGTCGATCAGAGCGGGCGCCCAGCGCATGCGATAGGCGTGGCCACCGGAGTGGGCGACCCCTCTGCGCGGGATACCTCCCCAACCGGGCCGGGCGACGTTGATCACACCGTCGACGTCGAGCAGCCACACCGGCCGGCTCATCGGCCGGCGCGTCCTTCGGGAGTGCCCGTGCTCATACCCAGCCTCCTGGAGGTTCCGGGGGGGGAAGGCATCCCGCTCCGCCGCGCCGGGAGGGCCTTCAGTCGTCGAGATAGGCGCGCAGTTCGCGGCGTGCCCGGCGGCGGTCACGCCGGCGCTCCTGGCGCAGGAAGTAGTGCCACTCCCGGTATCCGCCTCTGCCGGTGTGGCCGAACCAGAGACCGGCGGGGGCACCCCAGTAACAGCCGGTCGTGCGGACGCTCTGGGAGACGCCGTCGGCGGTGATCTCATCCGGCAGCGTGCACGGCCCGAACCGGTGGTCGTGCACGGGCAGGCAGGTCACCATCGGTGTCTCGGCCATCCGCACCCACCAGGGCCGGGTCTTGTCAGTCTTGCTCATACGGTCACCTTTCGGCTCCGCGACGCCCCGGGATGGGGCCGTCACAAGACCGGATGCACCGCGATCACCTCCAGACGTGTAACCCGATCACGACGATACAGCGGGCCCTCAGGTGCCGACGAGACCCTCATCACCCCCGGGTCAGGACGAATGCGCCCCACCGAAGGCGTCGCGGGCCCAGGCGGCGAAGCCGGTCATGGTCAGCCCGAACGCGTGCGCGTGCTCCGGGTGGGCCGCCTGGCCGAGGACGTTCATCTGTTGCTGCATGTTGACCATCATGGGCGGAAGCCCCCGCGCGACGGCCTGTTCGGCGGACAGGACGGGAGCCTCGACCGTACGGCCCAGCACCCCGGACAGGATCTCGGCGATCTCGGTCATCGTCAGGAGGTCGCCGGCGAGCTCGACGTCGGCGCCGGTGAACCTCGCCGGGTCGGCGAAGGCGGCGGCGGCCGCCGCGCCGATGTCCGGAACCGCCACCAGTGACAGTCTCGTGTCCTTCGCGAACGCCGTCACGAATCCCTGTTCCGCCCAGTCGCCGAACATGTAGGACCGGCCGAGCAGGTTCTCCATGAAGGTCGCGGGCTTCAGGATCGTCCAGCGGGGGAATCCCGCGGTGCGTACGAGGTCGTCCACGTGGGCCTTGCTCGCCCAGTAGTGGCGGCTCCACTCGTCGGGCGTCCAGCCGGGCACGGCCCGGACCTCGTCTCCGGCTCCGGAGACCGAGGTGTGCACGAACTGCGCCACACCGGCCGCTCTGGCGGCCTCGACCAGGTTGCGGCCACGGACGGCCTCGCCGTCGGACATGAGGTTGGTGAGGTCCGGGAGCTGCACCGAGAACACTCCGCGGACACCGGTCACCGCGGCCGTCAGGGACGCGGGATCGTCGAGGTCTCCGAGCACCGGTTCGGCGCCGAGCGCCAGGACGGCCCTGGCCGGCTCGGACTCCGGATCTCTGAGAAGGACCCGCACGGGTGTTCCCGCGGCGAGGAGGGCTCGCGCGACCGCGCCGCCCTGCTTGCCGGTCGCACCGGTGACGAGCACTGGATCAGGCATGACAGGCCTCCACCAATAAGTGGGGTGACACCCCGTTTTCACTTCTCAGGGTAAGATATGGGGGACCACCCCACTTGGCAAGCGGCAGGAGACACGGTGCGGGAGACCAGGGAAGAACGGCCGAAGCGTGCGGACGCGCGGCGCAACCGCGACCGGATCCTGGCCGCGGCCCAGATCGCCATAGCCAGGGACGGCGTCGACGCCTCGCTGGAGGAGATCGCCAGGCAGGCCGGGGTCGGTTCGGCGACGCTGCACCGGCACTTCCCCTCCCGCCTGGCGCTGCTGGAGACGGTGTTCCTCGACCGCGTCGAGACGCTGTGCTCCCAGGCTCGCGAGCTGGCCGCGGAGCCGGACCCCGGGGCCGCGCTCGTCACCTGGCTCAGGGCCATCGGCACCTACGCCGCCAACGTGCGCGGGCTCGCCCCGTCACTGCTGCTGAGCGCCCACGAGCTCGAACACCGGGAACGGAACGTGACCTGCCACAGGAAGATCAGCGGCGCCGGTGAGGAGTTGCTGACCCGGGCCCGGCTGGCGGGGGCCGTACGCCCTGAGGTGTCCATCGACGACCTGCTCACCCTCGTCAACGCCATCTCGGCGGCGACCGAGCGGCACGCCGACGCGCCCGCCGCGACCGACCGCCTGCTCCTGCTCGCCCTCGACGGAATCCGCTCCCCGGCGCCGCCGGGGCCGTAGCCCGGTCCCGCGAACCGGCGCGCCGTCCACGGTGGGACGCGGCGGCACGGGTGAGGGTCAGGCGGGCTCTTCGCCCGTCTCCTTGGCGAAGGGAACGCCGCGAAGGCTGAGCAGTACCAGCGCGGCACCCCCGCAGGTGAGCGCGATGTCGGCGACGTTGCCCACGAACGGGCCGTAGTCGATGAAGTCCACGACGTGCCCGCGGGCGAAGCCGGGCTCACGGAGGAGCCGGTCGCCCAGGTGGGACACCGCGCCACCGAGCAGCGCGCCCAGCACGAGCGCCCAGCCCGGGGAGGCCACACGGCGGGCGGTGTAGAGGATGCCGCCCACCGCGGCCGCCGCGACCAGGGCGAACACCCACGTGGCGTTCTCTCCCAGGGAGAAGGCGGCGCCGGGGTTGTACAGCAGCCGGAAGTGGATCAGCGGGGGGAACACGGGGACACGCTCGGTCTCGGACAGTGCGGAGACCGCCCAGGACTTGGTGAGCTGGTCCAGGAGCGCGACCACCGCGGCCAGCGCGAGCATGATGCCGTACAGCCGCCTCGAACCCCGCTCCGATCGCATCATTCAAGGCCTCCGTACCACCGTGTCCGAACCAGGATTCCCCCGAGCCTACCGAGGCGTTTTCCGAGGTGCCGCCACGCCTTCGAGCAGGGCGTCGCGTTGCGCCGGGCTCAGGCGGTCCGGCCTGGGGGCGGCGGCGAACGCGCCGCTCCCGGCCCGTTCCACGACGAACGGGTCGGCGAGGACCGGACGGCGGCCGATCGCGTCCAGGGCGCCGGCCGCCCGCCGTACGGGCCAGCCCAGTGCTGCGGCGAGTTCGTTCACGGTGAGTGGCCGGGCGGCGTACACCAGCGCGGAGACCACCGTCAGCGCGTCACGGACGTCGGCGTCGGTGAGATCACTGCCGTTCATCTGCTCGCTGATCCAGGTGAAGAACTGAGCCATCCGGCCCAGCCGGGCGCCGGTGGGCGTGTCGGCGCCGAAGATCTCGATCCCGCGCCGAGCCTCCGTCGCGACCTCGGCGTGCGCCCCGGTGTCGGCCCTGAACACCCGGAGCCAGACGTCGTCGTCGACGACGTACCGTTCACGGCGCCCCGAGTCCCGGGTGCGCCCGACCAGCTCGATCGCCTCAAGGTAACCGACGGCCTTGGACACCGAGGCGGGGCTGACCCGCAGCCCGCGCACGAGTTCGGCGGACGTCAGGTCTCCTGAGCCGGAGGTGAGCAGGCAGGCGAACACGCGGGCGGCCATCCGGGGAAGGCCGACCCCGACCAGCGGGGCCGCGAGCCGCTCCACGAAACCGTGCACGGACTCGGCCGACCGCTCGCCGGCCGGTGGACACGCGGCCTGGACCGGTCTGCGACGGCGGGCCCGCTGTCCGGTGGCCTGCTGCGCACGGTCGGCCAGATAGCCACCGGGCGCGCTGTTGCGTGCCACCTCGCGGCTGATCGTGGAGGTGGGCCTGCCCAGCCGTCTGGCGATCTCGGCGTATCCCAGCCCCTCGGCCAGCCAGGTCGCGATCCGTCGGCGGTCCTCGTGGGTCAGCCTGTCTCCGGGCATCGGCTCGCCCCTGTCGGTTCGGGTTCACGGGTGCGTTCACCAACAATACATTGCAACGAACGATCGGCATGGATTGCATTTATCAACAATGTCATTGCAACGATTTTCACGAAATCCCAGCGAAGACGCGCATCGTTAAGGTTTATTCGTTGACGAGTTTTGAAACGCAACGTAGCCTTTCCGCATCTGGAAAAGATTGGAGCCCCTTGTGACGAGAGCGTTGGACGTGCCCCGGATACGGGCTCACGTCGCCGGACTGCTCGCGGAGTACCGGATCCCGAGCGCCGTGATCGGCGTCCTCAGCGACGGGGAGATCACCGACTTCGCGGTCGGCGTCAGGGACGTCTCCACGGGAGAGCTCGCGACGACCGACACCGTCTACCGGTGCGGCTCGGTGTCCAAGACATGGACCGCCCTCGCCTTCATGCGGTTCGTCGACGAGGGAAGGGTCTCCCTGGACGAGCCGGTGCGGACCTACCTCCCGGGTTTCCGGGTCGCCGACCCCGAGGTCGGTGCCAGGGTCACCCCCCGTCACCTCCTCAACCACACCAACGGCATCGAGGAGAGCTACGGAGATCCGGGGGAGGGGGACGACGTGTACGAGCGCATGGTGGAGAACATCGCCGGCGCGTCACAGGTCCACCCCCTGGGTCACACCCACGGCTACAGCGCGGCCCTCGGCTACGCGATCCTCGCCCGCGTCATGGAGGTGGTCGACGGCAGGCGGTGGGACGACATCATGAGGGACCGCCTGTTCGGTCCCCTGGGGCTGACCTCGACGAGCAGCAGGCATGAGCACGTCGACCGGAACCGGGCCGCGACCGGATATCTGATCCGGTCCCTCGACGAGGGCCCCGTCCTCTCACCGCTGGGCCACCTGCCGCGCTCCTTCGGCCCCGGAGGCAACATCAGCACGACGGCCAGGGAAACGCTCATGATGGCCTCCGTCTTCCTCAACGAGGGAAAGGCACCGGACGGGACCAGGATCGTCTCACCCGAGATCATCCGCGAGATGACGGAATCCCGGGTCGCCGTACCCGACCCGTACATGTTCGGGCCGGAATGGGCGCTCGGTCTCATCGTGTGCGACTGGCACGGCCAAACCGTCTACGCCCACGACGGCAGCGCGGTCAGCCAGAGCGCCCGCCTGCGGATCCTGCCGGAGTCGAACATCGCCATCACGATGCTGACGAACGCCGGGCCGCGCGACAGCTTCTACCGGAGGGTGTTCAACGAGATCCTCGCCGACCTCGGCATGGTCACGATCCCCGACCTGCCGAAGCCCGCCCCGGTCCCGGCCCTCGACCTGTCCAGGTACGAAGGCTCCTACGGGCGGCCCGGCACCCGCTACGAGGTGGTGGCCGAAGACGGGAGACTCCACCTCGGGCTCACCCTGAACCCCATGGAGGCGAAACTCCTCAACAGGCCGGAACGGCTCGAATACGAGCTTCTCCCGATCAGCGAGACACATTTCCTGATGCCTTCCGGCGACCCGCTGGAGGACCCGCAGACCGTCGCGATCTACGACTTCGAAGACGGGGCCGCGCGGTACCTCCACATCAACTGCCGGGTGCATCCGAGAACGAACAAGGAGAGTGCCACAGTGCACGTCATGACCGTTTCCACGATCTCCGACAGCGAGGGCTTCTGGAACTCCCTGAAGAAGGCGTACGGCCTGCTGCCCAGGGGGGCGGGATGGACGCTGGCGGTGGCGAGCGCCGACGGCGACAGGGCGGTGAACGTCATCGTCCACGACTCGGTCGACGGCGTCAGAAGCTTCCTCGAAGAGCACGTCGGCCCCTTCGCCACCACCGAGTACTTCGAGGCCGACGCCTCGAACGCGGTCGGGCTCCCGGCGGTGTGACCGCCCTCGGCGGAACGGTGGTATCACTACCGGCATGGGGATGCATCGCGACGATCTCGCCGATTTCCTGCGCCGGTCCCGGGGACGGCTGACCCCGGGGGAGGTCGGGCTGGTCGAGGGGCCGAGGCGGCGCACGCCGGGGCTGCGCCGTGAGGAGGTCGCGGCGCTCGCCGGGATGTCGGCCGACTACTACATGCGGCTTGAGCAGGCCAGGAGCACGCAGCCCTCGGTCCAGATGCTGGCCGCGCTGACGCGCGCGCTGCGGCTGACCATCGACGAGCGGGACCATCTGTACCTGCTCGCCGGGCACCGGCCGCCGGAGGGGGCACGGGCGGGGGAGTACCTGCGGCCAAGCCTGCTGTACCTGCTCGACCGGCTGGACAGCGTTCCGGTCCAGGTCCTGAGCGACCTGGGTGACCTGCTGGCGCAGAACGACATGGCGCAGGCGTTGTTCGGATGCGTGTGCACGGTGGCCCCGGAGAACCGCAACATCGTGCTGCGCTGGTTCACCGAGCCGGACGTGCGCGGTTACTTCGCACCCGAGGAGCACGAGGAACAGGCCAGGCAACTGGTCGCCGACCTGCGCGCCACGGTGACCCGCCGCGGGGACGACGTGGCGTCCCGCGAGCTCGTCACACGGCTCCGTACGGCCAGCACCGAGTTCACGGCCCTCTGGGACCGGCACGAGGTCGCGGTGCGCAGGTCGCACCCGTACCGGATCATGCATCCCGAACTCGGCGTGATCGAGCTCGACTGCGAGGTGCTGGCGACGCCCGCGGCGGACCAGCGGCTGCGGGTGTTCACCCCGACACCCGGCGGCTCCGAGGCGCTGGACATGCTGCGTCTTCTCGGCCCGCGGCACCGGCACGGCGCCGCCGCGACGACGCCCGCCGAACGCCCGGCGGGCACGCCGCAGGCATGACGTGTCAGGTCCAGGTCGCCGAATCCGGGTCGATGCCTCGATCGCGGGCGTTGGCGTCGATGATGTCACGGAGCCAGAAGGTCAGGCCCGGCTCGATCGCGTCGTAGTAGGCCCTGAAGCCAGGGTCGGCGGCGTGGCTCCTGCCCAGGCAGACGTGCATCGGAAGGGTGCAGTCGAAGTACGCGCCGATGGACGCCCTGTGCCGTTCGGCCAGGGCGTTGGCTTCGGCGCTGCCGGGTCTGACGCCGGCGCGCTTGGCCGCCGCCAGGTCGTTTTCGAGCGTCGCGACGCTGTCGGCGATCCGCCGCCAGTCCTCGGGGGTCATGCCCGCGGCGCGCTCGGCGTACTGCGCCCATTGAGGTGTTTCGCCCCACCGGTCACGCGCGCCCTCGGCCCACGCCGGATCCCAGCGCTGCCCGAAGATCGCGACCTGTTCCTCCGCGGAGAGCAGGATGCCGGCGTTCGCGGCTTCGATCATGCGATCGACCGCGTCGACCATCGACTGCAGACGGGAGATGCGATCGAGGAGCTGGGCGCGCTGTTGTCTCAGCGGCACGGTCATGTCGACCGCCGGAGCGTCGAGAAGCTCACCGATGTCGTCGAGGGGCAGGCCGAGCTCGCGGTAGATGAGCACCCGGTGCACACGTGCGACGTCGGCCGCCGAGTAGAGCCGGTAACCGCCTGTGGTCCGTCCGGACGGGCGGACCAGCCCGATCGCGTCCCAGTGATGGAGGGTGCGGACGGTGACTCCCGCGTGCGATGCCGCGGCCCCGACGGTCAGCCCGCCGGACTCCGCGGCATCGCCCATCGCTCTGTCGGTCACACCGACGAGTCTGTCATGCGCGTCTGACCTGCGCGATTTCCCTCCTTCGGGAGGGGGATGCCCATCGCCTCAAGGTTGCGCGCCTCGTCGCTGCCGAGTTCGAGGAGACGGGCCGCGGTCAGGATCACCCGGGTGTTCTCCGGCGTGACGACCTCCAGATCCACGGTGTTCCACGGTGTCTGTCGTGGTCCGGTCGTGCATCCGGGCACCAGCGTGGTGCACGCCTGCGCGATCCCGTCGAGCTGGCTCAGCACACAGGAGAAGCTGACGCTCACTGTCGAAGGGGTCTGCGGGGCGCCGGTCGGGACAAGCAGGACATCCTGGAACGCCCACCGCCGAAGGTGCGTGACCTGGCCGGGAATCGTGAACAGGTCGATGAAGCCGAGCCCGCGGGTCCAGAAGTCCACGGACGCGGCCAGATCCGACGTCGGCACGGTGACGAACATCGGCATGCCGTAGATGCCCCGGTAGATCTCAGGTGGCGTCGCGTCGGGCCCGGGCGGAGGGACAGGGCTGATCTCGAATGCGTCGTAGTAGTCGGCCATGCGTTCATCGTGGAGCCTGACGCGGCGTCAGGGTCAAATCCGAATCGTTCGACGGCCCCGGCCGCCCGTATCAACCGATCGGTTGATGCCGTGATCCACCACCCCGCTCCCCGTACGGACGATCCGCCGCTCCCGCCCCCGCGCGATTCTCAAGGCATGCCAACGAACCGGGATGCCGCCCTCCGCACCACCGGACTCCGCAAAGCCTTCGGTGGCCACCTGGCCGTCGACGACATCCACCTCACCGTCCCCGCCGGATCCTTCTACGGCCTGGTCGGCCCCAACGGAGCGGGCAAGACCACCACCCTGGCCATGGCCGTCGGCCTGCTCCGCCCCGACTCCGGCAGCGCCGAGATCTTCGGCGTCGACGTCTGGCGTGACACCGTCCGGGCCAAGGGACTGATCGGCGTGCTGCCCGACGGCAACGCCATGCCGGAACGGCTCACCGGCCGCGAAGTCCTCACCTACCTCGGCCTGCTGCGCGGCCTGCCGCCCGCCGTCGTCGCCGAGCGCACCGACGAACTCCTCCAGGTCCTCGAACTCGACTCCGCCGAGCGGACCCTGGTCATCGAGTACTCCACCGGCATGCGCAAGAAGATCGGCCTGGCCGTCGCCCTCCTGCACGCGCCCCGCCTGCTCGTCCTGGACGAGCCCTTCGAGGCCGTCGACCCCGTCTCCGCGGCCACGATCAGGGCCATCCTGCGCAGGTTCGCGGACAGCGGCGGCTCGGTGATCATCTCCAGCCACGTCATGGCCCTCGTCGAGCAGCTCTGCGACCACGTGGGAGTCATCTCCGACGGCCGCGTCGTGGCCGCCGGGCCGCTGGCCGACGTCCGCGGCGCCGGATCCCTGGAGGACGCCTTCGTCGACCTCGTGGGCGCCCGCACCGGAGGGACGGAGGGGCTGACGTGGCTCACCTCCTGACCCCCGGCCCGGCCGTGTCGGCACGGCACATGATCCGCATGCGGCTGGCGATCATGCGCAACTCCCTCCGCGGCGACAACGCCTCCAACCTCTACACCGGCGTCTCGCTCGGGCTGATCCTGGCCTTCGGGACGATCGCCGTCGCCGTCCTGTGGCCCGTCCACCTGCCGGTCGTGCTGGCGGTCTGGCTGTCCGGCTGGATCTTCGGCCCCATCTTCATCGGGGGTGGCAGTGAGGCCCTGCGCCCCGAGTACTTCTCCATGCTCCCGGCCCCGCCGGGCCGGATCGCGACGGCGCTGCTCGCCGGAGCCTTCGCCGGCCCCGCACCGGCGGTCAATCTCGTCGCCCTGATGTCGCTGCCGGTGTACGGCTGGCGCTTCGGCCCGGCAGGTGTGCTCATCGGCCTCGCGGCGGCGGTCGGCACGCTCGTCACGATGGTGATGATCTCCCGTGTGATCGTGGCCCTGATCGGCCTGTTCGTCAGATCCCGCGTCACCGCGGCAGCCGTCGGCGTGGTGACCGGAACCGCCGTCGCCCTGTGCAGCAACGGCTGGGCACTGGTGGCGGCGCTGGGCGGCGCCGACACCGCCGCGTGGTCGCGGCTCTTCGTCCGCGCCCTGCCGTCGGGATGGGGCGTGGCCGCCGTCGAGGCCCCCTGGCCTCTCGCCCTGGCCATCCTCGCGACCGACGCCGCCGTGATCGCCCTCCTCCTGACCGCCTGGTCCGGCCTGCTCGCGCGCCGCGTCGTCTCGGCCGCGCGGGGCGGAGTGCCACCCCGCCGGGGCACCCCGCGTCCGCTTCCCATGGCGACCGGCGCCCGGATCGCGGCCGCGAAGGAGCTGCGCGCCTGGTGGCGTGACCTGGTCCGCATCCAGCTCCTGGCCACCGCCCTGTCCTACGCCGTCGTCACGCCCCTGCTGCTCGTGACCATCGGCGCCTGGGTCATGGTCCCGTTCACGGGTCTCGTCGCGATCGTGATGGGAGCCGCCACCTCGGCCAACCTGTACGGCTCCGACGGCACCGCCCTGTGGCTCACCCTCATGACCCCCGGAGCCGAACGCGCCGACGTCCGCGGCCGCCAGCTGGCCTGGTTGGTCATCGTCGGCCCGGCCGCGCTCGTTCTCTCCCTGGCAGGCGCCCTCGTCAGCGGCCTGACCTGGGCCTGGCCGTGGGTCCTGGGACTGCTGCCCGCCCTGCTCGGCGGCGGCGCCGGGGTCATCGTCCTGCTCGCCGTCACCTCGCTCGTCCCCGGTACCGACCCGCACAAGCGCGGCGGCAACCCGCTCAGCACCGGCGCCGACGAGACCGCCGAGACCAGCCTCGCCTGGCTCGTGCTCCTCGCGGTCCCCGCCACCGCCCTGCCCACGGCCGGTGTCATCCTCCTCAACCCCTGGGCCGGCGTCGCCACCGGCGTGCTGACAGGAGTCCTCAGCGCCTGGGGTCTGGGCAGGATCGCCTACCGCAGACTGGAGAGCCACGGGATCGAACTGCTCAACCTCATGAAGTACGGCCCGCCCCCCGAACCCGCCAAGCCCACCACCGCCGACCTTCCCATCCACCACCGCATCGGCGTCACGATCAGCTACCTCATCGCCTGGCTTCCCCTGTTCCCGCAGGGCCTGGCCCCCCTGGTCATGAAGATCCTGGGTGTCGAGGAGCGCGTCTGGTTCCTGGCCCTGTACCTCCCGCCGATCTGGCAGTGGCCGACCATCATCTTCATGATCGCGATTGGGCTGCTGCTGTACGGTTACGCCATCCTCATCCCGATGCGTCTAAGCTCGTCCACGTCGACTACCAGGCGGAAGGGGAGGGTAGGCCCCGGATGAACGATCCCTTCCCGCCTTCCGTCTGGGAACGGCGCTTCGAGCGCATCGTCGAGATCGTCCCTTACCTCACCCTCGCCACCTCCCTGGTCATCAGCCTGGCCTCCCCTGAGCAGCCCCCGGGCGGTGTCCTGCGCACCCTCGCGCTCACCGCCCTGGCCCTGGCCTGGATCCTCGGCTCCCGCACCCTCCTGCCCGCCGCCGTGCGCGGGCGACGGGTGGCGGTCACCGCGCACTTCCTCGGTGTCCTGGCCACCGCGGCACTGCTGGCCTTCCACGACCCCATCTTCATCATCTACTGCACATCCGGCTTCTTCCTGGCCGCCCACCTCGCTCCCTCCAAGTGGACCTTCGCCGCCGTCGCGGCCACCTCCTTCGTCCTGTACGGCTCGACGCTCGACTGGTCGCAGGCCACCATCCAGCTCGTCGCCTTCTACCTGGCGATCATCGTCGTGCAGACCGTCGCCATCGGCGGCGGCTCCATCGCCGGAATCAAGATCGAGGACCGCCAGCGCGCATACCGGAAGGCGGTCAGCGACCTGCAGACCGCCCTGGAGGAGAACGCCGACCTGCACGCCCAACTCCTCGCCCAGGCCCATGAGGCGGGCATCCTCGACGAACGCCAGCGCATGGCCCGCGAGATCCACGACACCCTCGCCCAGGGCCTGACCGGCATCATCACCCAGCTGCGCGCCGCCCAGCGCGTCGAGGACGCGGAAACCCACGTGGCGCTCGCCCTCGACCTGGCCCGCGAGAGCCTCACCGAGGCCCGCCGTTCCGTCGCCGCCCTCCAGCCCCACCAACTCGACGACGCCCACCTGCCCGAGGCGATGACCACCCTGGCGCGTAACTGGGCGCGGTCCACCGGCGTCGACCTGCACGTCGAGGTCACAGGCGACCGCATCCCGCTCAGCCCCGCCATCGAGGTCACCCTCTTCCGCGTCGCACAGGAGGCCCTCACCAACGTCGCCAAGCACGCGGGCGCCACCCGCGCCGGCCTGACCCTCTCCTACGCCGGCGCCGTCGTCCTGCTCGACATCCGCGATGACGGCACCGGCATCCGCGACTCCGGCGGCAGAGGATTCGGCCTCAGCAGCATGCGGCAACGTCTGCGCGGCGTCGGCGGCTCCCTCGAAATCGAGAGCACGCCCGGCGAGGGCACCGCCGTCAGCGCCACCGTCCCCGCACTCCAAGGAACCCCCCGGTGATCCGCCTCCTCATCGTCGACGACCACCCCATCGTCCGTGACGGCCTGCGGGCCGCCTTCGAAGCCGAGCCCGACATCCACGTCGCCGGTGAAGCCGCAAACGGCCGCGAAGGTGTGGAGCGTGCCGCCGCGCTTGAGGTCGACATCGTCCTCATGGACCTGCGCATGCCCGAAATGGACGGCGTCACCGCCATCGCCGCCCTGCGCCGCTCCCACCCCCACATCAAGACCCTCGTCCTGACCACCTTCGACGCCGACTCCGACGTCCTGCCCGCCATCGCAGCCGGCGCCACCGGCTACCTCCTCAAGGACGCCCCCACCGACGAACTCCTGCGCGCCGTCCGCGCCGCGGCCGCCGGTGAGCCGGTCCTGTCTCCCTCCGTCACCGGACGCCTGATGGGCCAGGTACGCAAACCGGTCAAGGCCGCTCTCACCGACCGCGAGCTCCAGGTCCTCGCCCTTGTCGCCGACGGCGCCTCCAACCGCCAGGCGGCCGCCAGGCTCTTCATCAGCGAAGCCAGCATCAAGACGCACCTGCTGCACATCTACGACAAACTCGGCGTCCGCGACCGCGCCGCCGCCGTCGGTGAGGGCTACCGGCGGGGTCTGCTCAGCTAGCCGGCCGGCGGCTGGCGGAGTGGTCCTTGCCAACGGGCCTGTTGCGGGCCCACGGCGGAGGCTTCAAGACGGCTGGACCTCGTCGAAGAGGGCAAGTGCCTGGGTGGGGTCCTGGCTCACGAGACGTTCCAGCCCTGCCGTCGTGATCTTCGCCCACCTGCCGGCCCGCTCCCACATCTGATCCTCGAAGGCACGGACGACCTCGTCCAGATCTCCGGAGGCGGCGGCCACGGACTCGGCGAGCTCGGCGCCTTCCAGCATCGCGAGGTTCGCACCCGCCCCCAAGGGCGGCATCAGGTGGGCGGCATCGCCCAGAAGCGTCACCCCGGGGACGTGGTCCCAGGTGTGGGACACGGGCAGGACGTGGAGGGGGCGGGGGATGAAGGCGGTGCCGTGGCGGAGGAGGTCGAGAACGGGGGCGGTCCAGCCGTCGAACAGGGCCAGCAGGGTTGATCGCACCGCTTCGACGTCGGCCGGATCCAGGTTCGTGTGCCAGTCCAGCGGTGCGCGGGTCTGAACGTAGACCTTGACGTGGCCGCCGCTGTTGCGCTGGGCGACGAGAGAGCGGTTCACGCCGTACACGGCCACGGAACCGTCTCCGACCAGCCGGGCGAGGTCGGGGTGGCGGGTGTCGACGTCGTCCAGGGAGGTCTCGATCGCGGTGACGCCGGTGTAGTGCGGCGTGGCGGGGGAGACCGCGGGGCGGACCCGGGACCAGGCGCCGTCCGCGCCGACCACGAGGTCGAACGTCTCCTGCCGCCCGTCCGCGAAACGGACCAGTGTCCCGCCCGGGGTCCCCGGCACCACCTCTGTCACGCCTCGCCCCCACCGAACGTCGAGGGGGCCGAGCAGCAGGTCACGAAGCTGCCCGCGGTCGATCTCGGGATTGGCCCGGTCGTCCGGGCCTGGCCGCCAGTCGCGCAGGACGGTCCCGTCCGTGTCCAGGATGCGCATGGCCTGCCCCTCGGGACGGGACAGCGCCTGGAACTCCGCCAGCAGCCCCGCCTTGTTCAGGGCGAGCTGGCCCAGCCCCTTGTGCAGGTCCAGTGCGCCG
>NZ_JBHSBC010000066.1:0-11370 GCF_042650425.1 Streptosporangium jomthongense | reverse complement strand
GGCGCCGGGGGAGGGGTCGCGTTCGAGGACGGTGACGGGGTGACCGTGGCGGTACAGGACGCGGGCGAAGGTGAGCCCGGCGGGCCCGGCCCCGACAACGGCGATACGATGTCTCATGTCGATACACTGTATTTCATCCTTACGCCGTATCGCGACAGTACGATGTAGCCATGACTGTGTGGGACCGTCCGGAGCCGTCGGCTCGTCCTGTGCCGCTCGACCGGGCGCGGATCGTCGCCGCCGCCATCGCGCTGGCCGACGAGGGCGGGCTGGAGGCGATGTCGCTGCGCAAGGTCGCCGCCCGGCTGGACGTCGGCCCGATGCGGCTGTACGGCTACATCTCCACCAAGGAGGAGTTGTTCGACCTCATGGTGGACGAGGTCTACGCCGAGATCCTTCCCGACGGGCGGCCCGGTGGCTGGCGGGAGGCGCTGCGCGGCCACGCCCACCGCACCAGGCAGGCCGCCCTCCGTCACGAATGGCTGGCCGACCTGCTCGGCGGCCGTCCGACCCTGGGCCCGAACGGCTTCGCCGTCGGCGAGGCCGCCCTGTCCGCTCTCGACGGCCTCGCCGACCTCGGCACCGTCATGCGCGCCGCGGAGACCGTCAACGCCTACGTCACCGGTGCGATCAGACGCGAGATCGCGAACCTGCGGGCCGAACGCGCCACGGGCCTGTCCGACCAGGACTGGCAGCGCGCCTACGGCCCGCATGTGCGCAGGATGCTGGACACGGGCCGCTTCCCGATGCTGACCAAGATCGTGTACGACGGCACGGAGGTGGACGCCGAGACGTCCTTCTCCACCGGCCTTGACTGGGTTCTCGACGCCGTGGCCGCCAAACTCGCCCAGCCGCCGATGTGACCTCCGGGGCCTCTCCAGGGCAGGAGGCGACGGTCCTGGGGAAAGCGATCCGCTCCTCGTTCCCGCCGGTCACCGGCAGGGCCTGCGGTATGACGATCCGTCGACCAGAGGGAGGCGGCCCCGGTCTCGTCCACGGAACCGGGGCCGCTTCCCTCTGTCTCCTGGAACCGTACGGCGAAGCGCTTCACCGGTTATGTCCGGCGGATCACCGCGTGGCGGCCACCCGCCGCCCGAGGGGAGCCGGAGGGCGGAACGCCTGCGCGAGGGCCTGGCCGGTGAACGAGCCGGGATCGGCCGCCAGATCGGCCGGAGTCCCCTGGAAGACCACACGACCACCCGCGTCACCGGCGTCAGGACCGATGTCGATGACGTGGTCCGCGTGGGCGACGACCCGCAGGTCGTGCTCGACGACGACGAGTGTGGCGCCGTCGTCGACCAGTTCGTCGAAGAGGACGAGCAGCCGGTCCACATCGGTGCCGTGCAGCCCGGTCGTCGGCTCGTCCAGGACGATGCGCTGGCCGCGTCCCCGGCCGACGTCTCCAAGGTGCTTGGCGAGCAGCAGCCGCTGTTTCTCCCCGCCGGACATGGTGTCCATGGGCTGCCCGACGGTGAGGTAGCCCAGGCCGACACGGTCCATCCACCCGAGCCTGGCGACGATGTCGGCGTGTCCGGCGAACAGCTCGATGAGCGTGGCGGGAGGAGAGGCGAGGACGTCGGCGATGGTCGCCCCGTTGACACGTGTGGCCAGGGCACGGGGATTGAACCGCGACCCCTCACAGACGTCGCAGGGGGTGAAGACGTCGTCGAGGAAGGCCAGCTCGGTGGTGATGAACCCACGGCCCCGGCACACCGGGCAGGCGCCCTTGGAGTTGAAGCTGTACCACGCGGGAGCGAGCCCGGACTCGGCGGCGAAGATCCTGCGGACCCGTTCGGCCAGGCCGAGCTGGCTCAGCGGCGTTGACCGCCCGCCACCCTGCAGAGGCTCCTGCCCGACCACGACGAAGTCCTGGTGCTGTCTGGGCAGTTCACCCGTGACCAGGGAACTCTTTCCCGATCCGGCCACGCCGGTGACGGTGGTGAGCAGCCGTAGCGGAATACCGACGTCGAAGCCCTGGAGGTTGTGGGCGCGCGCGTCCCGGATCATGACGTGCCCGTGGGCGGGGCGGGTCGTGGCGCGCGGCGTCAGTGGTTCGCGCAGGGCCCGCGCGGTCGGTGTGTCGGCGCGCAGCAGATCGGTGGCCGTCCCCTCGAACAGGATCCGGCCGCCCTGGCGCCCTGCTCCCGGCCCGAGGTCGACGACGTGGTCGGCGAGCGCGATGACCTGCGGATGGTGTTCGACCACCAGTACCGTGTTCGCGGCGTCACGAAGCCGGAGAAGAAGCTCGGTCAGCCGCCGGACGTCGTGCGGGTGCAGACCACTGCTCGGCTCGTCGAAGACGTAGGTCACCGAGCTCAGCGGACTGCCGAGATAACGGATGATCTTGACCCGCTGCGCCTCCCCGCCCGACAGCGTCGAGGAGACCCTGTCCAGGGTGAGGTAACCGAGCCCGACCGACCGCAGCGCCTCCAACCGCCTGCGGGCCTCCGACAGGGCGGGGGCGACCCGGTGGTCGCTCAGGTCGGCGAGGAGGTCGTGGAGCCGGTCCACCGGCAGCGCCGTCCAGTCCGCGATGGAACGCCCGTCGACCAGGCTCGCCAGGGCGGCCTGGTTCAAGCGCGCGCCCCCGCACAGGGGACACGTCCGGGTGGTGATCACCCGGTGTATCGCCTCCTCGGTCTCCTTCGACTTCGACCGGGGCGGGTTGCGGATGTAGACGTCGCGCATCCGCGTCACGACGCCGTCGAACCTCGCCGTCTTGGGGAAACGCGGATCAGGGGCGGGCAGCTTCATCTGGTCGGCGAACAGGAAGTCCCGCATCTCCTGTTCCGTGTAGTCCCGCAGCGGCTTGGACCTGTCGAAGAGACCGCTGTAGGCGAAACGCTTCCACCGGTAGGTGCCCGGCCGGAAGGCGGGGAACCGTACCGGCCCCTGGTCGATGGAGCTGTCCAGGTCGAGCAGCGCGTCGAGGTCGACGTCCTGGACCACGCCGAGCCCCTCGCAGTCCGGGCACATCCCGCTCGGGTCGTTGAAGGAGTAGGCGGGCGAGTATCCCGCAGACGGCTCGCCGATCCGCGAGAAGATCAACCGCAGCAGCGGGGCGATGTCGGTCGCCGTCGCCACCGTGGAACGCGCGTTCCCGGTGAAGCGGCGCTGGTCGATCAGGACGGTGAAGGTCAGGCCGTCGATCCGCTGCACGTCCGGCTGGGCGGTGTGCGGCAGCCGGTTGCGCACGAAAGACGGGTAGGAGTCGTTGACCAGCCGCTGCGCCTCGGCCGCGACCGTGTCCAGGGCCAGCGACGACTTTCCGGAGCCCGACACGCCCGTGAAGACCGTCAGCGCCTCCTTGGGGATCTCCACGCACACCTCACGCAGGTTGTGCGTCGCGGCCTTCTCGACGACGATCCACCGGCCGCGACCGCCGTTTCCCCCGCCAGAGCCGTCTCGCATGCGTCCTTCCCCTCTCCCGGCACCGAATCCCCGAAAGGGCATGCCCAGCAGGAGGCCCGTCATCCTCCTTCCCGAAGATCCCGGCTTACTCGCCGGGCACGCGCTGGTGTTGCGCCTGACGGCGCGGTAGCGCTTTCCGCGGATGAATCCCGGTTGCGGCGGGACCGATGGGCTTGGTGGGGTAGCCGCATGGACGGTGTCACTGAGCAGGCACGATGGGCGAGAGCGGGAAGAGGCGGGACCGCCACGCGACAACCGGCTCCATGGCACAGGCTTGCGGTGCTCGGGGCTCTGATGCTGGCCGCCCTCACTTTCAACACCGCGGAGAACCTGCCGGTCGGTCTCCTGGAGCTGATCTCCGACGATCTACGGGTGTCCCTGTCCGCGGTCGGCCTCCTGGTCACCGGTTACGGCGCGATGGTGGCCATCGCGTCGGTGCCGATCGCCCACGTCGTGCGGGCAGTGCCCCGACGCCACGTGCTCACGGGGTTGCTGGCCGCGCTCGTGGTGTCCAGCCTCGTCGCGGCGCTGGCCACCTCCTATTGGCAGCTCCTCGTGGCACGGCTGCTGACCGCGCTCGCCCAGGCGCTGTTCTGGGCCGTGATGGGGCCGGTCGCGGTTGGCCTGTTCGCGCCCGAGGTCCGGGGGCGTGTGATCGGGGCACTGTCCGTCGCCGGTTCGCTCGCCCTCGTGCTCGGTGTTCCCGCTGGGACCCGTCTGGGCCAGCAGAGCGGTTGGCAGGTGCCCATCGCCCTGCTGGCGGCCCTGGGGCTTGTCTCCCTGGTCACGATCGCCGTGCTGCTACCGACCTCGCACCCGGAGGAGGAACCCGCCGCCTACGGCACCGGTCCCGACGCACGGCGGTTCGGGACGGTGCTGACGGCCGGGGCCCTGTCCGCCACCGGCGCGTTCACGGGATACACCTACATCGTGACCTTCCTGGGAGACGTGAGCGGGTTCTCCCCGAGCACGGTCAGCGTCCTGTTCGTGGGTTTCGGTGTCGCGTGTCTGGCCGGGGTGAGCATCACCGGGACGTTTCTGGACCGTTTTCCGCAGTCCGCGCTGGCCGCCGCCGTGGCCACGCAGGCGGTGGGCATGCTCGGCCTGTACGTCTTCGGTGCCCATCAGGTGGCGGCGGTGGTGTTCCTGGTGCTGATGGGCGGTGCGCTCGGGCCGGTTTTCATGACCACGCAGAACGCGATGCTGTACTGCGCGCCGGGCCGTACGGACATCGCTCTCGCGGCGAACTCCGGTGCCTACAACGCCGGCATCGCGGCGGGAGCCGCGATAGGGGCACTGGTCCTGCCGTTCGCCGAGGTACGGGGCACCTTCCTCGCCGGCGGGCTGCTGACCGTCGGGTCCTGCGCGGTCCTGCTCGGTGACCGACTGCTACGCGGGCGTCGCCGTACAGGAAGTCCTTCATCGGGTCACCGCTGAGGCCCGGACGTACTCGTGGCCCATCGGGACCGGCCCGTCGAGCTTCTCGGCCCCGCGGTAGGGCCAAGAGAAGACCGGCTACCTGCGGCGTAAGCTCGAAACCACCGGCTCTCTCGGATCGGATCCCGAATATGGCGACCTCATCTACTTCGTGCCCTGGGGCGGCGTCGGCCGCTCCGGCACCTACCGGGCCACACTCGGCCGACTGACCAAGCCCGAAGGCGGCGACGTCACCGTGGCCCTGGCCGGCTGACCATCCGGCCACATGAGTCCCGCCTCCCTGTCGTCCCGCCCGGCTCCCGACGCAGATTCGACGGACATGCTCATGACCACGAGAACGTTGCTCCTACGGCTGGCCGCTCCCGCACTCGCTTTGATCGCGTCGGCCGCGCTAACCGCGTGCGCGCCGGACCAGGGTGCCGCACGCGCCGCCCTCTCCTCCGCGCGGGCCGCGTCCGCCACCCCGCTCGCCCCGGTCACCACGATCGCCGACGGCCTGGACGCCCCCTGGTCCATCGCCTTCCACGGCCGGACGGCCCTGGTCAGCGAGCGGGACACCGCCCGCGTCGTCGAGATCGGCGAGCGGGGAGCCGTCCGTCAGGTCGGCGTCATCGAGGCGGTCACCCCGATGGGCGAAGGCGGTCTCCTCGGCATCGCTGTCCGCAACGGTTTCCTGTACGCCTACTACACCGCGAACGACGGGAACCGGATCGAGCGGTTCGAGCTCACCGGCACCCCCGGCAGGCTCGGCCTCGGACGCTCCTCCACCGTGCTCGACGGGTTGCCGTCGGCGAGCTATCACAACGGCGGCCGGATCGCGTTCGGACCCGACGGGATGCTGTACGCCACCGTCGGGGACGCCGGCGACCGCCCCGCAGCCCAGGACAAGAACACGCTCGCGGGCAAGATCCTGCGGATGACGCCGGAGGGGAAGGTTCCCCCGGACAACCCGTTCGCGGGCTCCCTGGTCTACAGCTTCGGCCACCGCAACCCCCAGGGCATCGCCTGGGACAGCGGCGGCACCCTGTACGCCAGCGAGTTCGGACAGGACACCTGGGACGAGCTCAACGTCATCCGGCCAGGCGGCAACTACGGCTGGCCCGAAGTCGAAGGCATCGCCGGCCGGGACGGCTTCACCGACCCGGTCCAGCAGTGGCCACCGGCCGAGGCGAGCCCCAGCGGCATGGCCATCACGAACGGGACGATCTACCTGGCCAACCTGCGCGGCAGGCTCCTCCGGCAGATCCCGCTCGACCGGCTCTCCACCTCCACCCAGCACCTCGCCGGCCGGTACGGGCGCCTCCGTGACGCCGTCGTCGCCCCCGACGGGTCGCTGTGGGTGCTGACCAACAACACCGACGGCCGCGGCACCCCCGGCCCGGGAGACGACCGCATCCTCCGCGTCGCGATCGGCGGCTGACACACCCGCCGCTGGTTCACCACCCGCCCTCCGCCCGCCGTCCAGCGGATGGGGCAGGAGCCGGGCGCCCACCCATGTGGCGTGCCGTCCGTTTCGCCCGCCGTGGTGCTCATCGGCGGGCGACCCCACGACGGCTCACGTCCGGCCGGACGGTTCGGCAGGGATCTCCCGGCCGCAGCGTCGTGCGACGGCTCCGTCAGCGTGTCGCGGCGGGGATGACGGTCTCGGCGTACGGCACGGCCCACACGGTCGGGTGGGAGATCGAGTGGCCGGTCCAGCCGTCCTCGCCGTAGGCCTCCCCATGATCGGCGCAGATGAGACCGAGCCAGGGGCCGAGGGACGGCAGCGCGTCGAACAGGCGCCCGAGTTCGGCGTCGGCGTAGGCCAGCGCGGCGCACTGGCTTTCCCACGAGTCCTGTGACTGCCCCGGCAGGTAGAAGTGCGTGGGCATGTGCGTGGCGGAGACGTTGAGGAACAGCAACAGGCGCCGGTCCTTGGGGTGGCCGTCCAGGATCCGCAGGGCGACATCCACCTGGTGGCGGGTGGAGTCCGGCTCATCGGCGCTCATCCGGCGATGCCAGTGACTCTCCTGGAAGAGCGCGGGAAGCACACTTCCCAGTGGTGTCAGATGGGAGAAGAACTCCACGCCTCCGATGCACACGGTGCGATAACCGAGGCCGGCCAGGCCGGAGACGATGTCGGGCGCGTCGAAGACGTAGGTGCGTTCACCGATGGTGGCGCCGTTCGGGGAGCGGCAGGCCAGAAGCCGCGAAGGCCGGCCGGGGCGTGCGGGAGTGGGGAGCCAGCCCGCGAAGAACGACATGTGCGCCGGGAAGGTGTAGGTCCCGAGGGCCCGGCGCTCTTCCCAGTTACCGCCCGGCAGGATCCGCGCCAGGTTCGGGCTCCGACCGGCATGAAGAACGGAACGCGCCGTGTCGAAGCGAAGCGAATCGAGCGTGATGAACAAGATGTTGTGACTGGGGATCACGTCATGGCCACTGATCACGATGTCTCCTTACCCGTCCGCCTCCCGGTCCTCCAGCGTGGACGTGCGACCCCAATCGGGTGATTCCGTCTCGAACGTCGGTGCCACCACGTTCACCGCGTGTCATACCCCGGCGGTTCGCGACTCATCGAGTGCTTCGGAAGCTCTGGGCCCAGCGGTGCAGCTCGGCGGTGGCCTCGTCGCGGGTGAGGGAACCACGTTCCAGGTGAACCTCCTGGAGATGCCGGATCGCGGCCCCCACCATCGGGGAAGGCGGGATGCCGAGCATCCGCATCACCGTTCTGCCGTCGAGGACGACGGGGGCGTCGTCACGCCTGGTGTACCTGTCCCGTTCGGCGGCGGTGCGGGCGTCGGCCTCTTCCTTGGCACGGCACGCGGCCTCCCACACGTCGTAGTCGGCGGCCTCCAGGGCGTCCAGGCCCGCCCGGCGCCACCCTTCCATGTCGCGTTCCCGCCCAAAGCCGACCGTGTCGAAAAGGTCCAGCGCACCTGCTCCGATCGCTCCGAGGCGGGCGAGCACGGCGTTGATCGGCCGGTCCTCATGTGGCGGTCCGACCCGGATCGAGGCGTACCCGGGGCCCCAGCTCTGCCGGCCGTTCTCCCACAGGGCAGCGGCCTGGCTGCCGTTACCGCCCCAGAAATCCGCTTCCACATAAGCGATACGGCCACCGCGTGACCAGCCCCTGAGCCTTTCGGTGAACCCCGGGGACATGAGCGTGAACGGCCCGCTCTCCCGTCGCGCGTCGGTCAGCTCGTTGAAAATCTCGTCAGTCACCGGTAGCAGCCCCAGGCGTTGCCGGAGAGGCGCCACCACCGCCCGCGGCACATCGCCCGACAAAGAGCGGAGATGGTCGAAATCGCCGACAACACCGTGGAGCACATAGGACATGCCCGCACCCTAGGCCGGGCAGCGGCACACAACCACCGCATTTCATGGCCGGGCGTCGCGGTGCCGACCACCGGGTGGGCAACCCGCGTTGAGACACCGCGTTTCAAGCTGCGAGGGTGTGCTTCCCCTGGTGAAGGCGGTGTTGGCCGCGGTCGAGGTGACAGGTCACCGTTCGCCGTAGCCTCAGGAGCCCTGAGCCGTATCAGCTCGGCTCTCGAACTTCAGCGATCTCCACGACAGCAGATCCCTCAACCCAGGGTCTTCGGTCCGCCACGCGCGATACGCCCTGTGCACGAGATCCAGCCCGGCGAAGCCGTACAGGCCGGTAATCCTGGCACGGTAATGCTCATCCGGACCGCCCTCCCGGAATTCGACGTCATAGTCGACGTCGACCTCCTCGTCGGCATCCGGGTTCTGGCCACCCGCGTAATCAAGGTGAACCTGGAAGTAGAACTGGCCCGCTGGCTCGCGATCCAGCCTTTCCACGATCGCGAACATCCAGCGTGCGTTCAGGTCCGCGAACAGGTCGTGCACCTCGGTGTCGGTTGGATCGTCCAGCACACGCCCGCTCGCATCGGATGCTCGAAGTCTCGGTGCGGCCATGCGGGGATCATAGACCGCGATCACCGGCTCGACGCCTTGCGCTCGGTCACCGCCGGCCGGGCCATGGAACCGTCCCTGCGGCTCCGTCGCGTCCTCCTTGCCGGGGTGCCGGCCCATGACTTCGGCCGTGAGACCAACGAGGCCGGGTCTGACCCACGCTGTCCCGGCGGCGCGTCTCCAACCGGGACGCCACCGCGGCGCAGGAGTCGCGGAACTCCGCGGTGACCGGTGGTTGTCCGACCGCATTTGTGCCGTTCAAAGGCGTGCGTGGCCCTCAGAGTGGGGTTTCATCCGTGCTGTAACGGTGGCGTGGGGGTAACCGCAATCTAACCTAACGTTCGGTAATGGGTCGATTACAAATGGCAACCGTAGGGTGCGGTCGACCCTCCGGCCGTACCGCGACAACCGGCAGGAAAGGATCCCTATGGCCTTGCCACAGAACCCCCCTCCCGGCGGATGCCCCAAACGCGTCGTGCTGACCAACGGCGGTTTCGAGCAGCCTCAGGTACCGAACCGGGACAACGTCACCTTCCTCGACGCCGGCCAGGTACCCGGCTGGCAGACCAACGACAGCAGGAACCAGATCGAGTTCTGGCCCTCCAACTCCTCCACCTACGGTGTCCCGTCGGCGGAGGGAACCCAGTTCGTCGAGCTGAACGCCAACTCGGCGTCCATGCTGTACCAGGACCTGCCCACCACGCCCGGCCAGAAGTTGTACTGGAGGCTGCGCCACCGCGGCCGCAGCGGCAACGACGTCATGCAGGTCCACATCGGTCCGGTCCCGGCGCAGGGCGCCCGGCTCGTCCCCAACAACAACCCCCAGAACCTGGAGGACGGCACCGGCGCGTGGGGCACGCACAGCGGCGTCTACACCGTCCCCGCGGGTCAGGACCACACCCGGTTCGGGTTCGTCGCCATCCGCTCCGCCGGAGGCAGCCCCAGCGTCGGCAACTTCCTGGACGACATCGTCTTCGGCACCGCACCGTGTGTGGTGCTGACCAAGAAGGCCGCACCCGACGGCGAGCTGAAGATCGGCGACACCGTCACCTACGAGGTCACCGCCGTCAACGAGGGCGGTTCGCCCGCCGACAACCTCGTCCTGACCGACGCCGTCCCGCCGGGCACCAGCCTGGTGCCCGGTTCACCGCGCATCGTGAACGGCCCCGGCGCCGGCAGCGACGAGCGCGCCTCCTACGATCCGGTCTCGCGCACGGTGACCTTCCGCCTCGGCGAGGGCGCCACCGCCGACGCGGGCGGCCGGCTGGACCCCTCCACCGACGGCAGGCCGGTCTCCACCACGGTCCGGTTCCAGGTGAGGATCGAGCGGACGGCCGGCGGCCACCTGATCGAGAACCAGGCCAAGGCGACCTACGACAACACCCTGGAGAACCCCATCGAGCACAGGGACGCCGTCTCCAACGCGGTCACCACCCCCGTGCGGAGGCCTGTCGACCTCGGCCTGACCAAGGCGGCCGACCGCACCCAGGTCGGTGTGGGGGAGGTCGTGACCTTCCACCTGCTCGTCACCAACCACGGCCCCGGCCAGGCCACCGGCGTGAAGGTCACCGACAGACTGCCCAGGCACCTGACCTACCTGTCCGCGCACGCCACCGGAGGCACCGGCACCGGCGGCTACGACCCGGCGAGCGGTGTCTGGAACGTCGGCACGCTGGATGAGAACGCCAGCGCGCGCCTGGAGCTCAAGGCCGTGGTGACCAGGCCCGGCGCGATCCGCAACACCGCCGCGGCCACCGCCAACGAGACCCCGCCCGACCACCCGGTCACCACCAGCACGCTCGTCGTCTGCGCGCTGCCGCCACAGCCCTGCCCGCCCCGTCACAGCGGTGGTCACGGCGGCGGTTGCGGAGGAGGCTGCGCCCCGTTCCCGCCTTCCTGCCCCGAGACGTGCGGTCACACCGTCTCCGGCCGCACCGAGCCCGGCCAGGGCTGGCAGGTCTACACCGACACGACCATCACCCTGCAGGTGGACACCGGCGACGCCGAGTTCGCCGCCACCCCGGTCTACGTGGCCTCGATCAGCAGCACCGGCGGATCGCAGTGGCTGCTCAGCGGCGCAACCGGCATCTACGACGCCACTCCCACCGGCTTTCGCGTCTACGTGCGCTGGACCGACGGCGGGCCGCTGAGCCCGGCCGACGCCGAACGCTACGGCTGGTACGTCACCTGGATCGGCAACGAGGGCCCCACCTCCCCGCAGGCGTCCTGACTCCCCGCCTCCCGAAGTGCCCCTGGGCTGCGCGGCGCCGTCCGAGCCGGTGATGACCGTGATGAGCTTGTCCGGGCAGGCACGGTTCTGCAGTTCGTGGAGGAACATCTCCTGTGCGCACGTCCTGGAGGACCGAGTTGCCCCGCGTGGAGAAGTGGAACTGCCTACCCTGGTTCTTGTCGCCGAGAAGGTCGGCGAACTGCTTGAGGAAGGCCTCAGACCGTCGACCTCCTTGAGCCTTTCAACTGCTGCCCGAACTGCTCGGGTGTGGTGACGTCCTTCAGCTCCTCCACCAGCGACCGGACCGGGACATCGTCCGCCCCGGGCGTCACGACCACCTGCTTCCGGCTGTTCCGCCGGCCAGCCACGAGCTGATC
>NZ_JBHSBC010000065.1:0-27734 GCF_042650425.1 Streptosporangium jomthongense | reverse complement strand
ATCATCGTCTCCGGCAAGACCAAGCAGATCGAGCGCTTCACCGGCCTGCCCTGAAAGGGTACGAACTCCCGCGAAAAGGCTCTGGTCAACGCTCCTCGCCGCTGTTACCGTCAACGTCGGAGCGCCGGGAAGTCTGGTCGGCAACGTCATATCGGACCGGCTTCGAGGAGGCGCCCATGCCGGGCAGCCCTGCCGTGCTCATCAGTGACCTGACCAAGCGTTTCGGCGGCGTCCACGCGTTGAACGGCCTGAACCTCAGTGTGCGAACGGGCGAGGTGCACGGCTTCCTCGGCCCGAACGGGGCCGGTAAGACCACGGCCCTGCGCGTCCTGCTGGGGTTGATGCGCGCCGACTCCGGTCACGCCGAACTCCTCGGCGGACACCCGTGGCGTGACGCCGTCGAACTGCACCGGCGGCTGGCCTACGTGCCGGGCGATGTCGTGCTCTGGCCGACGCTGTCCGGCGGGGAGGCCATCGACCTGCTCGGGCGGCTACGCGGCGGACTCGACCTGCGGCGCAGGGCGGAGCTGCTGGAGCGCTTCGACCTCGACCCGACGAAGAAGGGCGGCGCCTATTCCAAGGGGAACCGGCAGAAGGTCGCACTCGTCGCCGCGCTGGCCTCCAACGTCGAACTGCTGTTGCTGGACGAACCCACCTCCGGTCTCGACCCGCTCATGGAGGCGGTGTTCCGCGACTGCGTAGCCGAAGAGCGGGACAACGGCCGTACCGTGCTGCTGTCCAGCCACATCCTGTCGGAGGTCGAGGCACTGTGCGACCGGGTGACCATCGTCCGTGAGGGCAGGGTCGTCGAGAGCGGGACGCTGACCCAGCTGCGCCACCTGAGCCGCACGTCCGTCACCGCCGAACTCGCCCGTACACCGGACGGGCTGGCCGCGCTCCCCGGCGTGCACGACCTGGTCGTCGACGGCCCGCATGTGCGGTTCGAGGTCGACCCCGACGGGCTCGACGGCGTCCTGCGTCTGCTCAGCGAAGCGGGCGTGCGAAGCCTCGCCTGCCGGCCGCCGTCCCTGGAGGAGCTGTTCCTGCGGCACTACCGGGTGAACGCGGCATGAGCGCCCTCACCGGCACCGGCACACTGGTTCGGCTCGCCCTCCGCCGCGATCGGCTGCGACTGCCCATCTGGGTCGTCGTCATCCCCGGGCTGGTGACGGCCACCGCTTCGGCGATCGTCGAGCTGTACCCGACCATGGGGGAGAGGCTCGCGCTGGGGCTCGCCATCGGCGCCAACCCGGCTCTGCGTGCGCTCACCGGACCGATCTTCGATCCGTCCTCCGCCGGAGGTCTGACCGCCTGGCGGGTGACCGGCGTCGCCGCCGTCCTCACCAGCCTGTTGAGCGTCCTGTTCGTCACCCGGCACACCCGCGCCGAGGAGGAGACCGGCCGAGCCGAGCTGATCGGCGCCGGGACGGTCGGCCGTCACGCGCTTCCGGCGGCCGCCGTACTCGTGGCCGGTGCGGCGAACCTCGCCGTCGCCCTGCTCAGCGCGCTCGGTCTGGCCACGCGGGGACTGCCCGTCTCCGGGGCGCTGGCCTTCGGCCTGTCGGTGGCGGGGACGGGCTGGGTGTTCACCGGCGTCGCGGCGCTGACCGCGCAACTGACCGAGACGGCCCGCGCCGCCAACGCCATCGCCCTCGCCGCACTCGGTCTGGCCTTCCTCCTGCGGGCGGCGGGAGACGCGGCCGACGGTGACACGCTGTCCTGGCTGTCCCCCCTCGGCTGGGCGCAGCGGGTGCGGGCCTTCGCCGACGAGCGATGGACGGTGTTCGCCCTGTTCGCCGTGGCCGCGGCGGCTCTGTCGGCCGTCGCCCACCTGCTGGCCGGGCGTCGTGATGTCGGAACGGGTCTGCTGTCGTCCAGGCGGGGGCCCGCGACGGCGGCACCACGTCTGAGCGGCCCGACGGCCCTGGCCTGGAGACTGCACCGAGGCGTGCTGCTGGGCTGGGTGATCGCGTTCACCGTCGTGGGAGCGGTGTTCGGCGCGCTGGCCCTGAGCGTGGGCGACATCGTGGACGACAATCCGCAGCTCGCCGCCCTGATGGCGGGGTTCGGCGGCGCGGGGGCCGTTGTCGACGCCTTCCTCGCCACCGTGATGAGCCTGCTGGGCATGGTGGCCGCGGGTTACGCGGTGCAGGCCGCGTTGCGGCCACGGGCCGAGGAGGTCGCGGCGCGCGCCGAACCGGTCCTGGCGGCGGCCGTGTCCCGCTGGCGGTGGCCGGCCGGTCATCTGGTGTGGGCACTTGGGGGCGCCACGACGGTCCTCGCCGTGGCGGGGCTGGCCGCCGGTCTCGCACACGGTATTCGTGTCGGTGATCCCGCGGGTCAGGCCCTTCGTATCACCGGTGCGGCGCTGGCGCAGGCGCCCGCGGTGTGGGTGATGGCCGGGGTCGCGGTGCTGTTGTTCGGGTTCGTACCCCGGCTGACCAGTCTCGCGTGGGCGGTGCTGGGGGCGTTCGTCCTGCTCGGCCAGCTGGGCAGGTTGCTCGGGATCGACGAACGGATCCAGGACCTGTCGCCCTTCGCCCATCTGCCGCGGGTTCCCGGAGGCGAGGCGACGTTCGGCCCTCTCGCCTGGCTGGTCGTGGTCGCCGCGGCGCTGGTCCTGGCGGGTCTGGCCGGTTTCCGGCGGCGAGATCTGACGGGCGGCTGACCGGTCCGCGCCGGTCGCGGGCAGGCCGGGTCCCTGCGGGTTCGCCGCGCCGTCGGCAACCCGGGGACGCCCTGTGGCCGGGAGCGGTCACAGCGGCCCCGGTTCGCCACAGCCCCTTCTGACGGCTCCACCTTCGATGTCACTTTCATTCCTGGAAAGGCGGAACGAATGCTCGTACTCGCCATCCTCAGTGTGATCGGTCTCGTTGTGCTCGCGCTGGCCGCCGACCATCTGGTCATCGGCGCCGGACGGCTGGCCGGGCGGCTCGGTGTCCAGCCGGTCGTCGTCGGCGTCGTGGTCATCGGATTCGGCACCAGTGCCCCGGAGCTGGTCGTGGCCGCCACGGCGGCCGCCCGGGGACACACGGATCTGGCCGCCGCGAGCCTGGTCGGCTCCAACATCGTCAACATGACGCTGATCCTCGGCGTCGGCGGGCTGACGGCCGCACTCGCCGTACGGTCGTCGATCCTGCGGCGTGAGGCTCCGTTGTCCCTGGCCGCGGTGACGGCGTTCGCGGTGGCCCTGACGTACGGCCTCGGCCCGGTGACGGGTGTCCTTCTCACCCTGGCGATGGTCGCCTCGGTGGTCATGCTCCTGAGGTTCGCCCGTGCGGACCCGCGAGACGCCCTGGTCGCCGAGACCACGGATCACCTCGGGGCCGCGATACGGCCCCGCCTGGTGGTCGAGGCAGCCCGGACGATCGTCGGGTTGGGCGGAACACTGCTGGGGGCGCAGTTGCTCGTCGCCAACGTCTCCGAGCTCGCCATCCGGGCTGGAGTGTCCTCCCAGGTCGTAGGTTTCACCCTGGTGGCGCTCGGCACCTCGCTGCCCGAGCTGGTCACCTCGGTCCAGGCGCAACGCCGTGGCGACGGTGACCTGGTCATCGGCAACCTGCTGGGCAGCAATCTGGTCAACAGTCTGGTGGGAGGAGCGGTGGTCGCCTTCTCCTCCGGCGGTGTGCCGTCCGCTGTGGCTCCGGCGCTGGTCGTGGCCATGGTCGGCATCAGCGGAATCAGCTGGGGCCTGCTCGCCCGGGGCAGCAGGCTCAGCCGTCGGGAGTCGGTCCTCCTGCTCGTCCTCTACGGTGCGCTGCTCCCGCTGATCGTTTCAGCGGGTCCCTAGTCGGCCCGCGAGGAGGATCGGAACGGCCGGCGGCGACAGGAAGACGAGGCCGACGAGTCAGCGGGTGGCTCGGCGAGCTGCGGGGTCAGCGTCGGCGGTGACCTTGGCGGAGGCCTGTTCACCAGGGTGAACAGGGCGACGAACCGACCAGGGCCTGTGGGCTGTAACGGCCGGGCAGGTTTCCAACGCGGTCTCCACCTCACGCCTCCGCACGGGTGTAACGGCGGCGCAGGTGGGCTGCGGCGGTGACGATCCAGGTGAAGCCGACCAGCAGGGCGGCGTGTTCGAGCAGCCCGGCGGGTGCGGGCCGGACCACGCCCTGAAGGTCCAGTCGGAAGGCGACGCCTGCGGCGACGGCGAAGGCGATGACCAGCGCACCTGACCAGCGCGAGTAGAGCGCCCAGCCTCGACCACCGGCGTGTGGGCCTCGGGCCAGCACCAACGGCGTGGCCGCCAGAGCGGCGAACAGCACCAGACCGGCCAGCCCGTGAATGCGGCCCGCGGTGGTGACCACCTCAGACAGGCCGGGCGGGTAGCCGAGGGCGGGATCAGTGGGCACGACCCCCGCCACGACCATCGCCAGAGCGGCGGCGGCCACAAGGAACGGCGCCCAGACCGCGGCCCGGCCGGCAGGAAGAGCACGGCGCATCCCGGCGGCGAAGGCGAACAGCAGGAGCCCGCCGATCACGAAGTTGGCCGTTTGCAGCCAGCCCCGCTCGCCGGTGCCGAGCTGGCTGGCGCCGTGATGCCAGAGGCTGTAGCCGGGCCGGGTGGCGCCGTCGAGCAGGAGCAACACTGGGACGAGGACGCCGGCGGCGGTGCCGCATGCGAGAAGGGGTGCGGTCGGGCGCATCGGGAACAGCCTCCTAGCTCCACGACCGAAAGATCGCGGGCCGACCAGGCTTCCCGGCTCACCGACGTTCGCGCCCCACCGTGGGGCGCGTTCCTGTAGACGCCTGGAATGTAACACCTGGCCGCCGACCCGGCCAGGTGTTCACGGCCCTCAGCCCTTGATGAAGCGGCGCGTCATGTACCGGCGTACCGGAGGCAGGGAGGCCAGCCTCAGCGGGAGCAGGCTCAGCCACAGCAGCAGCGGGCTGGCGGGGGCGTAGACGCCTTTGACGCGGCGGCCGAGCCTCTGTTTGCGTTCGGCTTCGGGCCGGATGGCGGCCTCCCACGCGGTCAGCGCGGCGGAGACGTCTCCTGGGTGGGCGGCCAGTTCGGTGCCCAGGCGGTCGGCGCCTCCGACGGCCAGTGAGGAGCCGTACCCGGCGAACAGGGTGACACACCAGGCGGCGTCGCCGAGCAGCACCACCCTGCCTCTGCTCCAGGTCGGTGCCACGACCTGGCTGATGGTGTCGAAATAGACCGAGTCGGCCCGAGCCAGCCCGGCGAGCGTTTCGGGGATGACCCAGCCGAGGTCGCCGTAGACGCGTCCCAGCTGGGTGGCGACGTCCTCGCCGGGACGGGCGTGGTCGGCGCGGTAGCCGAAGAAGGCGACGTTGCGGCCGTCGCCGACACTGATGACCGCCGCGGTACGGCCGTTGGACGACAGGGTGCCGGTCGCGCCGGGTGCGATACCGGCGGGCCGCCGGTCCAGCATGAAGACGGCGACCTTGTGCCCCAGGTCGAGCAGGAAGTCCTCCTCCGGCCCGAACAACAGGGCACGGGTGGCCGAGTGCAGGCCGTCGGCGCCGATCAGCAGGTCGGCCTCCTCGGTGCTGCCGTCGTCCAGGGCGACGCGGACGGCGTGGTCGTCCTGGTCGACGGCGGTGATGGTCGTGCCGAAGCGGATCTCGGTCCGGTCGTGGACCTTCTCGTACAGGACGGATTCGAGGTCGCCGCGCAGGATGGTGATCGAGCGCGGGCCCGTGGTGGCGGCGATGGTGGCGCGGTCGAGGGCGAAGCGGCGGGATCCGTCCCTCTTGTGGTAGATGAGTTCGGTGGTGTCGAACGCCTTGGCTCGCAGGTCGTCCAGGATGCCGAGGCGTTCGTAGGCGTCGTAGCCGATGCCGCCGAAGGTGACGGCGTAGCCCCCGCCGCGGCGGGCCGGGGCGCGTTCGACGATGAGGGTGTCCCAGCCGATCTGGTGCAGGCGCAGGGCGGTGGCCAGGCCGGCGATACCGGCTCCGATGATGACGGCACGCATGAAAGTCGGTTGTCCTTAGTGGGAGAGCTGGTCGAGCAGGCGTTGTTCGGCGGCGGCGTCCAGCCAGGTGTCGGGAGAGGGCGCGTCCGTGCGGGGTGTGGGGTCGCCTTCGGCCTGGAGCCAGGCCCAGGTGTCGGCCAGGGTCGCGCGCAGCGGGCGCGTGGTGAGGCCTTCGGTGAGGGCGGCGCTGACGTCGGCGTCGTGCATGCCGCTCGGGACACCGCCGTCGGGCAGGCGTAGCCCGAACTCCATGCCAAGCGGCAGGCCGTACCTCCGGAGGAGATCCGGCTCGGCCCACACCAGTTCGGTGTCGAAGCCGGTGACCTCCAGGGCCGTGGTGAGGAGTTCGCCGAGGGTGGTCGCGCCGGGTGGACCGGTCACGGTGAAGGCGCCGCTGAGACCGCGTTCGGCGCAGGAGAGCATCCAGGTGGCCAGGTCGCGGGCGTCGAGGTACTGCAGGGGCGCGTCGGCGGGGGAGGGGGCCAGGACCCGGCCGCCCTTCTCCAGGCGGCGCAGCCACCACGGGACGCGGCCGACGTCCTCGTACGGGCCGAGGATCATCCCGGCTCTGGCCAGTAACGCGCGCCCCGCGAAGGATTCCAGGACGGCGAGTTCGCCGCCGCGCTTGGCGGCGGCGTAGTCGGCGTCGTCGGTACTGCCGGGGTCGCCGTCGACCAGGGGCGCCGACTCGTCGGCGCCGGAGGGCCAGGGCCAGCGGTGCACGCCACGGCTGGAGACGTATCCGTAGTGTCCTGTCCTGTGCGCCAGCAGGCGGGCGGCCTCTCGCACCTCCCTGGGAGCCCAGGCCCAGGTGTCGATGACCGCGTCCCATTCGGCGTCGCCGAGTGCCTGCCGTACGGACTCGGAATCCGTGCGGTCGGCGATCAGGGCGCGGACTCCGGGGGCGGGGTCGCGGCTGAGCCCGCGGTTGAGGGTGGTCACCTCGTCGCCGCGCTCCAGCGCGGTTTCGACGACGGCGCGGCCGACGTGGTGGGTGCCGCCGAGTACGAGTAGCTTCACGATGCTCCTGAAGTGAGTGGCAGCCAGAGGGCTGACGGGTTGCGGCGGTCATGGAGGATCCCGTGTTCCGGAGAGACGGCTCGCTCCCCGGCGCGCGGGGTTCGCCGGTTCCGGGGCCGCGGCCGAAGCGCGGGTGGGCGCCGCTGGAGGCCTGCAGCCGGATGCGGTGGCCGCGCGGGAAGCGGTGTGGGCCGTCGGCCACAGGGTGATGTCGGCGGTCCGGATGTCGCCCGGCTCCGCGGGCGGATGCGGCCGTCGCACACGTTGACCGACCGGCCCGCGGGTCAACGTCGCAGACGCGGGTGAAGTGGTCGACGTGCGGGTTGTCCGAGCGCTCGGGCGGCCGGACGGGGGCCGGGCCGATGGCCTGGACGTCCTCGGTGAGGGGTGAGGTGGTGAAGGTCGGCACGTCGGCTCTGGCCTCGATGACGCGATTGTCCTTCGCGGGCGTGGAGCCTGCCGCCATGGGGCCATGGGCCGACCAGCAGCCGCACGGCCAGCCCGGCGGCCGGGATCCCCACGTTACGCCGGACGCGGGCTGGGCGGCGTAGGGCGGAGCGCACGCCGTACGAACAGCTGAACAGGGTCATGGCCGGTCACCTTCTTGTCTCGTCGCTGATGAGAGATCACGCCGCCGACCAGGCTTCCCGGCACACCATCGAACCCCTCACGAGAGGCCGATGAGAGAACAATACCGAAGTTTCAGAAATTTCTGAATATCCGTAGCTTTCGGTACTCTGTTTCTCCCAAGGAGGCGAACACGTGAACGACCGGTATGAGCAGCGGCAGGCGGCGGAACGACTGGCCCTCACCCTGACCGAAGGTGGATTACAGCGCATGGCCGCGCGCACCTTGGCAGCCTTCCTGTTCACCGACCAGGAGAGCATCACCGCCGGCGAGATCGCCGACCAGTTGGAGGCCAGCGCCGGTTCGGTGTCCGGCGCGATCAAATCCCTGACGACGGTCGGCCTGATCGAACGCCTGCCCTCGCCCGGCAGCCGCCGCGAGCACTACCGGCTCCGCGACGATGCCTGGGCCACCCTGTTCACCAGCCAGAACACCGTGATCCAGGCCATGCTCCAGGCCGCGTCGGCCGGCATCGCCGCCACCGATGAGGACGATCCCGCCCGGCGGCGCCTGACGCAGATGCGCGCCTTCTACGAGTTCCTGCTCGGCGAACTCCCCGCCCTGCTGCACCGCTGGCACCGGCAGTCCGGCTGATCCCGGCTTCGGCCGGCCGCGCCCAGCGCTCGATGCCGCGGGCATCGGCGATACTGTGGGCGTGGAGTACGTGTCCAGAGTGCCGCGACCGCCGCTGGACGGGCTGATCGACGACCTTTACTACCTGGAGGGCGCGCCGCCGTACGCCCGGCTGACGTTGCCGCCGATGCCGGCGGCGTTGCTCATCGTCAACCTCGGGGCGCCGTTCCGCATCCGCGCCGGCACCGACATCGAAACGACCGAGTACGCCGACGGCTGCGTGGTCACCACACCCACCCGCGCGTTGGAGTTCGGCTACCCACTTCGGACCCGATCCGTCGGCGTGCACTTCAAGCCGTGGGGGCTGGCACCGTTCCTGCCGATGCCCGCAGCTGAGCTGTGTGACCGGCCGGTGACGGTGGAACAGGTTTGGGGTCGGCCCGCCATCGCTGAGCTGCGCGACCGGCTGGCCACGGCGAACGGACCGCACGAGATGCTGACGCTGCTTGAGAAGGAGCTGACCCGACGGCTGTGCGAGACCGCCGGTCTGGGGCTGGTCCGCCATACGAGCAGCGTCATCGCGGCTACCGGCGGGGCGGTGGCGATCGGCGACCTGAGCGTGGCAGCCGGTGTCAGCAGCACTCATCTGGCACAGAGGTTCAAGAGGCTCATCGGCGTCACGCCGAAGCGGCTGGCCCGCACCTACCGCTTCGCCGCCACCGTGTTCGCGATCGACCCCGCCGGGCCGATCGATTGGGGCGACCTCGCCGGTGGCGCAGGCTACTTCGACCAGGCCCACTTCGGTCACGAGTTCCGGGCGTTCACCGGGCTCACGCCGACCCGTTACGTCGAAGTCCGGCGGCGGTTCCTGCGCGAACATCCCGGCCACACGCTGGACGGTTGGCCGCTGCCGGCCGATTGATTTCTTACAAGAGCGACGGCCCATGACACGCTAATTTGGGGCACCCCAAAGCAGAGGAGAGCCCGATGGGCAAGGTGGTCATGTACGGCTCGGTGTCGGTGGACGGCTTCGTCGCGGATGAGAACGACCAGCCCGGACCGCTGTTCGACTGGTTGTCCAGCGGTGACGTCCCGTTGGATGAAAGCGGCGAGCTGCAGGTGTCGCAGACGTCCTACGACCACACCCGGCCGTACTGGGACCAGATCGGAGTCACGATCGTCGGCCGCCACGTCTTCGACCTGACGGACGGCTGGGACGGGAAGCCTCCGGGCGGCATCGACCACGTGGTCGTCGTGTCGCACCGGCCGATGCCCGAGGGCTGGGACCCCGAGGCGCCGTTTCACTTCGTCGACGGCGTCGAGGCAGCCATGGCCAAGGCGCAGGAGCTTGCGGGTGACCGCGTGGTCGAGGTCGCCGCCGGCGACGTCGGGGGCCAGGTGCTTGCCGCGGGCCTGATCGACGAGGTGCGCATGGACGTCGTACCCGTCGTGTTCGGGTCCGGCAAGCGTTACTTCGGGTCGGTCCACGCGCAGCACCTGCTGGAGGACCCTGACGTGGTGATTCAGGGCAACCGGGTGCTTCACCTGCGCTATCGGGTGCGCCGTTGACCGATCTGGGCGGGTACGCGAAGAAACCAACTGCGAACGGTGACACCTGCCGCGCCCACGACTCCCGGGGTCGGGCCTTCCCCGCATGGCTGGAGGCCGGCGACCTCGACGGCGACCCGCTCATCGACGCCCGCAACCGCGACCACAAGACCCACATGAAGGCCGGGCTGCGCCGCGCGCCGGTGTCGAGGAGATGCCTCCTCGCCTTGCTCGTTCCTTGGATGCGAAAAGCCCCGCCCAGGCTTGCGGTGCGCCGTAGCGCAAGCCCGGGCAGGGCTGGTTTCACTGGCCGGTCAGTGTCGGCCCCAGTCCAGGACCTGGGTGTCGATCCAGTCGATGCCGCCGTAGAGGCCGGCGCCGCAGCGCTGGCGCACGCGCATTCCGCTGGCGGTGTTGGTCTCGCGCACGGTGCCGATGGGCTTGGTTCTGCCGTCGCGGCCCTGACAGCCGATGCCACGGGCCCGGGCGTCGGCCTCGATCTGGGCGGTGTCGGGCCCGTCGTCGTCGGGGTCGGCGGTAGCCGCGGCGGGCAGGGCCAGGGCTCCGAGAACGAGCAGCGCGGCGACGGCGCCGACGGGCAGGAACCTGGTGAGGGTTCGGGACATGCTCACGTCCTTGAGGGTCGGGGCTGGGTGCGCCCGGGATGAAGAGCCTCGGCGAAGTGGCTCTTGGGGTGTGTCCGACGCCAAGGATTTCCTTACAGTGATCGGTCAACTACTATCCGCATCGACAGGATGGTGTCACTCCTGCAACATCAGTCACTCAGCGAGCAAAGGACACCTTCCGCGCGAGAGTCGAGCTGGCCTTATCCGCTGAGTCTTCTTCTGGCTTCTCGCTCCCCGGAGGCGGGCGGCTCGCTGAGATCGAAGGGGGTCTCAGCGGATAGGGAGAGTTGGGCAGTTCGCGGACCTGTTGCCAATGCGGCCGGAGTTCCACCCGGGTCATCCGTCGGGCTGTCATCGCAGGCGTGTCGGTGACCGGGTCGTCTTCGACAAGCTGCTGCGTTTCGGCTGTCCCTGCGAGGCGATCGCGGATGCGACGTGCTCGGCCACGACGATCCGCAGCCGTCGTGACGAGTGGACACCTCTGGGGACCTTCGCGCAGTTCAAGCGGATCGCGCTGGAGTCCTACGACCGGATCGTCGGCCTGGTCCTGGACCGGGTTGCTGTGGACGGCTGCATCGCCAAGGCGCCTGGACTCCGGCTACGACTCCGGCAAGACCCGCGCCCTGCTTGCCGAACGTGGCCCGGACGGCCGGATCGCGCACAAGGGTGAGAAGGCACCGGTCCAGGCAAGCGACAGGTGGCATGTGGAGCGTACCCATGCCTGGCAGAACGCCTTCCAGCGCCTCGCCCGCTGCCACGAACACCACGCAACGGTCATTAACGCGTTCTTCGATCTCGCCGACACCGTCATCACCGTACGCAGCCTGATCCGCCGGGCCTGGGCAACCCACCGCTGGGACAACCGGACCAACCGCCACCCGTGAATACACGCCCGATGGCGCGTCGAGTGGTTCATCGCTCGTCGTCGAGGCCCTCAACGTCGACAGGCTGCCTTCCGTCGAACGTCACGAGGATTCCGTAGGGGTCCGCCAGCCGGAGCCTGCTCTCCGTGAAACGGATTGCCCAGGTTTGGTCGGCCCACACGGTCGCTTCGGGAACTGCCAGTGGCAACTCCGGAAGGTCGAGCCAGCTCAGTTCCTCGGTTGTGAGCTCGAAGTGCGATTCCCGGAGTCGGGTGCGGCAGTACTCCAGAGCTTGGTCGACGAAGACATCGAAATGGCTCACGACGTCGTGAGCGAAATGGAGGGTGGCCTCTTCCGGCGGGGCGGCCGGTTCGATCACCAGACTCATCCCGGTCTCGACCGCGCCTTTCGGCTCCGGGAAGTAACCGGTCCAGCAGGCCAGCGATGGAGGGCTCTCCATCCTTCTCAACACGACCCCGGCGATACGCACGGTCGCGGGCAGTCTCGCGTCAACGCCAGGCTCTTCAGCGCCCGAGCTTCTCGTGGGTGCGCCGTTGTCGGTCATCGACTCAGCGTAGGTCAAGCCTGGTCATGATGATGATCGACAGCCGAGGCGCGTAGCCACTTGTGCCCTCCGACCCAAGCCCTATTCGCGCGGTCTGTTAGCCGTAATGGTGTCGTCGACTGTTCAGGAAAGGAGGTGGATCAGATGCAGGACACGCGTACGGAGCCTGTGAAGGTGTACGAGTCGCCACTGGTGGCGGAGGTCGGCGCGTTCGTCGTCACGACCTTCGGCAGCCTCGACCCCAACCGCCGGAGGGCGGCATCTCCTACCGCGACGAAGACGACGACTGAGACTGACCGACGGTTCGGAACGGAGAAGGGGCGGCCGGATGCGCCGGTGCGACCGAGCGCAGCTGGTGACATCGCCGGACCGTGCGGCGGCCGACGCCGTCGAACAGGCACGGAGGCACGGGTGTCGGTGTGGTGCCACACGCACCCGGCCGTCCCTCGGCCGGCGCTTGAGCCGGTGACACCGACTTGAGCGCCGGGCCTCTTGACCGCCCGTGCTTCCCGCTCGGCTACCGCGAGAGACCGAAGCGCAGGTGAAGGGCGCGGCGCTTTCCCCTCCGCCGGATCATCCCCCTTCTTCTACGTCCCCGTACCATTGTTCGGCCTCTTGCCGCAGCCGACCGTGCGGAAGGGAGCTCACGACCGTGAGGAAGTCGTCGACGTCCCGATGCGAGGGAAGGATCTCTACGGGCACGGTGTCGAACGCGTAGGGCGACCCCGTCACGGGCAGCACATCGTCGATTTCAAGCACCACCGCGGTGCGGTCGCGCAGGAGCCGGCGGTAGACGGACACGTACAGGTCCCGCTGGTAGCCGCGCCCCGTCCACTCCTGCTCCGCCAGGCCGAACCGGACACCCAGGCGGACGACGTCCTGCCACAGTAGTTCCAGCAGCGGGGGAGCCGCGTTCGCCCGCTCGCGTTCGTGTCGTGGCGTACGAGCCTCGCGGATACGGCTGCTTTCGATCGCGCGCCGCACCTCATCCGAAGGGGCCGGCACGAAGAAGATGCTGCTCGTCCCTCCCAGGAGGGCTTCGGCCTCGTCGTTTCGCACCCTTGCCAGGCTCGCCAGACGGTCACCGATCAGGGGTGCCTCCACCGCCAGGAGGTGCTCGCCTCCCGGATGCCGACGGTCCCACTCGCTCACGGCCCGGCGAGCCCACAGGCCGACGGCCCTACGGATGGCCGCGTGGGTGACGCCATCCACCTCCGGGTAGCGGGCCCCCGCCGGATGTCCCTCGAACGCCCCCCGTACGACGTCCCACTGCAGCAGGTGCACCGTGCGGCCTTCCCGCGAGGCGACGATGGCGAACTGCTGCAGCATCAGCGATTTCCCCACCCCGGGGATACCGGTGAACACCACGCAGCGTTGATCGCGTGCCGCCGCCTGATATCGCCTGGTCAAAGGAGACCCCTGCGGGAGTACCAGGCGTGGGATCATGATTCACCTTTCGGCCTGGAGGGGACGCCACAGCCAAGCTGCATGTTCGAGGCGTTCAACAGATGCGGTGAAACCTGGTCACTGGCGGTGCGTCACACCTGTATCGCTGACTGTCATCATACGAATACTTGCTGCTATGAAGGGGGTGTGTCCCCCAGGGAACCCCCGATCAGCAAGGAAGGCGGCCTCGATCCGCCACCGGAAACGCACGCCGACCGGATGACGGTGATCCCGGGCCACCAGCCCGTCTTTTCCTGATCGTGGAGCGTGTACGGCCTTGCGAAGGCCGGCCCGGCCAGGATCGAGCATGGCCGTTTGGACTCACGACACGTTCCTCACCGGAATCCCGTGTACGTCGAGGTCGTGGGCCGGGTGCTCCACGACCTCGGCGATGTCGAACTGCCCGGACCGCCGGTACCCGATCGGACCGCGCCCTCGCCGGGCTCCTCCTGATACGTCGGCACCTACACGTCGAGCACGTCCGAGGCCACGGTGGGCCAGGGCGCCCTGGGACGCCTGGGGCTGGAACGCGTCCCGGTGGGCGTCAGCGCCGAACTGGACGAGGTGCCGTGCCGGACGGAACGGCTCGCCCGGCGCGGCGACTCACTGATCCCGGCCGTGCCCGAACGCGGTGTCCACGCCCCGCTCGCCTTCCTCGGTGACGACGGGCGGGGCCACGTCCTGTATCCGCGCACCGGCGCGTGTCGCCGTGACCGGCCCCGGCCCAGAACGACGTCGTCACCGGCCCCGGCGGTGAGACGTCCGAGCGGGCCGTACGACGGCGGACCGTGGTGCGGGGGAGGACTTGACGGACTCCGGGCCGGGGCGGGCGCCGGGGGCGCGCCGTCGGTCGGTCTCACCTGGAACCCGCAGCGTCACCTGCGCCTGCGCCGAAGCGGCCGGGGGTGCCTCGGCGCGGTCGGCGAGCCGGTCGAGGTCGTCGTCCGCCTGGTCCGGTTCGCGCAACAGTGCGGAAAGCTGCCGGGCCAGGACGCTCCGGTCGACCGTGGACGGGTGTTCCTGGTCGCGCGGGCGCGCCAGGGCGGCTTCGGTGACCAGGTGCGGCACGTTCACCCCGGACTCCTGGACGGTTTCCTTGACCAGGCGCTGCTTGCCGCCGTGACCGCTGGCCCCCATGATGATCACTTCGGCGTCCTCCGTCGGCCGTTCTTCTCGCGGGTCTTCTTCTGCGAGCCGGGTGGTGTCGTAGTGCTTCGCCATCGATGACCTCTCGATTCGTGTCGTTGTCGCGCCGTGACGCGTTCGTCCGTAGCCGGACCGGGATGTGGTTGTCAGCCGGGAGCCAGGCGGCTGCGGTGTTCCCAGGCGCGGTACTCCTCGGCCCTGGCCTGGTTCATCTGGTTGACCAGGTCGAAGGACCGGCCGCCGACGATCAGCCGCAGGGGCGGGTCGGGCAGGTCCACAAGTCGCATGACGACCGGCGCGGCCGTGCTCGGGGCGTACTCACCTCGTCGCCCCGCATCTCGGCCAGTTTCGCCCGCAGCGGGTCATACGCCGACGCGATCTCCCCTGCTCAGCGCCGCCTCCGCGAACGCCCTGCCCAGTCCCCTGGACGCACCCGTGATGAACCAGACACGCATGGCACTCGCTCCTTCCTCAGTCGTCGAGGGCCTGGTAGAGGGTGGTCCAGAAGTCGCTCATCAGGTGCGCCGGGCTACGGTACCGGCCCGGCCGGTGACACGCGCGAGGGTCGCCTCCGTGGCGGTCATATCGGGCGCCTCCCGAATGGGGGAGCCCAGGAAGAACCGGTCGGCCCCTTCACGCCCCAGCTGCTGATACTCGGCGACGAGGCCGTGCATCTCCCGCTCGTAGGCGGCGAACGCCATCGTGTGGTCGCCCCGCGACGGCCAGTTCACCGGCCAGGACGTAAGCGCCGAGCGCCTGCGAAGCGCCGTGGCCCGAGGCCGGAGCCGCGCAGTAGCCGGCGTCCCCGAGGAGCACCACCCGGCCGGAGGACCAGCGGTCCATCTCCACCTGGGCGTTGGCGTCGAAGAAGAAGTCCTCCGCCCTGTTCATCTCCTCCAGCAGGTGCGGGATCCGCTCGCCCTCACCGGCGAACCGCTCGGCCACGATGCGTTGCGCGTCGGCATGCTGCCCGCCAACGCCTACGACCTGCGCCCCTACTGGGACGTCTTTCGCCTCCGGCACCCACAGTGGAGACTGCGCGTCCAGAAATCCCAGTTCAGCGACGCCTTCGCCACACTGCGCCGTGGGGACATCGACGCCCTGATCACCTGGCTGCCCGTCAACGAGCCGGACCTCACCGTAGGACCCGTCCTGTTCGCCGAACCCCGGGTGCTGGCCGTCTCCACCGGCCACGAGCTCGCTCGGTGCACATCGGTCTCACTGGAGATCGCCGCCGACTTCCAGCATCCGCAGTCCGACACCCGGCCCGGCTACTGGACGACGCCTACATTCCGCGCGAGACCCGCCGCGGCCGCACCATCGAGCGCGGCCCTGTGGTGCAGGACACGGAAGAGGCCATCACCCTCGCCAGCATGCCGAGATCGTCGTGCTCTTCCCCTCCCACATGACTCGCTACTGGGTACGGCCGGACATCACCTACCTGCCGGTCACCGACATGGGGCCGCTGCCGTACGCGCTGGTGTGGCGAAGTGAGGCGGAGAGCGAGCCCATCCGGGCACTGGCCGGGATCATCCACGATCTGGGCCCTCTCCCGTCGGCCCCGGCCGCCCCTTGACGCCGCCCGTCACCCGCGGGCCGGATCCGGCACCGATTCGCCGTCCGTCTCGGCCGGAGCCCGGGGCGACATGAGGCGGAGCCGGTTCAGGGGCGGGGTGCTCGCCGGTGGGCGGCGGTGACGCGTGGCCTGCTCGTAGTCGAACCCGAGTCCCAGCAATGCCGGTTCGCTGAACGGCCGTCCCAGTAGTTCGACTCCCACCGGCATGCCGTCGGGTGTGAAGCCGGCCGGGATCGTCAGGGCGGGGAACCCGGTGTTGGCGGCGAGGGCGCAGACCCTGAGCCCCTCCTGAGGCCGCCCGATCGGCGCGGCCTGCTGTGAGACCGCCGGGTAGACCAGTGCGTCCAGGTCGTTGTCCTCGAACAGCTTGTGGAGCAGCTGTTGCGCCTGCGCGCGCCGGGCCAGCCGTTGGCGGTAGGCGTCCTGCGGGCCGGTCGAGGTGCCCAGCCGTTCCTTGAGCCGCTTCAGGACCGTGGGCGTGACCTGGCCGGAGGCGACGATGTCGGCCAGGGTCACGATGTCGGCCGGTGGCTCCAGCCGGGCCAGTGAACGGGGGAACCGTGTGCCCGGCGCCGCCAGGTAGCGATTGAGATCGCGTTCGGTCTCGTCGGTGAACACGCTGGAGCCGTCCACCGCCGAAATCAGCGCGGGTTGGGCCGGCAGATCGACGACGGTCGCACCCTGCGAGGCCATGTCCCCGGCGGCCGCCCGAACCAGCGCCGTCGTGACCTGCGCGGGCCCCGACGTACTCAGGTAGTCGGTGAACACGCCGATGCGTGCGCCGACCAGGGCGGTGTCGTCCAGGGTGGCGGTGTAGGTGCGGGGGATCCGTCCGATGGACGCCTTGGTGGACGGGTCGTCCGGGTCGTATCCGGCGGTGGCGTCCAGGATCAGTGCGATGTCGCTGACCGACTTGGCGATGGGGCCGCCGACGTCCTGCGTGTCGGAGAGAGGCGCGATGCCGTCACGGCTGGACAGGCCCTGGCTCGGCCGCAGGCCGACCAGGCTGTTGTGCGCCGCCGGGCTGCGGATGGAGCCGCAGGTGTCCGAGCCCAGGCCGGCCGCGCCGAAGCCGACGGCGATGCCGGCGCCCGTGCCGCCGCTGGAACCACCCGGGTTACGAGTCTGGTCGTAGGGGTTGCGGGTCTGCCCGCCGAGCGAGCTGATGGTCTCGATGCCGGAGGCGAACTCGTGCAGGTTGGTCTTGGCGACGACGATCGCGCCGGCCGCGCGTAGCCGCGCGACCTGTTCGGCGTCGTCGGCGGGACGCCAGTTCCTCAGCGCCAGCGAACCGTTGGACGTGGGCAGGTCTCCTGTGTCGTAGTTGTCCTTGACCAGGATCGGGATGCCGTGCAGCGGGCCGCGGACGCGCCCCAGCCGGCGTTCGGCGTCGAGCCGGGCGGCGTCGGCGATCGCCGTCGGGTCCATGCGGATGACCGCGTTGACACCGGGCTGGTCGGCGTACGCCTGCTCGTAGGCGTCGACGCGTGCCTGGTATGCCTTGACCAACCGGACCGAGGTGACCTGACCGCTCGCCAGTAGTTCACGCAACCTGGTGGCGTCCATGTCCACCACCCACTCGGCGATGTCGCCCGGTGTCGTCCGGCTGCCCGCGCCGCCAGGTGCCGCACCGTCGCCTGTCGCGGCGCCGGCTGTGACGGCGGGCGCCGTCAGGAGAAGGACACCGGCCGCCAGGGCCGCTGCTCGGGTGTGCCGGTTTCGCCTTCGTCGTGCCACATCGGCCTCCTCGTCACCGATTGGCGCCTTGAGGTGCAAGCACGGGAGATGAGCGTTCGGCCCCGCCGACCGTGAACAGCGGCTGACTGTGCCGTCCCGATTATGGTTCAGGAGTGCCGCAGCGGCCATCCCCCAATCCAGGCCCCTCGGCTCCGCCCACGGCAAACGTCGGCGCCATCCCGACACACCGTTTCGCCGCCCTCCAACCTCTACCAGGGCCGGAGCAAGCGGCGGAGATCCAACGGATCCAGGTCTTACGGCCTCGTGCATGATGAGCCATGGCCTCTGAGGTCTTGGCCCGTTGGGCCAGACGCGGTGGGAACGCTCGGACGGACGATCATCCGGGAGAACCGCTGATTGCGGGCCTGCCGCCGGACTTCGGAACAGGACCTAACCGAGTGCCGGCGGGTGCTCGGCTGGACGGCGCCCCCAGGCCGAGATCAGCGGTGCGAGTGTCAGGTCGAGTTCGCCCGCGTGGACGGCGGCCAGGTGCGCGTCGATCTCGGCGTCATCGGCCAGGCCGGCCGCGAGCAGTTCGCCGCGCACGTGCCTGATGGTCGCCGCCTCCAGCCGGTCGCAGGCCGGGCCGCCGACCGGGAAGGAGCCCGCCGCGGCGACATCCACCAAGCCGGCCTCACGCAGTGCCCGTGGCAGTGTCCGTCCGTAGCGCAGGTCCGCGCCGCGGCGCTTCAGCAGCTCCCGGACCGCGTCGCGCAGCCGGTTGGCCCGCCGCTGCGCCGGGCCGTCGTCGTCCAGGCATGCCAGTGGCTGCAGAGCGGTGTCGGCGTCCTCGACCAGCAGCCAGCCACCGGGCCGCAGCGCCGCCACCATCGTGGCCAACGCCCGAGCCCGGTCGGGTACGTGGACCAGCACGAGCCGGGCGTGCACCAGATCGAACGTCCCCGGCTCCGGGGGCGGATCAGCGGCGACGTCGTGCCGGCGCACCTCGTACCCGCCGCCCGCCTCCAGCCACGACGGGTCGATGTCCGTGGCCAGCACGTACCCGGCCGGACCGACGGCCGCCGCGAGTGCCTCCGGGATACTGCGGCCACCGGCTCCCACCTCCCAGCAGCGCGAACCGGCCCCGACCCCCAGCCGATCGAGGTGCCCCCGCGTCACACCGTCGAACAGCTCGGCCAGCCAGACGAACCGCTCGCCCGCCTCGGCGCGCGCGTTGTCCAGCAGGTACCCGCGGGCGGGAGCGGGCTCTCCACCGAGCGCGGTGGTCCCGTCCGCCGGATCCGGTCGGCCACCGACGTGCGGCGAGCCGGGCGAGGAGGTCATCACCACATGGTCACCTCCCCGGATCACCGGCGCCACGACGACGGGGGAGGGATATCTCACACAGCAGGCGAACCTCGCACCGTCCAGCGGCAGGCCAGGGTCCGCCGACGAGCGGTATTCAGCGGGGGAGAGGCCGTAGGCGGCGCGGAAGGCGCGGCTGAAACGAGCGTTGTCGGTAAGGCCCCAGCGGGCGGCGATGAGATGGATCGGCTGGGAGCGCAGGGCGGGATCGGCCAGGTCACGGTGGCAGTGTTCCAGGCGGCCACGGTCAGGTCCTGGTCCCGGAAGAGCTGGTACAGGTGACGGATGGAGATCTGGTGGGCGGCGGCGATGACCTCGGGGCGTAGCCCGGATCGTGGAGGTTGTGCTGGACGAAGGCGTGGATGCGTCTTCGCAGCACCTGCTGGTGGGTTTCCGGTGGCAGGGTGGCGGTCGCCTCGGGGTGGTGGGCGCGCACCGTGGTGAACAGGGGTCGCCGGGGGAACCGGGTGTGTTCGAACCCGTCCGGCAGTTCACCGTTCGAGAGTCCTGCCATGAGCTCGCCCGGGACCTGTGTCACGGTAAGCGTGACCTCATTCACCAGGAGCACCGGGACGGCATGGGCGCCGGGTCTGCCGGGGCCGCCACCTCCCACCGCGCCGGCCGCCCAGCAGTGGACCCCTGGCGGGCGGTGAAGGCCGGCGAGCCATCATCTGTCCGCCATGTCATCCTGTGAACGGACCTTTGAGACAGAGCAGAAGCGGTGAGCCCATGAGCTGGTGGCAGGGTCTGCTCGGGTTCACCGCGGGCTTGCTGATCGCGGTGGTGACCACCCCCGTCGGGGTTTCGGGGGCGGTGTTCCTGCTCCCGGTCCAGCTCAGCGTGCTGCAGGTGCCGAACCCGGCGGTGACGCCCACCAACCTGCTGTTCAACATCGTGGCCGTCCCCGGCGCGTTGCTGCGTTACCGCAGGCGTGGTCGTCTGGGCGGCCCGCTGACCCGCCTGCTGGTGCTCGGCACCCTGCCCGGCGTCGTCATCGGCGCGCTCGTGCGGGTTTTCCTGCTGCCCGGCGCTCAGGTGTTCCGTCTTCTGGTCGCATGCCTGCTCTTCCCGCTGGGCCTGTGGCTGTGCGTGCGCACCGTACGCCCCCTCCGCCGCCGCAACACGCCGGACGACCCCTCGCCGGGCGCCGTCACCGCGCTCGCACTGGCCGTTGGGGCCGTCGGCGGGATGTACGGCATCGGCGGCGGATCGCTCCTTGGGCCGATCCTGGTCGGGCGTGGCCTACCGGTCGCCACGGTCGCCCCCGCCGCGCTGGCCTCGACGTTCCTCACCTCGATCGCCGGCGCGCTCACCTACACCGTCCTGGCGCTGACCGCCCCTGGCGACATCGCACCGGACTGGGCGCTGGGTCTTCTGTGCGGCTTGGGCGGGCTGGTCGGCGGCTACCTCGGCGCCCACCTGCAGCCCCGTCTGCCGGAAACCGGGCTGCGGCTGCTGCTGGGAGCCTTGGCCGTCGCCCTGGCCTGCCTCTACACGGTCCAGGCGCTCATCTGACGGCCGTGCGGGGAAGTGGCTCTTGGGCGGCTCCTGATGGTCGGCCATGTCGGACGCACTGTCTCGGTACCGCAGGAGGACAGACGCCGCTGCCTTGATGGCGCCGGCCGGGGAATCCGCGCTGTTCAGCTCTGGCCCGGCCACGTCCCGTAGTCGGTGTAGCCGCGCCGGCCGCCGGCGTAGAACGTGGCGGGGTCGGCCGGGGTCAGGGGCAGGTCGTCCTGGTAGCGGCGGACCAGGTCCGGGTTGGCGATGAAGGGCGTGCCGAAGGCGATGAGGTCCGCGCCGCCGGTGCACACCGCCTCCTGGGCGCGAGCGAGGTCGTAGCCATTGTTGGCGATGTACGCGCCGGTGAAGGCGGCGCGCAGGGCGCCGTAGTCAAGAGTGCGGGTCTTGGCCATCATGTCGCCCTCAAGGATGTGCGCGTAGGCCAGGCCGCGCGGGCTCAGGCGGCGGAGGTAGTCCTCGAAGTGGGTCTGCGGATCGGTGTCCGACATCGAGTTGAAGCTGTTCTCCGGGGTGAGGCGCACGCCCACGCGCCGCGCCGGCCACACGGCGCACACCGCGTCCAGGACCTCGTTCAGCAGGCGCATGCGGCCCTCGGTGCCGCCACCGTAGCGGTCGGTGCGGTGGTTGGCGCCGTCGCGCAGGAACTGGTCGATGAGATACCCGTTGCCGCCGTGCACCTCGACGCCGTCGAAGCCCGCCTGCTTCGCCTGTTCGGCCGCGTGCCTGAACTGCGCGACGACTCCGGGAATCTCGTCGGCCGCGAGTTCGCGCGGCACGACGAAGTCCTGCGGGCCCGCGTAGGTGACGGCCTGGCCGGCGGGACGCAGCGCGGAGGGGGCTATCGGTGTGGCGCCGTCCAGCAGGCTCGGGTGTGAGATCCGGCCGCAGTGCTGCAGCTGGACGAAGACGCGCGCGCCCTGTTCGTGGATCTCGTCGGTCAGCCGTCGCCAGCTTGCCGCCTGGTCATCGGTGTGGATTCCGGGGGTGCAGGGGTAGCCCACGGCCTGCGGCGAGACTGTGGTGGACTCGGTGATGACCAGCCCGGCGGTGGCGCGTTGCCGGTAGTAGGTGACCATCATCGGCGGAACCCGCCCTGCCCTGTCGGCTCGGTTGCGAGTCATCGGCGCCATCACCATCCGGTTGGCCAGGGTGAGGTCGCCCAGCGAAAAGGATTCGAACAGGTCGGCGGGCATGGGGTCTCCGTTACGCTCACGATCTAGGACAGTTGTCCTACGAGGCGGTCACGCTAGGTCGGTTGTCCTAGAGATGTCAAGCCCCGGCGCACTGGCGGCTCGGGGGGCGACGGCGATGCCGGAGGTCGGCTTGACGGCCCTAGGACAAGTGACCTAGGGTTCGCTAGGTCAAACGTCCTAGCAAGGGCGTGACCGAAGGAGAACCGATGAGTGGTGCGGCGACCCGTGAACAGATCGTCGATGCCGCGGACCGGCTGTTCTACCACCGCGGCTACGAGCACACCTCGTTCGCCGACATCGCCGCAGCGGTCGGCCTGTCGCGCGGCAACTTCTACTACCACTTCAAGTCCAAGGACGCGATCTTGGACGCCGTGATCGAGGCCCGGCTCGCCGGCACCCGGCACATGCTGGAACAGTGGGAGAGCCAGCAGCCCACCCCCGACGGCCGCATCCTGCAGTTCGTCGAGATCGTGCTGACCAACGGCACCGACATTCAGCAGTACGGCTGCCCGGTGGGCACCTTGAACACCGAACTCGCCAAGCTCGGACACACTCTGCACGGTCAGGCCCGCGGACTGTTCACACTGTTCCGCGACTGGCTGCGCGAGCAGTTCACGCTCCTGGGGTACGGCGAGCAGGCCGACGACCTGGCCATGCACGTGCTCGCCTTCAGCCAAGGCGTCGCCGTGTTGTCCCACACCTTCCGCGACGAGGAATTCGTCCGGCGCGAAGTCGACCGGATGCGCGACTGGCTGAGCACCTACAGGAAATGAGAGCTATCTGATGTTCGTGGTCCTGCTTCGCTTCGCCGAGAACAAGGATGCCGCGGGCACGCACATGAGCGGCCACCAGGAGTGGATCAGGCGCGGCTTGGACGACGGCGTGTTCCTGCTGGTCGGCAGTATCAAGCCCGGTCTCGGCGGCGCGGTCCTGGCGCACGGCACCTCGCTTGCGGAGCTGGAGAAGCGGGTGAACGACGACCCGTTCGTGGCCGGGAACGTCGTCGGCGCGGAGATCATCGAGATCGCACCAGGCATGGCGGACGAGCGCCTGGGCTTCCTGCTGTGACGGCGCCGTTCCTCGGTCCGGACGGCCGCCGCTCCACCGTCGCAGCCTCGCCGACCTGATTCGCGGCTGGTCCGCCGAGCGCGCGCGGGGTGTCCCCACGCTGATCTCGTCAGAGAGCCGATCCGCGACAGGGGCAGGGTCCGTCGCGTGCCCCTGAAGCCGAATGGGTTCCTCACCGAGGGGCCGCTGTACGCCTGGCCGGCGACAACGTCGTCGACTGTCAGACCGGCGGCGTCTCCGTCCTGCTCGGCGACGCCGCAACCGTGGTCATCGCGGATCCGCGGGACGGGCTCGACGTGAGCGGCGTATGGAACAGCCGCCGGTTCCACCTTCACGGACCGTTCGTCGACGACGTCGGCGTCCGCCTGTTCGGACATCCCCCGACTCCTCCGGATGGAACCGGGCCCCACGCCCGGAGGTGGGGCCGGTCCACCTGCTGATCCGGCTGCCGGAAGGTCGCGTATACCTGGGAGTCGGCAGGCCCGGGCAGGCCGGGTACACGAACGGGCGTCTGAGCTGTGCCGCCCTGACGATAGAGCCGGAACTGACCCCGGAACTCCTGGACCGGGTCAGGCCGTCTGCCGAACCCGAGACAGTGCCGAATCTGGACTGGCTCACACATATGACCACAAGACCGCTCGAAGCGCTGACGCGGTTCGTCCTCGTCGGGATCGGTGCCCTCGTCGCCGCCCGTCAGCACGAAGTAGTCGACCGCGACGATGGTTCGTAGCCGTCGGGGGTCAGGGGCGACGCGGTACTCACGGGGGAATCCTGGCAGTGGCGCTCGGGCCTGGATATCCGTGACGATTCCGGCTGCTGTCACGAACACACCTGGTTCCCTTCTGCGGGAGAAGGATTTGTGACGGCGCGTCCGTGCCCCTGGCCGCTTCCGCCCGTTGCTCCTGGTCCTGCTCCGAGAAAGGGCCGTCCATGAGAGCGGCCGGCTCTTTCGGCGTAAGGTCGACGCCGTATGTGGGATCGCCGAAGCCCTGGTTCGGGCACCGAGGAGCCGTCGATGCTGGACCAGGATTCGCCGCGCGCCGCGCGTCTGGCCGGCTACGGGACCGTGAGCACTCAACTGTCTCTGCTGAGCGACCGCCGGCTCGGGGAGGTCGTGGCGGCCGCCGCCCCGATCGGGTCGGGCATCGGCGGCAGGTCGGCAGAGCTGGACGTCGGCGGAACGCGCGTCTTCGTCAAGCGGATCCCTTTGACGGACACCGAATTGCGCCCGGAGAACGTGCGGTCCACGGCGAACGTCTTCGAACTGCCGATGTTCTACCAGTACGGGGTGGGCTCGGCCGGGTTCGGTGCCTGGCGGGAGCTTGCCGTGCACACCATGACCACGAACTGGGTTCTCGGCGACGAGTACGCGGGCTTCCCCCTGATGTACCACTGGCGGGTTCTGCCTGACTCTCCTCCCGAAGGATTCACCGACGAGTTCGGGGGTCTGGAGGGGGCCGTCGCGCACTGGGAGGGATCACCCGCCGTTCGCGACCGGCTGGAGGCCATCGGCCGGTCCTCGTACAGCCTGGTGCTCTTCCTGGAGCACGTGCCGTACACACTCGCCGGATGGCTGGCCGACCATCGCGAAACCACCGTGCTGGACGGCGGGGGCGGCTCGCCCTTCCGCTGGGTCGAGGAAGCTCTGACGAGCGGAGCCGCCTTCATGAGCTCTCGCGGGCTCGTCCACTTCGACGCCCACTTCGCCAACATCCTGACCGATGGCCGCCGGCTCTACTTCGCCGACTTCGGACTTGCTCTGAGCTCCCGCTTCGACCTCTCGGCGGACGAGTCCGCCTTCCTCTCGGACCACCTCGCGTACGACCACTGCTACACCGCGAGTCACCTGCTCCAGTACCACCTGCTCGACGGCGTGCGCGGTGACACGGAACGTGAGGTCTTCCTGCGCGACTGGATCGCAGGCCGGCGGCCTGACGACATCCCGCCCGAGATCACGGCCATCATCGACCGGCACGCACGTCCTACCGTCGTCCTGGACTCCTTCTTCCGTCGTCTGTTCACCGAGAGCAAGCGGACGCCGTTCCCGGCCGCGGAGATCGGGCGGCGGTTGGGCGCCGACGCCGCGACCCCGAGCTGATCCAGCCCTCACCTCGATCGTCCGGCGGTACGGCATCGGCTGCCATGGCCGCCGCCTACCGACTCACCGGTTCACTCCTCCCGCCGCCCGCTCCGCCTCGTACAGGGCGTAGGGGTCGTGCAGTTCCCGGCCGAGGGCGTCCCGTAGCCAGGAGGCGTCCCGTACGGACGCGCGCTGGGACGCGTCGGACCGGCCCTCGCCGGTGAGGCTGGAGGCGAAGATCCCCGCGGTCGATCGGGGAGAGCCCGCCCTCCTCATCGCGGACGGGCGGTGTCGCGGTCGTGCCCGCCCTCGGCCACGTGCCCGACGAGCGCATATCCGCCGTGCCGCTGCGGACCTACACCGCCGCCCACCGAACCGTGCTGGCGATCCACCGGGAGGGCAACGCGAACCCGGTGCTCGGCGACTTCCTGACGGCCCTGCGCCAGGCGGTTCCCCAGGACGCCGACCACCTGCTCGCGCTGTGACCCCGGCCGGGAGACCGCCGAGCCGAGCGACGGTCAGCGGGAACCGGCGCTGTCTGTGGATCCGTGGGATCGCCCGTACGGAAGATGACCGCAGTGAATCAGTGGCTTTCTACGGACCGGGGCTTCTGCTGAGGGAATTTGGTCACCCTGCGCCCGGCTGGGAATCGGGATTTCCGGAAGGGCCGCCCGCGATCCGGTCACGGAATTATGCGTATCCGGTGATGCGTCCCTGACATGGCGGCCCGCCGATCGGATAGGCCTTCCTGCTTGCCATAAAGATTAATCAAACACTCTATGATTTCCTGCATCATAAATTGGAGGATCGGCGCCGTTCAACAACGGGCGTCCGTTACCGGGATCCGGATTTTCCGAGGATCGTAACGGCCCAGGGATACGGCCCGGGCATGACCTGCTGAAGGCGGCTGAACGAGTGGCACGGGGCAGGCGTCCGGCAGCGCCTGCACGAGGTGTTCCTGGCCGGGCTCCGAGCGGCCAACGCCGTCGACCTCTCCCGGGCCTCAGTGGATTCCTCTCACGTCAGCGCCCCAAAAGGGGGGCGCGGAGCGGGCCCTTCCCGGTCGACCGCGGACGGTCAGGCAGCAAGCACCACCTGACCGTCGACGTCGAGGCGCAACTCGCCGAACTCGCCACCGGCGACTGCGGCCACCGCGCCCCGCGTACCTCCGTGACCTGGGATGACACTCTGACCGGTCGGTTCTACCAAACCGTGACGACTACCCGCCCAACTCAGCCACCTCGCTGACCAGCCACGCCCTCCAGCCGGCCGAGACCGGGCAGCGCCGGAAGCTCTCCGCCCCTACCGGGGTCGGCCGGGCTCAACGCGACGTCTACCCGCCCATCGTCAGAGGTGGCAGTCCTGGGTGTATGAGGAGATCTTGTCGTTGGCGGACGACCCGACGTTGTCCACCCAGGAATTCGGGTTGACGCCTATCAGGCGCCTACCCCCATAGTCCGAATGCTCGTAGAAACACACATACGTATCGGTGCGGTTCCAGATGGAACTCGTCAGGTCGTTGATATGGGAGCCGACGTTGGCACGCTCGGTTCCCGGCGCGTTGCTGTAACGCCCCCTGCCGTAAGTGTCGCCGTAGAGGCATACATAGCCCGCGGGACACGCGTCCCAGTCCATCGCCTTCGCCTGAGCCGGTGCCGCGGTGACCAAGGTGGCCGTCGCGCACGCCGCCAGCATGGCGGCCACCAGACTCCTTCGCTTTCCCACTCGCCTCACTCCCTCGTCGGTCTCGGTTTCACTGTTGGCTTCCGCTCACGCCGACTGCCGGACGAGCCGATGACTCTCCGTGAATCCATTTCTCCTTACGCGTTTCCCTCCTTTGCCGGGTGAGCTATAAGCCACTTTTTCAACCCGTACTCAGGATGTCATTGATGGCTTCTGTACCTTTTATTGACTATTTCTGCACCGCCGCGCGGCAGGCGGGAGACGTCGGCGCCGCGCGCTTCCCGGCTGGCCGGAGTCTTACGGTGTCAGGTCAGACGGGCCGTCCGGGGCGTCCCATGAGATGAATGGACAAATTCCAGAGCAGAGCGTTGCCGCAGGCCACAGTGGCGCTCGACCGTGAGTTTCGGTCCTGGCGTTCGGGGACGAGTCCGGTGCTCGCCGTCGCGATGACGACGGCGGGGACGTCGCCGCAGGTCGTACTGCTCGCCAACGGCTTTCATGTCGTCCGGAAACCCCGGGGCGCTCATGGCTACCTTGCGTCTGATCGCACGCGCCCCGGCGGAGGACCGCTACGCAACACCGAGGACGGGTCGACCGTCGTGTCGGCACCGCTCGTCATGACCATCGCCGCCCCGGGTGAGCTTGAGAACACCCCGTTCGTGTTCTTCATCCCGATGGCCCACCACGGGCCGCCCTGTCGCGGAGCCCGCACGGCGCCGCCGGGCGGCAGACACTTGACCACGTCCGGCCGTACTTCGCCGTAGAGCCGGACGTGCTGCCAGAACGGCGGTGTCAGCCCCTCGGGGTCGGCCACGACGTCCTGCGGCGTCAGGCTGTCGATCTCTGCGCGGGATCGCCCTTCCGAAACCCGGTGCACGGCTCCCGTTATCCGCTGAGATCCACTCCGATCTCGGCAGATAACGTCACTATGGCAGCCGGGAAGCCGGGGTGGGACCCAACAGATAAGAGCAGCGGGGGAGCGGTCCGTCGGGGCCGGCCGTCATGGACGCTTCCCGACACACCCGAAACCCCCTCCACCTGACCCTCTGCGACACGAACACGATCAAGCAGAAGCTCCGCAATCGTGATCACTCATACAGCCGGCTTCGGGAGCGGAGGGCCTAGGGCCTGTTTTGTGGATCTTTACGCCTACTGCGGTCGTCCAGGCGGCCCCCCGCCGCGTTGTCGCCCCACCCCACGAAAACGCTCCGCAGG
>NZ_JBHSBC010000064.1:0-3761 GCF_042650425.1 Streptosporangium jomthongense | reverse complement strand
TCGGGGTGTTCCCGGGCCCGCACCTCGAACACCTCATGCACCGCACCATCGGCGTGGCTCCTGGAGAACGTTTTGGTCATGACACGGGACCCTTCCGAAAATCACGCCACACAGCCGCCGGTGAAATATGTGCAGGTAGCCCGCAACCACGCTTCTATTAGGGCGCGCATCCAATGGCGCCAAAAACAGCGTGGCCCCCGTTCCTGGGAGATCAACCCCTAAGGGACTCTTGCGCAACACATCTTGTGCACTGATTCCTGCGGTGTCAATAGTTTCACCGACCGCAACAGCCGTAATCCATTCCGTCTGTTCAATAGTCGTTCACTATGCCCCCTCTCACCCTGAGAAGGGGAACGCCCCCAACATGTAACCCGGGCCAGAAATCCCTGCTGTCAAGGCATCCCCTTGACACTCACATCTTGACAAGATAGCTTGCGCAAGGATTCCTTAGGTTGCGAAAAACGCATGTACCGGGGTGCCGTCCCCCGGCCCAGCGCTCCGCCGTTCGCGGACAACCGAAACGGGTTATAGCGCACAGCCCCCACATTCTCGCCAGTAGCACCAGCCCGATTTCCAGAGGAGTTCCGTGCCATGACAAAGGCATTTTCCACGAGCAAAACAGCACGTGGATTGGGGGTCTGGAACTCCGAGGTCACCGCTATGTTACGAAAAGCTGGGTGGGAATCCCTGCTGGCTCTGCGCGCTAAAGAGCATCCCGATGGACCCGCTGTAGTGGGTCCGCGCCTGACCCTTTCCCACGCCGAACTCGACCGGCGCACCGCCGTACTCGCCGGGCTGCTGCGCGGGCACGGGGTGGTCCCGGGACAGGTCGTCGCCGTGCGCGCGCAGGACCCGGTGAACGGCCTGGTCGCGATGCTCGCCGTACTGCGGACGGGCGCCGCCCATCTCGCGCTCGACCCCGCCGCCCCCGCCGACCGTCACCGGTTCACCCTGCGGGACAGCGCCGCCCGCCTTCTCCTCAGTGACGACAGCGGCGACAGCGGCGGTGGCGACGTCCTGGGGGAGATCCCCCTGGTACGGCTCGACGCGAACCTCGGCGACGAGACGGCCGAGGCGGCCGGCCTCACCCCGCCCGACCCGGCCCACCCCGCCTACCTCGTGTACACCTCCGGCACGACCGGCAGGCCCAAGGGCGTCAGCGTCTCGTACGGCGCGCTGGCCGAGCACCTCGCCGGGATCGGCGAGCGGTTCGGACTGCGTGAGGACGACCGTGTCCTGCGGTTCGCGCAGCCGTACGTGGACGTCTCCGTCGAACAGGCGCTCGCGCCGCTGACCGTCGGGGCGACCGTCGTCTTCGGCGAGGAGCGCGCCCCCGCGATCGGCGACCTCCTCGACCTCCTGCGTCGTGAGCGGGTCACCGTCGCCAACCTGCCCGCCGGTTACTGGAACGAGCTGGCCCTCGGACTCGACCGGAACCCCCTGCCCGAGGGGCACAGCCTCCGGCTGATGATCTCCGGCAGCGAGCGGATGTCCCCCCGGGCCGCCCGTTCGTGGCTTCGGCACGCCCCGGACGTGCGGCTGCTCAACGCCTACGGACCGACCGAGTGTGTGATCACCGCGACCGTCCACGAGGTGACCGAGGTCGTGACGGACGAGATCCCGATCGGCACCGCCTGCGGCGAACGGGTGCTCCACGTCCTCGACCAGGACCTCACGCCCTGCCCGCCCGGGGTCGCCGGGGAGCTCTACGTCGGCGGCGGCCCCCTCGCCCTCGGCTACACGAGACAACCCGGGCTGACCGCCCAGCGCTTCGTGCCCGACCCGTACGGTGCCCCCGGCGCGCGTATGTACCGCACCGGCGACCTCGTCCGCCTCGACGCGGACGGAAGGCTGGACTTCCTCGGCAGGACCGACGACCAGGTCAAGATCCGGGGACACCGCGTCGAGCCCGCGGAGACCCAGCGGGTCCTGGAGCAGCACCCGGCGGTACGGCGGTGCGCGGTGCTCGGCCGGGACGACGAGGACGGCAGGACCCGGCTCGTCGGCTACGTGGTCACCGAGACGCCGAACGTCGGGGAGCTGATGGCGTTCCTGGCCGACCGGCTGCCCGCCTACCTGCTGCCCGCGCACCTGATCCCGCTGGACCGGCTGCCGCTGACCGAGGGCGGCAAGCTCGACCGCGACGCGCTGCCGCCGCTCCCGCGCGGCCCGGAGCACGGCGAGGGGACCGAACCCCCGAGGACCGAGACGGAACAACTGCTGGCCGACCTGTGGCAGGAGGTCCTCGGCGTCGGGAGCGTCGGACGCGGTGACGACTTCTTCGCGCTCGGCGGTGACTCGCTCGCCGCGCTCCGCATCACCGCCAGGCTGTTCGGCCACTTCGGCAAGGGCCTGTCGCCCCAGGCCGTCTTCGCCACCCCGGTCCTGGCCGACCTGGCGGCGCGACTCGACGCGGAACGCGCCCCCCAGCCGGCTCCGGCCCCCGAGCCTGAGCCCGCCGCGCCGTACGAGGAGGAGGGCAGGCCGCTCTCCCTCGGGCAGCACGCCCTGTGGCTGGCCGAGCAGTGGAACCCGGGCGCGCCGCTCTACAACGTGCCGTGGCTGTTCCGGCTGCGTGGCGAGATCGACGTCCCGGCGCTCGAACGGTCCCTGAACGCCCTCGTCGAACGGCACGAGGCCCTGCGCACCGCCTTCCCCGCCACCCTCGGCGAACCGGAGCAGGACGTCCTGCCCCCCTCCCCCGTACGGCTCACCGTCGAGGAGTACTCCGAGGAGGTCGTCGCCCGCGAGGCCCGCAGGCCGTTCGACCTGGAGCGGGGGCCGCTGCTACGGACCCTGCTGACGCGCGACGGCGAGGACGGCTGGGTGCTGCTGGTCGTCCTGCACCACATCGTGTGGGACGAGTGGTCACTCGGCGTCTTCGAGACCGAACTGGCCGAGATCTACGCCGCCACCCTCGACGGCAGGGAGCCCCAGCTCGCCGAGCTGCCCACCCGCTCCCGCGACCACGCCGTACGGCAGCGCCGTCTGGTGCGCGGGAACACCCTGGACGAGGGGATCGCCTACTGGGAGCGCAGGCTCGAAGGCGCCCCGAGGGAACTCGACCTGCCCACCGACCGTGTCCCCGGGGAGCGGACCCCGGCAGGCGCCGCCGTACGGTTCGACCTCGGGGCCGACCTCGCGGAGCGGGTGCGCGACCTGGCGCGGACGGAGGGCGCGACGCCGTTCATGGTGCTCCTGGCCGCCTTCTGCCTGACGCTGCGCGGCCGTACCGGGCAGGAGGACCTCGTCGTCGCCACGCCCGTCGCCGACCGGGAGCACGACGAGGAGGGCCTGATCGGCTACTTCGTCAACCTGGTCCCGCTACGGGTGCGGGCACGGACGGACGTGGGCTTCCGCGAACTGCTCGGCCAGGTGCGTGAGGACGTGCTCGCCGACCTCGGCCACCAGGACGTGCCCTTCCAGCTCCTCCTCGACCGTGTCGCCCGCGACCACTCGGGGGAACGCGCCGCCTTCGCCCAGGTCGCCTTCGAGATGCACCGCCACGACGCCCGCCCGGTACGGCTCGGCACGGCGACGGGGACCCGCGAGCTGGTCCCGACCGGAACCTCGAAGTTCGACCTGACCTGGCAGATCACCGACGACGGCGAGCGGATCTTCGGCGTCGTCGAGTACAGCACGGACCTGTTCGACGCCGCGACGGTCGCGGGGCTGGCCGCCGGATGGCGGGACACGCTGCGGAGGGTCGTGGAGGTTCCGGTGCATGAGGTGTTCGAGGTGCGGGCCCGGGAACACCCCGA
>NZ_JBHSBC010000063.1:0-14031 GCF_042650425.1 Streptosporangium jomthongense | reverse complement strand
CCCGCTTCTGCACTCAGCTCGAAAGGTTTGGCGGCCAGGAGAGCTGCGGAGCTTTGGCGTGTCTGTATTCACGACTGGAGTATGACGATAGCAGGCCAGCCGTTGAGCTCACTACGCCCTGAACACGACACGCCGGGCCGCGAGATCAACCACACCAGCAGACTCCCTGCTCACACGGTAGGGAGCGCCCCCCAGCGCGTCGAACGAAACACGATTGGGTTCCAGGCGCTCGAGGTCGTCCTCACGACTTCCTGGAAGGCCAACGGTGGCGCCCCGGCCGCCGGGGGGAACAGCCTGCGGGCGTTGACCGCACTGCGTACCCGACTGCGCAAGACCGACGCCTGGTCCCGCACGTCCGGCCGCTCAGTTCGAGGCCGGACAGTAGGCGGTCCTCTCTGTTCCAATGCAGCCTGCCCGTTCCTCCTTGAGCCGACACCGACCTGAAAAAGGGCCTGTGACCAGCCAAGAAGAGGTAAGCCTCCAGGCGTGATAGGACCCGCACCGTGACAGAGCCCAGCCGTTCGACTCGCCCCGCCCGTCGGCCCGAAAGCCCATATAAGGGCAAGACGGCAACCCGACAGGTCTGCTACACCGGAATTGACAAGCTTCCTGACAGAACTGGACAAGGGCAAGAAAAAGGCCGGGAGTTCGCCGCTCCCGGCCCAGAAGTCCTCCCGCCCGCAAAAACGGAAAGAACTAACACAGGCATGAGGGTACCCAACCGCGCCCGCGGCACACACCAGCAGGCCCCGGACAAGCCCGCCGCCAACGGCGTCAAACCTCCGCGAGACGACGACCAGGCGCCGATCCGCATCGTGGGCGGCCGTCAGCCATCGCCCTTCTTCCAGGTGCCGACATGGCTGCTGTTCGTAGGGGCGACCCCGCAGGCACGAGCGCTCTACGACATCCTCGTCGCGCACCTCAACCTCAACAATGACGGAGACCCGACCGTCAACCCTTCGCGCGAAACGCTGGCCGAGCTGATGGGGATGGCGCAGGCCCGTTCGGTGGACCCCTACATCAACGAGCTGGAGAAGCTCGGGGCCGTCGACGTCGTCCGCCACAAGCCGGTGGGGAAGCTCCGGGCACGCAACACCTACATCGTTCACCACGAGCCGCCGGACGGGTACATCGGTCCGCGTTCGATGAAGGAGTTCTACCGACTCCGCGACAGTGTTTCTGCAGGTGGGGACGTAGTGCGCTCCAGCGCACTACGGAGTGACCAGGGAAAACATCCTGAGCCCTATTCCACAAAGCGGGCAAAAGTGGACAAGAAAACGATTTCCGCAGGTCGAGACGATGTGCGCTCCAGCGCACTACAGGCCGACCAGGGAAAACATGCAAAACGGCAGGTCGAGACGATGTGCGCTCCAGCGCACTACGTAATGCGCTCCACTGCACATGAAGTAGAACTGGGGGTAACCCCCACCCCCCCTACCCCCCACGTCACACAAGCGGGCGCGGCGGCTGGTCCAGAAAGGGAGGGGGGGGAGGTTTCGAGGACCCAAGAGCCTCTCGTCGCTGAGGTTCGCTCCATCCGTCCTGAATGGTCGGCCGCGTCAATCCGCAATGTGCTTAGCAAGCCTGCCGTCCAGGAACGAGACAACCCCGAGCTGATCCGCGCGGCGTTGCTCCTCGTTGCGCGTGACCCCAGCAGTCACGCTCCCGGGCGCCTCGCCCACGACGGGCCATGGTGGTCCCGAGCTGCCGCTGAGCTACAGCGGCAAACCCTCACCCCAGCCTCCGCTTACGGACCCCGGTGTGATGACCCGCAGCATGACTCCCTCGACCCGAACAGTCGGCTCTTGGTGAACCCCGAGACCCTCACTGCCCGGAAGTGCCCGGCCTGCCACCCCGACCTTGCCCCTGCCCCCGGAAGAGACCAGCGATGAGCATCGATCAGACGCCGTTCGTCGACGAGACGCCGCCCACCCGTTTGCCTCGTCACGACCTCAGCGCCGAGCAGGCCGTTCTCGGGGCGGTCATGATGTCCCCGCGTGCCCTCGATGACGTGGTGGGTCAGCTGCGTACGGCCGACTTCTACCGGCCCGCCCACCGGATCATCTACGACACGATCCTGCGCCTGTCTCGCGAGGACGAGCCGTACGACGCGGTCGCGGTCGGCTCCGCCCTAGTGAACGCTGGTGATCTGCCCCGAGTGGGAGGTGCTTCCTACCTGCACACACTCGTCGCAGACTTCCCTGTGGCGGCCCAGGCCAGCTACTACGCCAAGATCGTGCGTCGCGAGGCACGCATGCGCACTCTCGCCGAGGTCGGCCAGCGCCTGGCCCAGATGGGGCTGGAAGGCAACTCCGAGAACGTCGACGCCTACCTTGAGGAAGCCCACCGTCAGCTGGTCTCCCACGAGGAGACCACCGCCGACCCGCCGCTGATCGGTGAGGCGCTGCTGGAGTTCCTCGACGAGTTGGAGAACGGCACGGCCGAGGAAGCGAAGATCCCCGCGCCGTACAAAGACCTCGACAACCTGCTCGACGGGTTCCGCCCCGGCCAGCTCATCGTCATCGGCGCGCGCCCTTCGGTCGGCAAGTCCGTGGTGGCCACCGACATCGCCCGTGCGGCGGCGATCAAGCACCGGGCCCCGGTGTTCTTCGCCTCCCTGGAGATGAGCCGGATGGAACTGACCAAACGCATCGTCGCCGCCGAGGCCCAAATAGGGCAGCACCTCTTGCACAAGGACCGGATGACCCCGGAGAGCTGGGAGAGGATCACCAAGATCATGGATCGCGTCTCGGGCGCGCCCATGGCCCTCGACGCCTCGCCGCACGTCACGCTGACCTCCATCAGGGCATCGCTGCGCAGGATGCAGCGGCGCACAGACGTGGAGCCCCCGCGGATGCTCGTCGTCGACTACCTCCAGCTCATGGGCTCCACCTCCAAAGCGGAAAACCGCCAGGTCCAGGTGTCAGAGCTGTCACGCGGCCTCAAGCTCATCGCCAAGGAGTTCAGCATCCCGGTGATCATGCTGTCGCAGCTCAACCGTAACCCCGAGCAGCGCCAGGACAAGAAGCCCGCCGTCTCCGACCTTCGCGAGAGCGGCGCCCTGGAGCAGGACGCGGACATCGTGATCCTGCTGCACCGTGAGGACGTCTACGACAAGGAAACTCCCCGGGCCGGGGAGATGGAGATCATCGTCGGTAAGAACCGCAACGGGCCCACAGCCACCATTCACGCGGCCTTCCAGGGGCACTACTCCCGCGTCGTCGACATGGCCCCCGATTCCTGATACTGACCAACTGGAGACGCCGCCACGGCTCCGTACGCGCGTGGTCAGACAGAGCAGCCGAGGACGAGCAATCACCAGACACGGGGTACCACCGGGCTCAACCTTGAAGAGACGAACCCGCCGGGCGGCGTCGGGCCGCCGCCCCTGATTGTCAGGAGCCCCATGTCCCATGCCATTCGTGACCACGTTCGCAAGATCCTGCTCGCCCGCGCTGCAGACAATGAAGCCGAGGCCGCCAAGATTCAGGAGATCGAAGCTGCTGGCGGCAGGATTATCACCGGCGGCCAGATCGACAAGGACGAGTGGGAGATTCTCGACTGGCGTACCGAGGAACGTCTCGCCCATGGCCACAACGGGCTGGACGGCTACGCCGAGGCGTGCCTGCGCCTAGACCCGGAAGGCCGTTGGCACCACATAGACCCGCTCACCGAGGAGATCGGGCTGACCGAACCGTCCCTCACCGATGGCGTGCCGCTCAGTCTCGCCGAGGCCCTGCTGAACTGGGTTGAGTCCTTGAGCACTCCGGACGAGGAGATCGCCGAGATAGCCGGGTGGGACGTCGCCGAGGTCGCTCGCTGTCTCGGCTACGAGGATGACTGATCGCCAAGCTCGTTGAAGGGGTCGTGTCCAGCTGAGGACATGTGCGGCCAACGCCAGGGCGCGACTCCTCCGCCCAGGGGACGATCAAGGGCGGAGGGGACCCGCCGAAAGCTGTAGATCACTCCCTGGGCCCCGCAAGCGCCCTCCCCTATAGGGGAAGAGGCCTACCTGGGTGTGCGGCCCTCTCCGGCCCTCTCGGGGCCTCCTGGGTGTGAATCTACGTTGTAAGGGCGGGTGCTCCCGTCCAGGAAGGGGCTCCCGATGATCCTCGACGCTCCGACCTACCAGGACGAAGTGCCCGGTCATCTCCGTACCCTTGGGCAGTTGCGGGCCGCTGGCCTGCTCTCCGGTAACGCAGCAGTCCCGGCCGCCTGGTGGGTCCAGCCGTTCGCCGGCGACCTCTGGCGCACCGAGCTGTACGACGTCCGCCTGGCCGTTTCGCTGGTCCCGCAGCCCGCTTTACCAGCCGGACCAGAGCCGGTCAGGAGTGAGCCAGTGGTGATGACGATCGTCACCTAGACCAAGCCGGTACGGCGCCGCGTCGAAGGCCGTTTCACCGAGACCGGACAGCACACACCGGTGCGGGTACATGTGAGCGTGGACGGCGCTCGTACGGCGTGCGGTTCCGACATCCCTGAGCACGCCACGGTGAAGGCCGAGACCGTCGAGTGGCACCTGCACACCAACTGCTACAACTGCGCCTACCGGTTGTGGCCCTCCTACGCCCCGCCTGGCTACATCCGCCCGGCCAACAGCGGCGACTTTCCCATCCGCCGTGCCTGACGACGGTTCGCCGCAGTCCTTGGCGGAAGTGTGACGCAGTTCGCCTCCGTTTCCGCTGTCTTTTTCGCCAGCGGAAACGGAGGCGGTTTCGCTGGCTACTCTGCTGAGCAAAGCCGAAAGCGCTGGCCAGCCCGAGCTTTCGCTCACGTGTTGATCTGCAGGACCCACACCGAGACGTGGTCGGCACCGTGCGTGTAGACCAGGCGGAAGGTGTCGGCGCGGACTTCGAACGCGTCGGGGATGCCGCCGTACGGGCGGGCTGTCAGCGGTTCGGGGTCCTCGGTGAGGTCGAGCAGGGTGTTGGCGATCGTGGCGCGTAGGCCGGGGGCGCTCTGGCGCAGCAGGTCCCGGATCTCTGGGGTGAGGAGCAGGCGTCGTTTCAAGGGCGTTCGCCGTCGGCCAGGCCGAGGTCGGCGAACAGGGCGTCGCGGCTGTCGTAGCTCACCATCTCGCCTTCGCCCCGCTGGTGGGCGGTGATCGCGGCGGTGACGGTGCGCAGCTCCCGTTCGTGGCGCAGCTGCAGCAGCTCCTCGTACTCCTCGGCGGAGATGAGCACGGCGTGCTCCTCGTCGGAGCGCGTGATTGTGGTGGGTTTGTGCGCGTGGACGGCGCGGGAGACCAGCACGCCCAGCTTGTTGCGGGCCTCGACGATGCCCAAGGTGTCAGTGGTCATGCCCCTACCGTATGCGCGCTCTGCCCATCATGTACATAGTGCGCATGGTGCGCATGTCCGGGTGAGGACAGGTACAGACAACGCGAGAGCGCGACTTCGGCAGGCGGGGGACGATCGAGGGCATTCCCCTCACTACCCCCTTCGAAGGAGATTCGCATGCTCGCGGAAGCCGCTGACTGGGCCGCTGATCAGTACCAGAAGCTCCAGGCCTGGGCCAACGACCGGTTCGACGACGACCCCCGGCGCAACGAGATCGCGCTCAACGTGATCCGCGTCGCCTGCCTCGCAGCTGTGATCGCCACGGTGTTCGTGACGGCCTGGGTGGTCGTCACGCTGCTCGGCGCGTTAGCCGAAGGCCTCGCCCAGGGCGCGGTCAACGGCCTCGGATGGGTGCTGGGGCACCTGGCCGACTGGCACCTGACCGAAGTGGTGACCAAGCCGGTGAGGGACTACATCACCGCGCACGCGCCCGGCCTGCCCGCCGCGGCCGACGGCATCTGGGCGGCCTGGGCGACCGCCGGGCCGGTCCTGCTGCTGCTGTGCTGGCTGGCACGCTCCTGGGGCGCCCGCCTGGCCTGGGTGCTCTACGGCGCGGCCACGACCGCCATGGTGCACACCGCCAGCCCCGCCAGCGGACAACTCCTCGCCACCGGCATCACCGTCCTGTACTGGGCAGCCCTGTCCGTGCTCGCCTTCCGCGGCGTCGGCCGGCGCCCGGCCGTTCATGTCCACCAGGAGTCCACGGCCGCGAGCGCCCTGGCCCCGGTGACGGAGCAGCTGCGGCAGATGACCGAGCGGCTGGGCCTGATGCATGAGCGGCTGGACCGGATGCCGGCCTCCGACCCGGTTTCCCGCGATCCTTTCTAGATCGCTCCACAGGCCGGCCCTCGCGTCGGTTGCTGGGGTGGGAAGCCCGGTTTGGGCCTCTGCGGGTTTTCCGCGGCCCGCAGAGACACCCCGCTTCGTGGCTGGCTGTGGATTGCAGATGTCTTTACGTAGTAGATCCGTAATGTCGCGCCTGCTTCTGTGCCTCTGACCGGTTCCGGTCACCCTGGACGGCGGGGCCGGTGATCCCGTTTACCGTGACGCCATGGCCCTTGCGAACGAACCCGAGCGGCTCAGCGTGGCCGGATGCGCCCGGCTGCTGAACATTCCCTGGCGGCGGGTGCGGCACCTCGTCAAACGGCGCGTTTTCGCGCCGCCGACCGGGCACGACACCGCAGGCGAGCCGTACTGGCATCGCCGGGACCTCTACACCTGGGCGTCGGTCGACGGCGAGCTGCTCAGCCGGGTTCCCCTGGATCACTGGCGATCCCTCGGGATCCAAGCCCCTTACCTGGGGGCCGAGACGATCGAGAACACGGTCACGGCTCTGAGATGGCACACCGGCGTCGGGCCGGTGTGGATGCTGTGGCACTGGGACCTCGACGCCTCCACCTGCGAACGCGAACTGCCGTCGCTGGCCAAACAGCTGCCCGCCGCCGCAGCGGTGACGATGGTCGGCGCGGACTACGGCATCGACGGTCCGGCCCTGTACGGGGTGCTGCCGGGCGCCCCGGCCCAGCCGGTCTACGAGATGCCGTGGTCGGCCCTGTCGAACGTGATCGGCATGCCCGCGCCGTACTGGCCGTCGCGGCTGCGTCGGCCCGACCTGATGAACGACTGGCGTCCGGGGAACCCGCCGGTCGTGGCCGCAGCCGACCCCGACATGGACATCACGTCGGTGCTACGCCTGGCGGTGACCCTCGACGAGGGCAGCCCGGCCTGGCGGACGCTGGTGAACCTGGCCCAGACCTGGCAGCACCGCGCCACCAAAGCCGCCAAGAGCGACCTGAAGCTCCTGGCGAAGCACACCCCCGCCGCGACGGTGACGGTGGCCGCCACCCCGCTTGCCGTACCGGCCGTCGAGAAGGACGACCTGCCCCGGGACATCCAGCGTGCCGGATGGCTGGAGCTCCTGGACCGCACGGACGACCTGGCTCTGGCCTGCGTCAACCAAGCCCTGCAGTGGGACGGCGGGGAAGACTTCCCCTACAACATGCGGGAGATCGTCGACCCGGCCACTGAGCGGGGCGCCGAGTGGGTGGCCCGGCTGGTCCCGGCCCGGCGGACCGCGGCGTTCGAACTGCTGAAGGAACGCGATCAGGAGGCCGTGCTGTTTCAGGACCCGCTGACCGACGCTCCGGTGGTTCGTGAGGGGGTACGGGGACAGACGCGCTATCGCATGGCCGTTCCGTACCGGCTGCCCACGACCAGCCCCCTGGCCGAGCTGATCCTGGAGAAACCAGTCTGGGTGCGGACCCAGGACGGCACCCTGTATCCCGCCCCGCAGTTCACCCCGTACGGACCGAAGTGGGGGTATCAAGGCTCCGGGCCGACGATCCTGGCGACCCTGGCCGACCTGCTGCTGGACGACATCACCGCCCCCGCCCCCACCAACTACGACCACCCGACTCCCAAAGGGCTGGAAGAGCTCGCGCAGCGGAAATGGCCGCCCGGCACGGTCCTGACCCGGGCGCAGCTGGAAGCGGCCCGTAGAGGCCGCCCCATCCCGGAAACCGACTGATCACCAGGACCCTGATCCGCCCTCCTGAAAATGGCCTGCTTTCTCGCTGGTGTTTCCGCTGGCGGAAAGTCAGGCCATTTCGCTTGTCGGAAGGCCAGCGGTAAGGCAGGCGAAGCGGCACTGGGCCGCAGGCTCGTGGCAGGCTGGGCACGAGAGCGCGGTGGCGGGCAGGGGATCAACGGGACGGCAGGTGGCAGCGAAGATGCGCGGGCCAAGGAACGGCGGCGGTGACGCAATTCCCCGTCGTCGGCCGGTGGTGTACTTGCTGGTCGGGCTGACCGGTTCGGGCAAGACCACCTATGCCCAGCAGGTTCTGGAACCGGCCGGGGTTGTGCGGCTGTCGGTGGACGAACTCGTCCACCAGCGTCACGGCCGCTACGGCGTGGACTACCCCAAGCAGGAGTACTTCGCTCGAGAGGCGCCGGTGCTCGCCGAGGTCTGTAAGCACCTGGCCCATCTGGTGGAAGCCGGGCAGGACGTCGTGGTGGATTACGGATTGTGGCTGCGGCGTGAGCGCGAGGAATGGAAGAAACTCATCGAGCAGGCCGGCGGCCGGTGGCGGCTGCTGTATTTCGACGTTCCCCGCCAGGAGCTGCTGCGTCGGCTGGCCGAACGTAACCTGCGTGATGACGCCAACGCGCTGGCTGTGTCGCCTGGGGCGTTGGAGGACTTCTACACCCGGTTCGAGCCCCCGGGCGAGGACGAGGGCGCCGAGGTCCCGTCCGGCTGACCACCAGGGCCCCGTTCGCCCTGGTGGCACTCCCGAAAGGTGGCCTGCTTTCCCGCTGGCGGAAAAGCAGGCCATATGGCTTGTTGAAAAGCCAGCGGGAAGGCGGGCGAATCGGCTGTCAGTTGTTACCGCGGTAGGAGAACTCACCCGCGACCAACACCTGATCGCTGGGCGCTCGTCGGCGGTCGAGTTCGTCGGCGGCGCGGTAGCCCAGGGTCAGGCTCGCGCGTGTTCCGCGCCCGGTGTTGGGGCCGGCGGTGTGGAAGACGAGCCCGTCGAAGATCAGGGCGTCACCGGCGGTGGCCGGAACGGGGAGCGCCTGGGCGTCGAACCCGGCGTAGCGGTCGTGCTCGTCCATCCACGTGCCTCCGCCGCCGGGCTGGGGCACACCCATGCCGGGCAGGTAGTGAGAGCCGGGGACGATGTGGGTCGCGCCGCCTCCGACGACGGCGTCCTCCAGGTAGACGACCACGGTGAGCAGACCACGGGTCCACTGCAGGATGTCGCGGTGCAGCCGGTTCTCGGTCTGGCCGGGCGGGTTGAGGGTGGCGTGGTTGTGCCGGTTGGTGACGTACACGACGTTGGGGCCCAAAAGCGAGGTGAGAGGCCCGACCAGGCGCGGGTGCCGGATCAGGTGGCCGATCACGGCCGGGTCGCGGCCGAGCAGCCCGTACAGCTTTCCGCCGCCCGCCGCCTGGTGCTGGGCGGTGACGAACGCCGTGAGCCTGCGGCACGCGGCCCCGTCGAGCACGTTGGGCAGACGCAGGTATCCCATGTCGCGGAAGTGCCGGACCTGGAGGTCGTTGAGCGTGACCGGTTCCATCAGGGTTCTCCTTCAGGCGTCAGCGGCGGATGCGCCGAAAGCGGAAGGGCGGAAAGCGGTACGGCCGAACGCGCGCAGCCGTTCGGGGGTGCCCAGGTCCGGGGCCGGGCAGGCGATGTCGGCGACCGCGACGCAGTGACCGGTGGCCAGCAGCCACGGCACCACGTCCCGATACAGATCCACGGGCCCCGGCGCAGGCAGCGTTCGGACGTAGGCGGTGAACGCCCGCCGGTACCCGGCGGTGTTGATCACCATGACGCCGACGCCCGTCACCGGCTCCCCGGCCGCGCATTCCGGTGCGGTGCCGGACTCGTCGGCGTGGATCAGCAGGCCGTCGCGGGCCCGGAGCCGCCCGATGTTCTGCGCTGCGGGTCCGGGCCTGCTGGTGACCGCCCAGGTGAGCAGATGGCCCGCTTCCCGGTGTCTGGTGATGATCGCGGGGAGCTGCTCGAAGGGGAACAGCGTGTCAGCGGGGGCGACGGCCACGACCTCGTCGTGCAGGTGGCCGAGCGCGGCGTAGACGGCTCCGGCGGTGCCGAGCGGCTGCCGCTCGCGCAGGATACGCAGGCTGATCTCGCCGGTGTGGGCGTGGACGTAGCGGCGGATCAGATCCCCGCCGGTCTCCGGAGCGCCGGTCAGCAGGCAGATACGGCGCAGACCTGAACGGGCCAGATCGGTGAGGGCCTGGCCGAGCATCGGCTGCCCGGAGGCGAGGCGGACCAGCAGCTTCGGGGTGTCCGCCAGCTCGGGATCGTCCTGGGCCGCGCGAAGGCGGAGCCCTTGGCCGCCGGCCAGGACGAGCACGGGCGGCGGTTCGGGGTGGACGGAAACGCTGGTGTACCAGTGGGTGGTCGAACGAGGCAACGTCTCTCCCAGCAAAGCCTGGGAGCACGCGACACGGTCGCCGGGCCGGACACTTCCCACGGCCTTCACCTCCGTTGCGTGACGGGTCCCGTACGCCTTGACGATCTCGTGGTGCGGGGTCATCGTCGAGAGCGTCCCGATGTGAAGGGATGTGAACGTGGCTCCTCGGCGCAGACACCCGGTCCTCAACCAGGCGCTGGCGGCGGCGATCGCCGAGGCCGGTTGGACCCATGCGGTCGCGGCGGCGGCGATCAACCGGGTGGCCGCGGAAAACCTCCTTCCGCTGCAGCACTACGGCCCTTCCGCCGTTGGGCACTGGCTGACGGGAACGGTTCCGCAGCCGGAGGGTGTCCGCGCCGCTGTGGAGGCGTTCCGGCGCGGGCTACGACGGCCGGATCTCACCGCGGCCGACCTCGGCTGGCCCGCCACGTCGTGCGAGGCGGCCGATGATCCGTGGCGCGGCGATCCTGTCGCCAAGCTGACCGCTCTTGGGGAGGACGACATGCTGAACCGGCGTACGGCGCTGGCCGCCGGAATGTACTCGCTGACGGTGGCAGCCCTGTCCGGCCCCGCGCAGAGCATCCAACGCGCCGGAACCGGAACACCTCGCCGGGTGGGTGCCAACGATGTGCGGCGCATCGAAGAAACCACCCGGCACTTCTGCGACCTTGACGACCTGTACGGCGGCGGCCACGCCCGCACGGCGGTCGCCGCCTACCTCGTGCACGACGTCACGCCGCTGCTTGCCGGGACCACCGGCCGTACGCACCCGCCCCTGTTCAGCGCGGCGTCCCGCCTGGCCTACCTGGCCGCGTACATGGCGATGGACGCCGGAGCGCACGGCACCGCCCAGCGCTACTACGTGCACGCCGCCCGCCTCGCCGACGAGGCGCGCAACCCGGAACTGAAGGCGGCCGCGCTGCGGTCCATGGCGGTGCAGGCACTGGAACTCGGCCACGCCCGACAAGGGCTCGACCTGGCAGAGGCCGCAGCCACCGCGCTGGGCACCGCAGGGCCGCAACGCACCCAGGCGTGGATCACCGGGATGCGCGCCGAGGCCCACGCCGCGCTCGGCGACCGGCACCAGGCCCTGACGCTGCTGCGGCGCGCCGAGACCGATCTGGAACGGGCCGACTCGGCACCGGAAGCCGAGTGGAACGGCAACTACCGCCGCGAAAGCCTCGAACACCAAACCGGCCTCGCCCTGACCGCCCTGGGCGAGCACACCACCGCGATCAGCCACTACGAAACGTCCGTACTCTGTCGGCGGCCCGTCGAACGGCGTACCCGCGTCATGATCGCAGCGCGGCTCGCTCACGCCCAACTGCGTGACGGCCAGGTCGACCGCGCAGCCGCCACCGTTCTCACCCTCCAACCTGACCTGGCGGCGGTGTCCTCCGCCCGGGTCCGGACATCGCTCGCGCAGGTGCGCCGGCAGTGGCAACCGCACCGGGGCGTGCCCGGCGTCACGGAGGCGGACCGGGCCGTGGCGGCGTTCCTGCGCGGATAAGGACGGCGAGCGCTGTCACGTCGACGGGCCGTGTCGCATCGACGCGGTACACCCTGCTCCCGAGGGCGAGCGGTTCGGCCTGGCTCGCCCATCGCTGCCAGTCATCGTCGCGGGTGCCGTTGCTGCCGGCGTGGACGGCGTGCCGGTCGGTCAGGCGGGCGGTGAAGCGGTCCCGCGCGACCCGCACCGGCACCTCGCACCACACCTCACGCATATCCGCCGCCGCCACCCCCGCACGGCGAAGGCCCGCCACCACGACAGGCCGTAGCGGAGCCAGCCAGGGGCTTTCCAGCACCGCGTGACCCCGGGCGTCGGCCAGCAGCGTCCACAACGTCTCCGCGGCGGCCCGGCCCAGGAGGCTGCTCCACTGCCCAGCGGGACAGTCACCGGGCCGGGCGGCGCCGAGATGCTCCGCCAGGGTCTCCTTGACGGCGTCCTTGCTGAACAGGGGGAGCCCCAGCTCGGTGGCCAGAGCGCGAGCGAGTGTCGTCTTGCCCGAGCCGGGCAGTCCGTTGACCAGTACGGTGACCACGGCCCGACCCTAGCCTCCAGGCTGCTCAAAGGGGGGCGGTCTCGTGCAGCTCTCTGCGGTTTGTGCCAGCGTTTCCGCCGCTGTTTCCGCCAGCGGAAACGCTTGCCTTCCCGCCAGTCACGACCGAGGTCTCTGGCCGCTCCGCAGGTCAGCCGATGGTTCGGCTCGGTTCGTCCAGCCACACCCGTTGCCCGTCGGGGGCGACGGTCATCCCGAACCGGCCCCGGCCGGGCTGGCCCCATCCCACCCACTGGAAGTAGGCGTCGACGACCTCGTCCCACACGGGGCGATCCCCGTACTGGCGGACCTCGATGTCGCGTCGGCCTTCGGTCCAGGTCACCGCGGCGGCGTGACAGGTGCCCGGTTCGTACACCCACAGCCGGTAGGCGTCGTCCCAGATCAGGGTGCGCGAGTACAGGCCGGTCCGGGCGGCGACGGCCAGGTCGGCTCCGGCCGGGGCGTGGCCGATGGCGCGCGGGTCCACCTCGGTGGTGGTGGCCTGATGGTCACGGGTGTAGCTCAGGACCCCGGCGGGGGTGCGCTGGGAGCGCATCATCATGTAGGAGGCGAACCCGGAAAAACGGCCGTGCGCGAACCCGTCAGGGGTGACGATGAGCCGCAGTTCGTGGCCGGTGCCGAACCCGGGAACGTACGGCAGCACGATGACGCCGCCGGGGCGGGTCTGCTCCACCCACTCCTGCGGCACCGTGCGCACCCCGCAGGTGACGTGCACCCGGTCATACGGGCCGTCCTCGGGGTGGCCGCCGGTGCCGTCGCCGACGACCAGACGCACCCGGTCATGGCCGGCGGCGGTGAGGTTCTTGGCGGCCTGCTCGGCCACCGCCGGGTCGATCTCGACCGAGACCACCAGGCCGCCGTCGCCGACCAGGCGAGACAGCAGCGCGGCGGTCCACCCCGTGCCGGTGCCAACCTCCAGAACCCGGTGGCCGGGTTCGGCGTCCAGCAGGTTCAGCAGCCCGACTACGGTGCTGGGAGCCGAGGCCGAGGAGGTGTAGTCGACTCCGGCCGGCAGCCGTACAACACCGCCGGACCCGACCGCGGAGAACGCCGTCGCGCCGTCGTCGAGCTGGGTGACGATGGAGACGTCGGCGTAGACCGTCTCCCACCACCCGTCCGGGTCTGCGTCCCGGTTGACGGCGCGCAGACCTTCCTCATCGGGGACGAGGGCCAGCGCCGGGATGAAATCGTGGCGGGGCACCGCCCGCAGCGCCTGCTCGACCGGCTCCTCCAGACGGCCCACCCCCTTCAGGAGGGCGAGCAGGCCGTCGATGCGTTCAGGGACGCCGGGCACTACTCGTCGCCGTCCTTGCCGTCGGTGTCGTCGGCGTGCTCGCCGGTGGCGGTGCGGTTCTGGTCGGGGCTGTGGACGACGCCCGAGATGTCGAGCTCCTTGTCCTGGGGGCCCTTACCGTCGCCGTGCTTGCCCACGCTCGTCTCCCTCGCTGATCCAGTTTTCTCAGAGCGACCGTAGGAGCACCGAACGGGTACGGGCAAGAGACAGTCCTGTCACGCCCCCACGGGCTTCACGCCAGCGTTTCCGCCGTGGTTTCCGCTGGCTGAAACACCGGCGGAAACGCTGGCTTTCCTGCAGGCGACCGGCCGGGATCTGCGCTAAGCCGCCTGATCCGGTAAGCATCAGCTCCATGACCACCGTGCTGCCCGACCGGGCCACCCTGACCGTCACC
>NZ_JBHSBC010000062.1:0-714 GCF_042650425.1 Streptosporangium jomthongense | reverse complement strand
TCACCGTCGGGGTGCGGGCCCTCGGGGTAGCCGAAGATGAAGACGGGCTGGCCGGTCTTCTGGTTCCACGCGAAGCCCTGGCCACCGACGTTGTCACCGAGGCGACCGGCGTCCTTGGAGATCTCGATGCGGTAGGTCTCAACCCAGTACAGCTGAGCGGTGGTGGTCTTGACCCAGCCCTTGACGTAGTAGTGGGCCTCGTACCACGCGATCTCGTTGCCGTTGGCGTCCTTGTCGGCGCTGAGTTCGCCAAGGAAGCCGCCGTTGGCCTTCTTGGCCAGCAGCTCCTTGTAGGTCTCCTGGCTGATCGCGGTCTTCTTGTCGCTCTCGACACCGCACCAGCTGGGGCAGCGCTCGCCGTTCTTCAGCGCGGAGGTGCCCTCGGGGGCAGCCTTGTACTGAGCAGCGGTGACCTCGACCGGAACCAGCTTGACGGTCTTGTCCTCGCCCTCGCCCTTGGCGTAGGCCTTGGCCTCAGCCTCGGTGAAGGAAGCCTTCGGCGGGTTGACCGTCTCGACCTTGGGGTTGGCGGCGGCGGTCTTGTACGGACCGTTGACGCCGTACTTGGAGACGCCCTGGTTGTACTCGGACTCGGAGATCTCCTTCTTGTCAATCCACTTCGGACCGACGAAGGAGTTGTACTCGCCCACGGTGACCTGCTTGCTGCCACCGTAGAAGACACCGTTGTAGACGGTGACGAACGCGTAGTCGCGG
>NZ_JBHSBC010000061.1:0-1657 GCF_042650425.1 Streptosporangium jomthongense | reverse complement strand
CGGTGCCAGCCAGACCAGCGGCCAGCAGACCGGAGGCGAGAACGGCGCCGCCGGCCGGGAGGAGGATGCGCTTCAAGGGAACTCCTTGGTCTGATGTGGAACGCATCTTGCGTCCCATGCGTCAGTAAAGGGATAGCCAGGAACATACAGTGCTGATCTTGAAGAGCGGAAGCCGCTCGGCGAAGCCGCGAAGTGCCCAAACCTCCCGATATCATTCTGTTACCTTTATGGGGCCGTGTCGTCTCCCTGGTGATTGCGAATGATCTACGGCGTTTTTGCAGATCAACTAACCGAGTTGCTGGTGTGCCTGAAGTGGTGTGTTCGTCCCAATACTTTGGGTTACGATGCCTGATGTGATGTAGATCACATCAATCTGATGGCACCGAATTCGGGTGATCCACGTCTAACAAGCCTTGATTCGGAGGCTGTGAGTCGTCGGCCCCTGGCTCGGGGGCTGGAGTCGTGTCTGTGGACCGCCCGTCGAGGCGAGGACTTCCGGGCATGCCAAAGGGGCCCGGTGTGCGCACACCGGGCCCCTCTGTGGTGAAGCTGGGTGAGTCAGGGGTTTGGACCCCCTGACTCGGAGACCGTCAGGTCCCTAACGGCTTACTTGTAGAGCTCGCCGTTCGGGCCAACGATCCTGCCGGACCAGACGTTCGCGGCCTTCTTGTAGATGTCGGCGGTCTCGCCGTCGAAGTAGGCCGAGGTGATCAGGTCGTAGCGGCCGTTGCCGTCCTGGTCGCCGAACTGGCTGGTGACGCCGTTGACGTAGCCAAGACGCTTGTTGTTGTTGTACTTCAGGACCCAGGGGCCACCGTCGGCGCCGGGGGTGAGAGCACCCTTGACACCGATGTGCTCCTCGATCTTCTGCGCGGCCGAGACGTACACCTTGCCGGAGGTCTTGCCGTACACCCACTTCGGCGTGATGCCGGTGAAGGGCTTGTCACCGTCGGGGTGCGGGCCCTCGGGGTAGCCGAAGATGAAGACGGCCTGGCCGGTCTTCTGGTTCCACGCGAAGCCCTGGCCACCGACGTTGTCACCGAGGCGACCGGCGTCCTTGGACAGCTCGACGAAGTAGTTCTCAACCCAGTACAGCTGAGCGGTGGTGGTCTTGACCCAGCCCTTGACGTAGTAGTGGGCCTCGTACCACGCGATCTCGACGCCGTTCTTGTCCTTCTCGGCGCTGAGCTCGCCAAGGAAGCCACCGTTGGCCTTCTTGGCCAGCAGCTCCTTGTAGGTCTCCTGGCTGATCGCGGTCTTCTCGCCGCTCTTGACACCGCACCAGCTGGGGCAGCGCTCGCCGTTCTTCAGCGCGGAGGTGCCCGCGGGAGCGGCGTTGTACTGCGAGGCGGTGACCTCGATCGGAACCAGCTTGACGGTCTTGTCCGCACCCTCGCCCTTGGCGTAGGCCTTGGCCTCAGCCTCGGTGAAGGAAGCCTTCGGCGGGTTGACCGTCTCGACCTTGGGGTCAGCGGCGGCGGTCTTGTACGGACCGTCGACGCCGTACTTGGAGACGCCCTGGTTGTACTCGGACTCGCTGATCGGCTTCTTCTCGACCCACTTCGGACCAACGAAGGAGTTGAACGTGCCGACGGTGACCTGCTTCTCACCGTTGTAGAAGACACCGTTGTAGACGGTGACGAACGCGTAGTCGCGG
>NZ_JBHSBC010000060.1:0-5378 GCF_042650425.1 Streptosporangium jomthongense | reverse complement strand
TGCGGGCCTTTCGCCGTATTACGGCGAAAAGTCCATTTCTGATGAAAAAAACCGAAAAGGAGTTCGATGGGCACGACCCCCTCTACCCCTCCGGAGCCGGAGGAGGCGCCGGCCCCTGCGCGGGAGCGTCTGCCTGAGCCGGAGGTCCTCTCCTGGCTCGGGGAGATCGCGCGGACGGTCCGGGAGTGCGTCGACAGCACACCCCGGACCATCCGCTTGTGCGTCGTCATCGCGGTTGCCGCCGCGTGCCTGGCCTTCTTCAGATAGCCGCTGCTGACGGTCCAGGCGTGACGCACAGGTAACACCAGAGCCCCAGGCTAGGCCGCCTTCCGGTGTCAGATGCCCGCTTTACGAGATCGCGGACGCCCTGACACCAAAGAAGGAGGTTTGGCCTGGGGTTTCTCATGTCGTGCGTGCCGACCACTCTTCCCCCTTGAGTCACGGCTCAACCCTCCGGGCGAGAACGCCATGCAAAAGCGTGTACAGCTCTCCATTGACGTCGTCAAGGCTCCTTGACATCATTAACGTCAAGGAGCCTTGACGCATACGGAGGTGTTTATGGCGTGGATGTCCGTCGACCACCCCGGCCATGAGGGGTGGGACGCGCCGGTCCTGCCCGGCGGCTGGTACGGCGTGGGTGCGAAGGACGGCCGTGCCCTGGCACGCCGCTTCGCCGACGCCCCCGGCCCATTGCAAGAGGACGGGGAGGCATCCGTCCAAGACGGTCGCCACGTCGTTGGCTGGCAGGCCATGTGCGAGTGCGGCTGGCGCGGCCCTCGATGGACCCGCGTTGACCAGGTCCAGGACGCCGACGAGCAGAGCCGACTGGTCCACGTTCCGGACCTCGACTCCTACGGTGACGCCCCTGACCACATTGTCCAGGCCATCTACGACGAGTGGCAGGAACATCTGGAACCGCCCCTGCTGCTCGCTGTCCGGGATGCCTCGCAGGAAGCCGCAGCGGCCCAGGACCGGCTGGCCGCAGCCGTCGCCGCAGCACGGGCCGAACACAGCTGGGCCGACATCGGCGCCGTCATCGGCATCAGCCGCCAAGCAGCGCACGAACGGTGGTCGAAGATCACCGGCTGACCGTTCCCGGCACCCGCCGGGAACGTCCCCCGATCAGCAAGGAGCAGAGCAGACATGTGGAGCAGCGTGATAGCGGTGCTGGGCACTCTGGCCGGGGTGCTCGTGACCGGCGGCCTGGCGCACTGGGCGGCGCGAGCGGCCCGGCGGGAAGCCCGCCAGGACCAGGCCGGTCAGGCACGCCTGGAGGCGGTCGTGGCGTTGGCGCACGCCTTATCCGATCACCGGCTGGCCAGCTGGAAAGCCTGGCAGGCCGCCCTGACCGGAGCCGACGAGGACTGGGTACGGGAGTTGCGTGAGGCCGCGCACGGCACGCGCAGCGCGGTGACGGACCCCGCCGTGAGGGTCCGGCTGCTGTACCCGGACGCGCCGCAGGTCCGTGAAGCTGCCACGGCGGCCGCCACCGCGACCTACGCCCTACGAACCGCCGCCACGGTGGAGGAACTGCAGGAGCTGCGGGCCGCCGCGGTGGCCGCGACCGACCGCCTGGTGGACGTGGCGGGCGCTCACCTCGCCGCAGTCACCGGCGAGAAGCGTCCGAAGAAGCAAGTCACGGGGCCGACGCCTCTCTCCGCGGTCCAGTGATCGGTGTCTGCGGCCAAGGAGGAAGGTGTCATGGCGCTCCGTGAGACCAGGGCCTGCCCGGTCGTGATCCGGCTCTCGACGCCTACTGCTCGCCGTGGGCTGACCGAGCTGACCGTTACCCCGGGGCTGGTCGACGACCACGCCCGCGAACTCTTCCTCTTCGCGCAGTGCCAGATGCTCGCGCTGGCCATCCACGAGCGCACCGGCTGGCCCCTGTGGGTCGCCGAACAGCAGCTGCCGACCGGAGCGTGGTCATGGGCCCACGTGGGCGTGCAGACTCCTGACGGGCGGTGGCTGGACATCGAGGGCCCCCGCGACAGTCAGCAGGTCCTCTCCTGGCTGGGCCGATGGGGGCTGGCGGTGCGTCGGCGCCTGCTCGGTCTGGCTGACTGGCACGTGCTGCTGGGCCGTCCAGCCGACACCCCCGCCACCTGGTGGCGAACCCAGATTCTCACGCCCGAGAGCGTCGCCCTGGTGGAGACTTTCGCCGAGATGCTCACGGAGATCTCCTTCGCCAGGCCCGCCGTCGACGCCGTTCGTCAGACCCTCGCGGCCGTCGACGGCACCCCTACCGACCCGACCACCCCTGACTCTCTGAGGAGACCGTCATGACGTTGCCGAAGATCCCCCTCGACGACCCGCGCGTTGTGGCCCTGGCCAAGGCCCGCCAGCAGTTCGCTCACGAGTGTTCCTTCCTGCCGACGTGGGAGGAGCTGACCGACGAGGACCGGGAGAACGCACTGCCCGTCGCCCGTAACTACCTGGAATCGGCGATCCGGGCCGGGCTCCTGCCCGCCGTGGAGCTCATCGACAGCGGATGGCGCGCGGACCTGAGCAACATCAACCGGGAGATCGAGCGGCAGGCCACCGCCATGGCCACCGCGGCCGTCGACCTCCCGCTGCTGATCTACCGGTTCCGCTCGGTCCCGGTCGGCGGGATGAGCGTCAAGACGGTGGTGGACAAGCTGGCCGAGACCGTCGAGCACGTCGGCGAGTTCGCCCGCGAGTTCGGTGAGCAGAACTGGGTCGACATGAACAGGGAGGAGGCCGCGGCCTGGCGTAAGGTCCTCGCCGACCTGGAGTCCGCGGCCGAGACCTTCCGCCGCACCGTGAACCTCTAAGGACATCAGGATGAGTGATCCGGCTGAGGGCAGGACCGGTCGGCCCGAGATCGACGACCTCCTCGACCTCGCCGACGCCGAGGAGCGGGCCCTGACCGAGACGTCGGCGGTCAATCAGGCCGAGAACGTCGTCGCCGCATCCCGGCAGGACGACCTGGCCGCCGAGCACAAGGCGCTGCACGAACGGTGCCGTCAGACCGAGGAGGAGCTGCAGGCGGCCAAGGACTCCGGGGACGCCGACCGGATCGCCGCGGCGCGCGCCGCCCGCGAGGAGGCCAACGCCGAGTTCGCCAGGCGCTCACCCGTCCTGATCGCGGAAGCCCAGCAGTTGCTGGGCGCGCGCCTGGAGCGCAGCGGGGAGTTCCTCGACCAGATGGGTACGGTGTGGCGGAGCCAGGCCAGGGCGCATGACGCCTTGGCCGGGCGTCGTGCGCCTGAGGCCGAAGACCCTCGGCGGTGACTGGCAGGCCGTTCGGCAGGGTGCGCGCTCTGCATTGTTGAGCGTGGGCGTGACCCGTTGTCGGCTTCCGGCGGGTCACGCCGGTTAGTGTCGGCGGGTGCCGCTCCCTGCCTCGTGGATCTCACAGAATGCTAATTATGTGAGATCTCTATGAGATCATGGACGGCGTGACCGAGCTCCTCCCCTACGCCGTCCTGCACCCTGCCCCGACCATGCCCGTTCACGTCACCTCCCCCGGGGCGGTCACGATCCCGGCGCCGATGGTGGGCACCGTGGGCGAGATCGCGGGCCTGTCCCCGCGCCGGGCCCGCGGTGACGGCGGCGAGGTGCCCGCCGCCGACGTCGACGACATCGACGCGCTGGCCGACCCGGCCTGGTCGACGGTGGCCGCCTGGCTGAAGGCGGCCAAGGCCGTCACCACGCGCCGCACCCGCCTGGCCGACACCGCGGCGTTCCTGCGCTGGCTGGCCGTTGAGGCGCCCGGCGTCGGCCTGCTGACGGCGACCGAGGACCACCTGACGCACTACCGCGACACCATCGCCACCGGACGGGCTCGCGCCGGACTGCGCCGCCCCGGAACCCCGTTGTCTGCGGCCACGGTCGCCCGTCGGGTGTCGAGCCTGTCGAGCCTGTACGGATACGCGGTCCGCCGCCGCGTCATCGCCGCCAACCCGGCCGACCCGGTGGAACGCCCCGAGGTCTCCACCGTCGGCACCACCCCGGCCCGCACCGTCGAGGAAGCCGCCGCCCTGCTGGACGGCGCCGAGACCATCGCCGCGCGGCATCCGGCCGACGCCGCCGCTGTGGCGTTGCTCGGCGTGTGCGCGGTGCGCGTCGGCGAGCTGGTCTCCCTCACCGTCGGCTCGGTCACCGTCGACGCCGGTCACACGGTGATCCTGTTTCGCCGCAAAGGCGGCAAGACCGACCGCATCCCCGTCCCGCCCCGGGTACGCGCCCTGTTGGAGCCGCTCCTGGCGGGCCGCGCCCCGGCCGAGCCGCTCCTGGCCCGCGCCGACGGCCGCCCCTTCGACCGCTGGCGCACCACCACCGCGCTGCGCCGCGCCGCCACCGCCGCCGGCGTCGACCCCACCAAGCTCACCCCGCACACCGCCCGCGCCACCGCCGCCACCACCGCCCTGGACGCCGGCGTCCCGCTGTCCGACGTCCAGGAACTGCTCGGGCACGCCTCCCCGGTCACCACCAAGCGCTACGACCGCGGACGACGCAAACTCGACGCCCACGCCGCCTACCGAATGGCCGCCCTGCTGGCCGGCGGATCCCAGCGCTGACGAGAAAGGACCGATCACGCCGTGGCGTGGAAACTCATCAGCAGCGTGCCCAACCCCTGGGGCAAGATACCGATGTCCGCAGGCGGCAGAAGCCGCGTCCCACAGGTCAAGGCCTACATGGCACGGGTCGAGGAGGCGGCGAAGCGGCGAGACTGCGTTTCCCGCCGACACCACTACGTGCCCCAGTCCTACCTGAGGGCCTGGAGCCCGGACCGCAAACGAGTCCGGGTCCTAGACACCAAGAACGGAATCGACAAGCTGCGCGGCCTACGGGACACCTGCGTCGAGGAGAACTTCTACCGGGTCACCGACCCGGGCAACCAGCAGCCGCACAACCAGGTTGAAGCAATGCTCGGCGTCATCGACGACGAGACGGCGACCCTGCTGGAGAAACTGCGCCACTGGGCACCGGGCGACGACCTGTCGTTCGACGACTTCATGTCCCTGGCCGTCGTGATGGGCATCCAGCGCAACCGGACCCCGCAGAGCAGACGCCACATCGCCAGCATGAGCGAATGGATGACCCGGCGGGCCGGTCAGCCCGTCCAGAAATTCACCACGGATTACTACGTCGACCTGCTTTTCCGTGGGCTCTACGAGGCCGCCGATGAGATCTCCAGGCGCCAGCTGGAGCTGTGGGATGACCCCAAGGGGGTACGGCCGGAGTACGCCGGAAACACACCGCGTGGTCCAGGCGTCTGATTCGGCTCAGCGCTTGCGTCGCCGAGCCGCTGGGTCGTGTTCGGCGGTGATGCGGGCGGAGGTCTCCTCGCCGAGGCGGACGTAGCGGCCGAGGCTGGCCAGGTGCTGGTGGCGGGACTTGGCCTGCAGTTCGGG
>NZ_JBHSBC010000059.1:0-10315 GCF_042650425.1 Streptosporangium jomthongense | reverse complement strand
TCAAGCCTTCTCGTCTGGCGCGTCAACCGGTCCGGGCTCGTCAGCCGCGTCTGCGACCAGATAATCCTCGCCATCGGACGTCATCTCCAGGCGCCATCCATCCGGCCACAGGTGACCGTTTACGGGAGCAGCCGTCGCGTCGAAGAATTCGACACCTTGGGGAAAGGCCGCCATGTGGAACACGGCAACGTCGGTGAAGCCCAGTACGAGCAAGACAGTGCGGCCCGGTGCGAGGAAGACGACCCGCCCGGGCACCAGGTAAGGGTTGGGGCGTACAGGTGTCCCAGGCCGGCGTCGTAGCCCCAGGTGCTGTAGTGATCCCAGCCCGGCATGGTGAACGCCTGGATGGCGCCGATTGGCGCATCGGCGGGCTGCGCCGGGGCGGTGGGGGCGCGGTCGGTGTAGGAGTCTCCCATACGCCGTCGCTGTGTTCGAGCACGTCCATCCGGACCGTGTTCTTCATCGTGCGCGGCAGGTGCCGAAACTCTTGGGCGCTCATCTTCACCTCGACGGCAGGCCTCGGGATGTCGGCGTCGCGCAACCCCAGTCCCATCACCGACGGCCGCTCCTGGTTCCAGGTGTTGGTGCGTTCGGCCAGCAGCAGTAACACGCGTTCGACGGTCGGATCGGCGAGCTGGAGTCCCTGAACGTAGGCGATGGCGTGTTCGCTCACGTGCTCTTCCCTTCGGCCGGCGGACAAACAGGTGGCGCAAAGCGGCCTTCTCGGTGTCGAGATGCGCCTACGACACCACCCCAACAGCAAACGCCCGCTGCCGACCGCGCAGAGGGGTTTTCCTGAGTTTCGCAGCGCTTTACGCACGGGCGCGCGCCCCTACCGGCCGACCGGCGTCTGCAGGGTGAGCAGCCCCTCGTCGAAGGCGAGCCGGAGCGCAGATCCCCGCGGATTGGCGTTCCGTGAGGCGTTTCAGTGAGAATGCGGGAATGGATCTTGCGCCCGATCTCTGCGCGCACGGCAGGAGACAACCACTCGCGCAAAACCGCGTGTCCGGCGCACCGGAAGGTGGTGGCGATGGCTGAGTTGATCGATCTGGTGTACACCACTGCCGGCGGCATCGTGGGCGCCGCGGTGACCACGTATCTGTCGCGTAACCATGAGCGGCGCCATCTGCGCGCCGAAGTGCAGCAGCGGCTGCAGCGCGTCGCCGCGGTACGGGCCGGCGTCCGCGACATCGCACCGAGGGGGGCCGGGAACGGGCGAGGGGGTCGGTACGTGGCGGGCAAACGCCTGCTCGTCTCAGACCACTTCAGGCTGTCGGTGCTCCTTGAGGACGGCATGGACGCCGAACGCGCGCTGCGCGAAGCACTCGATGGCCTCGTCGTGAGCGCGCTGTCGGCAGGTGTGCCCCGCAGAGTTCTGGATTTCGCGGGCGGCGGTGAGGAACAGGCATTCCAGGGCGAGGTCTTACGCCTCATCGATTCGCGCCTCGGCGGCGCCCTGGATGAGGCGAGCCTTGATGCGCTTGTCACTGCTGGCGATGACTACCTGGAGGCGACCACCCAGCTTCTCCTGCAGGCGCTCTGGCACCCATGGCGGAGCCGGCTGCGCATGCGCGCCCGGTTGCGCGCCCTGCGCGCTCAGGCAAAGGCCCTGCACCGGCGTCAGCAGGCTGCCATGGCCATCCTGGCCGGGCCCGAGCACACCCGCGCTCTCGACCAGGCCCTCACGCTCAGCCCTGACCGGGCTTGAGCCCACGACGGCCCCGGTCGCCTGCGGCCGCCGATGCGGTGCGGGCACCGCACGAGGGACTTGCCCGCGGGCAGCACCGACGGCTTGCCTGTGGTCCCCGGGCCGGGGCCAGCGCAGGAACGGCGGCGAACGGATGCGGCTACCGGTGAACCGGCGCCTGCACGGTGAGCAGGGCTTCATCGAAGGTGAGCTGGAACAGCTCCCCCAGCCGCACCGTCACCCAATCCTCGCCCGGCGGTGCGGCCGGTGTGGCGCTGGTCTCGGCGTTGGCGGCCGTCTCCAGCAGTCCCTGCAGCAGGGCGTGCGCGTGGCCGAGCAGATACCTGTTCACCCCTGCCCTGCGCGTCGTCTTGGTCCACCGGCCCGGCAACTGGAGCATCCCGTCCCGGACTGCTTGCGCCTGGGCGGCGACACCGCCCAGCAACGCTGGCCTTCCTCATCCAGCAGCGCACCGGCGACCACCGCATCACCCTGGTCGACGACGCCGCCGTGGCGCGGTTCCCACACATGAAGAACGCGACCGACTGACCACGACGACGATCGGCCTCGGCCAGGAACCAGAGAACCTGGTCGGGGCCGCGTCGACTCCGGCACTCGTCAAGCCGTAGCGTGATCGGCCCCTCGTTAAGACCGTGTCCTATGTGGTGAGTCGGACGTTCATCTGCACCTGGGCCGAACGGGCAACCGCGACTGTCATTTCAGGGCGGAGCGCACGGATCCCCTGACCCGCTCGCCGGTGGCGAACAGGCGCGGTCTTCCGAACCGCGCCTGACATGGTGGGGTGGTGAATTGGAACACGCGAGCGCTCGATGTGCTGGCGGTGGGTGAACCCACCCCGCTGATCGACTTGCCGATATCGGTGCCCGGGATCAGGCTGCTGCTGAAGGACGAGTCCGCGCAACCGACGGGGAGCCTGCGGTACCGGCACGCCAGGGCGCTGTTCCGCCAGGCCGTGCTCGACGGTTCGGTCACCGAGGGCGTGACCGTGGTGGAGGCGACCGGCGGCAACGCGGCCGTGGCCCAGGCGTGGTTCGCGCGGCGGCTCGGGCTGCCGTACATCGTGGTCATGCCGGGCGAGCGCAGCCAGGCGCGGGCGCGGGCGGTGGAGGAACTGGGCGGGGAATGCAGATTCGTGACGCCGCCGCCGGCGATCTACGAGGCCGTCCGGGAGATCGACGGGCACTTCCTGGACCAGTTCGGGCGGGCCGCGCCGCACGACCTGGCGGAGGAGCTGTTCGGACAGGTGCGGCCGGACTGGGTGGTGACGGGCGCGAGCACCGGAGCGACCTCGGCCGCCCTCGGCCAGTGGATCCGGGCCCACGGTGCGGACTGCCGGGTCGCGGTGGCGGATCCCGAGAATTCGGCCTACTTCCCAGGATGGACCCTCGACGTGCCCGACTACGGCACCGGGATGCCCTCGCGGATCGAGGGCATCGGACGCCCACGCGTCGAGCCCGGCTTCCGGCCCGACCTCGTGGACCTGGTCGTCCCCGTACCCGACGCGGCCGGTCTGGCGGCGGCCCGGCACATCCGCGAGGTGACCGGGCTGCCGGTTGGCGCCTCCTCGGGCACCACGTTGTGGGCGGCGCTGGAACTGGTGGAGCGCATGCGGGCCAGAGGCGAGACCGGCACGGTGGTGTCGCTGATCGGCGACGCGGCCGATCGGCATCTGGCGACCTGCCATGACGACGGGTGGGCCGCCGGGAAAGGGCTGGACGTCGGACAGCACATGGGCACCCTGAGGCGGCGCACCAGCTTGTGACGCCTCGACGTACGGGGTCTACGGCCTGCTGCGTAGCCACCGGCGTCGCCCCGGGTACCTGCTGTGACCGGAGGTGCGAGCTGAACTTGACCGATCGGCCTTGCGCCTGCCGAAGTTCCTCCGCACTCCGCCCAACCGATCAACCGGACGCCTCACGGCGTACGCCGAAATCCAGGTGCCCGACGAGTTGGCGATCCGGCACTCTGCCCGCTATGACCTTGAGAACGACGACCGAACCCCCCGCAGGCGTGCTCGCAGCCTTCCGTCTGGCGGGAGCACCCCGCCCGCTTGCTGGTGGCCAGGGGCAGAGCTTCCGCGTCGGGAACGCGGTCTTGAAGCCGGTGGACACCGCGGAGGAGGCCGAATGGTGCGCAGAGGTGTTCGCGGGCCTGACTTCCACGTCTGAGTTTCGAGTTCCCCGGCCCTGTCGTGCAGATGACGGAAGCCACGTCGTAGCCGGGTGGGCGGCCTTCGAGTTCGTGGACGGCCAAGCGGGGCCGGCCGGCGAGTGGGCGACGCTGATAGCCGCGGGCAGGGCCTTTCACCGGGCCTTGCGTCATCTGCCCCGGCCCGGCCTGCTTGACCGGCGCCAGCATCCCTGGGCGGTAGCCGACCGCATCGCGTGGGGCGAGATCAGTTCGGTGACATCGGCTCACACCAACGGGCTGCTGGCGACGTTGCAGGATCTCCAGCGTCCCGTGGACGCGCCCAGCCAGCTCGTGCACGGGGACCTTACGGGGAATGTGCTGTTGATGTCCGGGCGACCGCCTGCTGTGATCGACTTCTCGCCGTATTGGCGGCCGGCTGGGTATGCCGAGGCCATCGTCGTCGCCGACGGCCTCCTCTATCACCGTGCGGAGCCTGAACTCGTCGACAGGGTGCTTCCCGGCCGCGATGGGCTCCAGATGCTTGTCAGGGCTCTGACCTTCCGGTTGGCCACCGCGGCCCTCTTCGAAGGTCCGAGCGGGACGCTCCCTCAAGAGGAATTGGCACGCTTCGCACGTGTGACCCGTCTGGTGGCGGAACGGATTCACACAGATCATCACTTCGGCATCGGCCTTCGGGAGCCTGAGTACAGAAATTAGCGGTAGAGGCTGCCACCTGCGGAAACGTGTGATCATGACCAGATGGAACGTTAACTCTGTCCGGTCTTTCAAATCACATCCGCCCAGGTCAATGCTCTGGGACGTCCGAACGCCATGATTCGGCCACTGCCCCACCCTGGTCGTCCACAGCCGTAACCACTCCGGCGGCCACCCGCAGCCCGGGCCCTCTGACCAGCTCGGACGCTCTACTTTGCGTCTGGTGACACCGACCCGAGCGCCGGGCCTGGACGGGTGAGTCCGCGCCGGGGGAACCGACGAGGTACGGCCCGTCTCGGCGACCGCCCTGGGCGCCGGGGCCGAGTACGAGACCTGGCCCGGAGAAGTGTCCGCCCGGCATCCTGTGGCCGTCCGCGGAGGGAGAGAACGGCGTGCCCGGGACTCCGCACATCCGAGTCCCGGGCACGCCGTTTTCAGGGGGCTCAGCCGACGGCGTAGGCGCGGGTGATCGTCTGCGTGACGCCATCGCCGGCGGAGTCTGTCACCGTGGCGCGCAGTGAGACGAATCCCGGCGTGCCGGGGTTCGTCAGAAGGGCCGTCCACCCTGCCCGGGAGGGGATCGCGGGAACCGGACGCCAGGTCGCGCCGTCGTCGAAGGACGCCTCCAGCTTGATCGACCTCACCTCGGCCCCGGGAGCTCCGGGGTTCCTCTCGACCCAGACGGGCAACCGGGTCAGCGACCGCGGCCTGGCCCGGTTGAGGTCGTCGAGGCCGGTTGGCGCGTAGCGTACGGCCATCAGGGGCAGCGGTCGCGGCGTGGCCGTACCGGCCGAGTGGAACGTCCAGACCGCGTCCACCGCGGTGGACAGCGTCGCGTTCGGCACCTGCCTGCGTGCCGCGGCGGTGAGGGTGTAGACGGCGGCGTCCGGGGGGAGCTTCGCCGTCAGGCAGTTCCTCACCCGAACCGCGCAGTCCGCCAGGTCGGCCCTGGCGACCACCTTGGTGTCCCGGGTCAGGGTGACGTCGCCGGTGACGGAGGCGTCGGTGCCGGTCCGCCCGGCCACGCCGTCGGTGAACAGACCGCCGGGGAAGAAGGTCAGCTCATCGCCCGTCCGGGCGCCGCCGGAGGTCGCGAACGCGGGACCGGTCACCGCGGGATTCCACAGCTCGCGGTGAGGTCCGCCCGCCGGGTACCGGTCGGTGCCCGTCGTCGAGAGGGTGCCGGACCGCAACTGAGAGTCCCAGACGAACCCGGGGGTGCGGTAGTGGGTCATGGTGCCGGGCAGGTTGACGTCACGCGTCGGATACACGATCGATGAGCCGGACTCGGGGAAGAGGGGGCCCAGGGCGATCTCTCCCTTGGCGGCCACACCGGACGCCCGGTAGGTCGCGGTCACCTTGACGAGGTCACTCGTGCGCGCGGTGTAGGAGGGATCGTCCGGGATACCGCCGGTGCGATGGTCGACGAGGTCGTAGCGGTACGGACTGGGAACGGTGTCCTTCCTGTGCCATACGGTCCTGGTCCTGTAGCTCAGTCCGGCCTGGCGGCTCGGAAGCACGAAGAAGGACCGGTTGGGGTCGGCCCAGGCGATCCACGCGAAGTTCCAGGACCCGTTGGCCAGGGCGAACTCCAGGACCTGGTCGGGTACGGCGGTCGGCTCGTCCAGCGAGAACCGGACCTGCTTGCCCTGGCGCGCGTCCAGTGCGATCCGCCGGTCGCCGTCGACCTTCACCGGCACGTGCGCGGTCGTGATCGCGATCGTGGACTCGGTCACCACCTCCGCGTAGAGATTCCACTCCCCTTCGGGTAGCCGGACCTTGGCCGCCCCGTCCCTGAAGGGCAGATACTCCTGGGCGCCGGTCTTGAGGTTGTACATGTGCCCCTGGACGACTGCGGAGCCGCCGTCGAGACCGGTCGCGGTGATGGTCACGTCGTGAGACTTCGGCTCCACGTACGCGCCCGCCAGGGTGCGCAGGACGGTGCCGCCCGATGTGGCCGTGATGATTCCGGGGTAGTCTCCCGGCGCCTTCCCCTCGGCGTCGATTGTGAGGGTGAGCGAGGACTCTCCTCCGGCGGGCACCTCAAGCCGCTGGACCGGCAGCTTCAGTACGTCGACGTCCGTGGTGAGGTCCAGGGTGACCGGGACGTCGCCGGAGTTGGCGTAGGTGAGGGTCCTGGTCGTCTTCCGGCTGCCGGACTCCTGCCAGGGGAAGACCACCCAGAGATCGGCCGATGGCGACACGACCGGCTGCGCCAGCGCGCGGACCAGGTCCACCCGCCCGGTGCCCTGCTCATACGGCGTGGCGCCCGCGGTGGGCGCGGCGGTGCCGGTCAGCGCCGCCTTGAGCCGTTCGCCGTTCCAGTCGGGGTGGCGCTGGGCGAGGATCGCGGCGGCCCCCGCCACGTGCGGGGCGGCCATTGAGGTGCCGCTGTGCGCGGCGTAAGGGCCCTCGGCGGTGCCCTCGGCCGCCGCAGCCACGATGTCGACGCCGGGGGCGGTGAGGTCCGGCTTGATCGCGTGGTCGCCCACCCGGGGGCCGCGGCTGGAGAACTCGGCGATCTGGTCCGCCCGATCGACGGCCCCGACGGTCAGAGCCGCCTCAGCGCTGCCCGGGCTGCTCACCTTGCCGAGCCTGCCTTCGTTCCCCGCGGACATGACGAACAGCGCGCCGGTCCGGGCCGACAGCGTGTTCACCGCCTGCTCCAGGACGTCGATGTCCGGTGTGTCCTGCCCGCCGATGCTCACGTTGATGATCTTGGCCTTGACCTCGGAGGCGGCCCATTCCATGCCCGCCAGCAGGGCGGAGTCGGTCACCCCGTTCTCGTCCCCCACCTTTCCGAGGGCGATCTTGGCATCCGGCGCCACACCCCGGTACTTCTCGCCGGCCCCCGCGATGATCGAGGCGACGTGCGTGCCGTGGCCCTCACCGTCTCGCATGTCGGGGGCGTCGCTGAAGTTCCGCGCCTGGGTGACCACGCCCTTCAGGTCCGGATGGTCGGTGTCGTAGCCGCTGTCGAGCACGGCCACCGTGACGCCCTTGCCGGTCAGGCCCTGCTTCCACGCCTCCGGGGCGCCGATCTGCTTGACGCTCCGGTCGAGGCTGAACGAGCGGCGGCCGTCGAGCCAGAGTCTGGTCCTGCCCGCGGCCAGGGCCCGGGGGCCGCCGATCAGGTCCTTCCAGGTCTCGCCGGCGTGTGCCTTGGGGAGGCGCAGGGCCGTCATGCCGAGATCGGCCAGCTGCCTGGTCTGCCGCGCGGCTCGCGGGGCGGGCGCGAGTCCCTGGGCCGACTGCGCGATCACCGGGATGTCGGTCCTGTCCGCGTCGCCGTACCGCCATTCAAGAAGCTGGGTGACGTCGAACAGCCGTTCGTCCAGCACTCCCTCGGCCACCAGCGGCATCGCGTCCGAGGGGAGGACGAAGAGATGGCCGCCGCGGCGCTGTACGGCGTAGCGCACCTTCCTGCCGGGCCCCGGCTCCACCCGGTGACTCCTGCCGGTCACGACGACGCGGTCGCCGGTCACCAGGGTCACGCTGCCGGTCTGCTGTGCCGTCCCCCGCGCCTCCTGTGTCGTCCGCCCTTCTCCTACGACGTTCTCCCCTTGGGGAACGGGATCCTGGACAACCGTGACGCCGACCGCCACGGTCAGAATCGCGGCCATCAAGCCACTGCCCAAGCTCATGCGCACCTCTCGGTTCAAAGGAAATGGATCATCCGCTTCCCTTGGGCAGTTGGCCGCATTTGGTTACAGGCCTCCCCGGCCGCCGCCGAGCACGTCCGCACCCGGCGCGCCCACGGCGCCGGATCCCGTAGTGGGACAGGGGGTCACGCGAGGTGCCGTTCCGCCGCTCCCGCGTAGGAGCTGAGCGGCCGGATCAGACAGTCGGCTGCCAGTTGCTCGTCGATGTGGGCCATCACGAAGATCGGGGTGAACGTCGGGATTTCGGCGTCCTCCAGATACCCCAGCAGGGCGCGGGAGCCATCCGCCCAGCCGCCGTGGCGGCTTGGGCGACGTCGTCGGCCTCACGCAGCGCCCCGTGCACGGCGGCCACGTCGCCGACGTGTCCGGCGCGGGTGGCCTCGACCATGAAGAACATGCCTTTGAGCAGCGTCCGCATCGCCTCGGTGTAGCCGTGGGCGTCGCGGGCCTTGCGGCTTTGGTTCATCGCCGGGCCCAGCGTCGTACGGGTCTGCTCCAGCAGCCGCTCCAGGTCGGGCAGCACGGTCAAAAGCGCCGCGCTGGGGCGGGGGGTAGCGGGGGTGGGGTTCACCGGTCGTCTCCTACGGCGGGGGGCGGATACTGGCGGGGGCTACCAGCATCTGGGCGAAAGTCTCCGCCAGGGCGATGCCCGCGGACGGGGGAATCCGGGTTCACCACCAGACGGCGGAAACGCCAGCCGAGCGGCCAGGAGCATGTGCCGTTCAGCGAATCGGGTGCCGCGCCGGGGCGTCAGCGCGGCCCGCTGGGCGGGCGGGGCGGCAGACCACGGCGGGGTGACCGCGTCGGCGACCTGGCGTGCGAACGCCTCGACGGCAGCCGTACCCGGTCGCACGCCGAGCTGCGCGGCGCGTGGGCCGTGCTCGGCGACGGCGCGGAGGACGCCTTCGAGTGGCCAGGCGTCGGTGGCTTTTGAGCCACACCATCAGGGCCAGCAGATGCGCGTCGGTCGAGGACTTGTCCCGCGTCCACTCGATCTCGTCGTCCGACGGGGTGAACGCGTCGGACAGATCACGCGACGCCCATCCGCTTGAACGTCGGGTAGGCGGTGTGATCGATCGACGTCACCCGCACCTCAAAGATACGACCGACAGGACCCCTATTCGCTCGCTCGGCGCCTCCACCACGGGGATACTGCATGTCGATGATCGAATACGACAGTCCGGTCTCGTTCCGCGGTCAGCTCCAACGGGGACGCGGTGCCGCAGTGCATCGTACGTCGACCGCCCCCGGCGCCGCCGACACGGTGTATGAGTGCGTGATTACGGACACGCGCTGGGACCGACAAGTTGATCAACGCGACAGCTACCTCGCCGGCCTCATCGCTCGGCTCGACCTGCCGCTGGCACCGATCCAACAGCACCTGCTCACGTACGACGGCGAGGACGCTGAACCGGTTGAGCTTGCCTTGCAGGTCCTTGCCCTGCTTCCGATGGTCGGTCGACTCGACGCGGCGGCCGTGCTGCGCGGGTACGCGATCGACGGGCCGCATTGGTCCACGGCACTGGAGGCGATCGTCGACAGCGGGGCGATGAAGCTTCCCACCATCTGGGACGGGCTCGCTGACGACATCATCGCCAACCGCGACGATGCCCAGCTTGCACAGGCGATCTGGTGCGACACGGAGCCGTGGACAACGTTCGCGCAGTCCCAGCCACGGGTCCGGCGAATCATCGACGAACTCAGGGCCTCCCGTTCACCCGGACCGGCCAGGCGCGACACACGACCCGAAATCGTCGCCATCGACAACGAAGACCTGATCGGGCTTGTCGCTGCCGGCGGCCTCGAGCAGCCGCGGGCGCTGGAGGAACTGGGCAGGCGCGGCGATCGCATCGTCTTCGACTTCGCCGAAGACTCCGGCCTACGCAACGCGGCCGGGTGGCTGCCGGGTATCCCAGGGGTACGGCCGGAGTACGCCGGAAACACACCGCGTGGTCCAGGCGTCTGATTCGGCTCAGCGCTTGCGTCGCCGAGCCGCAGGGTCGTGTTCGGCGGTGATGCGGGCGGAGGTCTCCTCGCCGAGGCGGACGTAGTGGCCGAGGCTGGCCAGGTGCTGGTGGCGGGACTTGGCCTGCAGTTCGGG
>NZ_JBHSBC010000058.1:0-105386 GCF_042650425.1 Streptosporangium jomthongense | reverse complement strand
ATGCTCTGGCTCCGCCACTCCGAATTGTCAGACAGGCCTTAGTGGTCCGCCTTCACCAGGTCGGCCTGTGCGGAGACTCCGCGCAGCATGATGGCGGCGAAGATCGCCACCCCGGTCAGGATCAGGGCCGCGAGGCCGCCTGTCCATGCGAGTGCCTGGGTGAATGACGTCACCGCGGCGTCGGCGAGCGCCTGTCCGAGCGCACCGGGCAGTTCGGCGGTGAAGGCGAGGGCTGCGGCGAGCGTCTCCTCAGCCGCTGAGAGCACAGTGCCGGGCAGGCCGATGGGCGCATGGGAGGCCAGGCCGGTCCGGTAGAACCCGAGCAGGATGGAGCCGAGAACGGCTGTGCCGAGTGCTGTGCCCACTTCGTAGGCGGTCTCGCTCACGGCTGCGGCTTGCCCGGCGTGCTCCGGGCGCACCGAGCTCATGATGATGTCGTTGGTCAGCGTCAGGCCGACCCCGGCGCCGAGGCCGACCAGGCACAGCGAGATCGCGATCACGAACGGCGGGGTCTGGGGTGTGAGGAACAGCAGCATCCCGAATCCTGCCGCGGTGATGACGCCTCCCGCTGACACGAGGATCGACGCAGGGATCCTCTTGACGAGTGCGGCGGCGAGGAACCCCGCGATCGCGGAGACCGCGGCTTGCGGCAGCATCCAGAGGGCGGCCTGAACGGTGGAGAGCCCTGCGATGAGCTGCAGGTGCTGCGTCAGCGCGAAGAGTGCGCCGACCAGGGCGAACACCGACAACAGGTCGACCACGACCGCGCCGGTGAAGGAGCGGACCCGAAACAGCCGGACGTTGATCATCGGGTTCGGGATGCGCAGCTGGCGCACCACGAACAGCACCAGAAGCACGGCGCCGGAGACGAACGTGACGAGCGCCGCCAGTGGCTGCTCTCCCTCGGCGAGGGTCTTGACGCCGTAGACGAGCGTCACCATTCCGGTGAGGGAGAGCGCGATGCTGGGGACGTCGATGCGTCCCGGCATCGGGTTGGCGCTCTCGGGCACGAAGATCGGGGCGAGTGCCAGCAGGATGATCATGACCGGGATGTTCATCAGGAAAGCGGCATGCCAGCTGAAGGCTTCGATGATCCAGCCTCCAACGATCGGGCCCGCCGCGGCGCCCGCGGAACCCATCGCGGCCCACACCGCCATTGCCGTGCGGCGCTGGTTTCGATCGAGGAACATGTTGCGGATGATCGACAGCGTCGAGGGCATGATGGTCGCGCCGGCTACCCCGAGCAGCGCTCGGGCGAGGATCAGCATCCACGGCGCACTCGCCAGCGCTCCCAGCACGGACGCCGCCGCGAATCCCACCGCTCCGATCAGCAGGAGCCGACGGCGGCCGATCCGGTCGCCGAGGGACGACATCGTGATCAGGAGACCCGCGAGCATCAGCGAGTAGATGTCGAGGATCCACAGTTGCTCGGTGCCCGAGGGCTGGAGATCCGTGGTGATCGCGGGCAGCGCGAAGACCAGCACCATGCCGTCGATGGCGATCAGCAGCATCGGCAGTACGAGCACTGCCAGTCCGATCCAGGTACGAGCTGTCGCCCGCTGTGTGTTCTCGGTCATCTTTCCCTCCCGAGCCAGTTACTTCACCAAACGGTATACTACACCAGGCGGTATACTAACCCTGCGGAGACGAGGAGGGGACATGGCGCGACCGAATGCGCGACCGGCGATGATCGAGGCGGCCCTGCGCGTCGTCGAGGAGCGCGGCATCACCGCGCTCACCCTGGACGCGGTCGCGGCCGAAGCCGGGGTGACCAAGCGCGGGCTGATCTACCACTTCCCGACGAAACACGCGCTGCTCGCCGGGATTCACGAGTTCCTCGCCGACCGCGTCGAGCGGGGGCTGCGCGAGGCGACCGGCAAGGAACCGGAGGAGGCGACGCTCGCCGAACGCACGAGGGGATACGTGCTGGCATGCACCGGAGCCTCCACGCGTCTGGAGACGCGTCTGATCGCCGAGGCGGGCAACGAGCCCGACTGGATGGCTCCCTGGCAGCGGGTCTACGACCGCTGGTTCCCCGGTGACGCGGCGCCGATCGACGAGCACGACGACGAGGCGATGCGGTGCCTCATGGCGCGCATGGCCGCCGACGGGTTCTGGGGATACGAGAACGCCCTCGGCGCCTCCTTGCCCAGCGGGGTCAGGGAGCGGCTTGTCGACGAGATTCTTGCCCTCATTCCTGAGCCGCCGGCGCCCTGAGCGGGTCTGCCCACCGCCTGGGCTCACCTTATGAGCGGTACCGCAACTCGATCTGCCCGGCCTCCTCGCCGACCACCGGCGACGGCCCTGCCCGCCAAGCCCTCGCCGTCGGGCAGGTCATCCGCCGCGGCCAGGGCCACTCGCTGCGCCCGTCGGCCCCGTTCACCCTTCACCGCGCCGTGTTGGAGCAGGACGTCAGCCTCATCGAGGGCACCGAACCGCGTCATCAGTGGCAGGCGGTACCGCGGACGACGCCCGCCGCTGACAAGAACTCGACGTCGGCTCCTCAGCGGCCCGGCGCCCAGCAGTGGCTTCCGCTCGCATCCTGCTTTGAGGGCCTCGGGAACGATTGACAAGCTGACCTGGCATCAGCCGGTCCGCGACGAGGCATCGGGCCGGTTGCGTCGTCACCCTGCCGGAGTGACGTCCTTGACGCAGGTGACGTCGCCACCGGGCAGGACGCCGTCGATCAGGTAGCGCTCGACGGTGGTGTTGACGCAGGAGTTGCCGGCGCCGAGGTAGGTGGCGTGGCGATAGGCGCCGCGCAGGGTGACCATGCGGGAGCCGGTCAGCGCCCGGTGCATGGCCTGCTGGCCGAGGTAGGGGGAGCCTGGGTCGCCGTCGTTGCCGACGACCAGCACCGGGACACCGTTGCGGACCTTGGTCGGCGCCTCCACCGGAGCGGTGGGCCAGAACGCGCACGGGGTGATGTTGCGGATCAGCGGCCCGTACAGCGGCTCGTCGGCGCGGTGGGCCTGGATGTCGCGGAAGTAGGTCTCCGGGTCGCGGGAGGCGGCCCGGTCGGCGCAGATGATCGGGGCCTGGGCGTCGAGCGCGCCCGTCCCGGTGAACAGGCTGTCGAGGGACGCCTTCAGCGACGGCGGGGCGGTGACCACGGTGCCGCGGGTGGCGTCGGCCAGCGCCCGCACCTGGGTGGCGAAGTCGGCGTAGGCCTTTTCGCCGTCCTCGTAGAGAGGCCCGAAGAGCAGGTAGGGGATGTGGTGAGAGTCGATCCGGTACCCACCGATCCGCAGCGGGCGCCGGGCGGCGGCCCGGTTGACGTGGTTGACGGTGGCCAGGACCTCGGTGGTGGTGTCGCCCAGGCCGTGATCCTTGTCGTGCGCGGCGGCCCAGGCGGCCCAGTTTCTCAGCGCGGCGGTGATGGCCGGCTCGTTCCCTGACAGCAGGCCGGGGCCGTAGGTGTCGGGGTTGACCGCGCTGTCCAGCACGATCCGGTCGGCTCTCGCACCGAACATCTGCGTGTAGACCGCCCCCAGGTAGGTGCCGTAGGAGTATCCGAGATAGGACAGTTTCGGCTCACCGAGGACGGCGCGGACCACGTCCATGTCGCGGGCGGTGTTCCGGGTGGAGGCGTACGGCAGCACGTCGCGGTTGCCCCGGGCGCATTTGGCCGCCAGTTCCTTCATCAGGGCCGCGCTCTCGTTGAAGGTACGGCGGTTCGGACCGGCCGAACGCAGGAAGACGTCGGTCTTCCATCCGCAGCGGATCGGTGTGCTGCGGCCCGTGAAGCGCGGGTCCATTCCGATCAGGTCGTAGCGGGAGGTGAGGGCGGGTGACCACTGCGCGAGGGACGCCACCAGGTCCAGTCCGGGTCCTCCGGGGCCGCCAGGGTTGGTCAGCAGAACGCCGCGCCGTCCGGCGGGGTCGGTGGCCTTGATCCGGGAGATCGCCACCGAGATGGTTCGCCCGCCGGGCCTGCGGTAGTCCAGCGGGACGGTGACCTCGGCGCACTGGGCGCCCGCCGCGTCCAGGCTCGCGCCCGCCCTGTCGTCCGGTCCTGTCTTACAACCGTGCCAGTCGAGCCTTTGATGGTGGAAGCGGATCGGCCTGTCGGCTCCCGCGGGGGTTTCCGCGAAAGCCGGGGCGGCGGCCAGGCCGAGGGCGCCCAGTGCGACGGCGGCCGCGGTGGCCAGGGCCGGCAGGCCGTGCCTCCTGGCAGGACCGGACGTGACCGGAGGGGATGGAACGGTGGAGTGCGACATGGGATCTGTCTCCCTGCTTGATGACCGGTTTGCGGTGCTATCGAGCATGGTGCCGAGATGATCCGTGATCGACCCCGCTGAATGGAGTCGTGAAGGTACGGCCAGCCCTACCGTCACGCCGCAGGAAACTCGCCGAGAACCCGTGACGGTGACGAGCCGACCGGCGCGGGAAGGCGAATGAGGTCTCGTCGGGCGACCGGGTCACCGTACTTCTCGGAGACGCCGCCGAAGGTGACACCGCTCATGAACGGCGCCGGGCGTAGTGGTGGACGATCAAGGCCGCGATGGAGCCGCCGGAGATGATCCCGGCGACCAGGCCGACGCCCTCGCCGACGCCGCCGATGCTGTTGCCGACACTGTTGACGACGGCGCACACGGTGAAACCGGTCCACAGGAGCACGCGGAGCACGGTGCCGTCGCGCGGTGGCTCGGGCCGGCGGAAGGGGGCGGACGGCCGAGGCCGGTCGGCAGGTGTGACGCGGCAGGGGTCATTCATACTGATCACCCTAGAAATTGGCTCTGCCTGGGGAAATGCCGTAATCTGCCAGGCCGATGGTAGTGCAGGGTGGAATGAAACGGTCCTCCGCCTCAGCTTAGGGTGGGGGAGATGAGCAGGGACGCTTTCGAGGCTTTGGAGCGCCTGGCGGGAGGTCTCGGCACCGCGATCCTCGCCTTCCTGGTCCTCGTGTTCTGGATCATGGTCGCCGCGGCCTGCCTCGTGGGGGTGGGTCTGCTGATGATCCCGCCGATGCTGGCGCTGACCAGGGCGGTGGCCGAACGGGAACGCGGCCGGCTCAACCGCTGGGGGCTGGAGGTCGTCACCCCCTATCCGCAGCAGGACACCGCGACGGGCTGGACGGCCAGGATCCGCGCCGCCCGCCGCGACCCGGCGACCTTCCGCGATCTGGGCTGGGTGGCCGCGCACGCCACGCTGGGGCTGGCGCTCGGCCTTGTCGCCGTCCTGATGCCGACGATGACCTTGCGGGACGCGACGTCCCCGTTCTGGTGGGGCCTGATGCCGCCGGAGGGCCGGATCACCAGCTACGAGCTGCCGATCACCACGTTTCCGGCCGCGCTGGCAGCCGCGCTGGCGGCCGTGGTCGTCCAGGTGATCGCCGTCATGCTCGCCCCGCGGATGGCCAGGTTGCAGGCGCTGCCCGGGGTGCGGCTCCTGCGCCCGCATCCGTCGATCGACCTGTCGCGGCAGGTCGCCCGGCTCACCGCGACGCGCGCGGGCGCCCTGCGGGCACATGCGGCCGAACTGCGCAGGATCGAGCGGGCGCTGCATGACGGCGCGCAGAACCGGCTGGTCGCCGTCGTGGTGACGGTCGCCGTGGCCAAGCGGGCGCTGGCCAGAGAGGCGGCTCGGACAGGCCTGGCGCTCGACGGGCCGCGGGAGGCGCTCGACGAGGCGCAGAGTGCCGCCGAGCAGGCGGTGGCCGAACTGCGCGGGGTCGTCCGCGGCATCCTGCCGCCTGTCCTGGAGGACAGGGGGCTGTCCGGGGCGCTGAGCGCTCTGGCGGCGGGCAGCGCGATCCCGTGCGCCTTGACCGCCGACGACCTGGGGCGGCTGCCGCTGTCGGTGGAGACCACCGCCTACTTCGTCGTCGCCGAAGCGCTGACCAACGTGGCGAAACACAGCGGCGCGCGGAGAGCCCTGGTCGAGGTGCGCCGTGACGGCGGCCTGCTACGCGTGGTGGTGAGCGACGACGGCAAGGGCGGAGCCTCGGAGGCCGACGGCACCGGGCTGGGCGGCATCCGCCGCCGGGTCGAGGCACACGACGGAACCATCGTGCTGACCAGCCCGCGGGGCGGGCCGACAACCATCGAAGTGGAGTTGCCGTGCGGATCGTGATCGCCGAGGACGACGCGTTGCTGCGCCGGGGCCTGGTGCTGCTGCTGACCGGCGAGGGATTCGAGGTGGTGGCCGCGGCCTCCGAACCTGAGGGGTTCCTGGCCGCGGTGGCCGAGCACCGGCCCGATGTGGCAGTGGTGGACGTGCGCATGCCGCCCACCCACACCGACGAGGGGATCAGGGCCGCCGTCGAGGCCCGGCGGCTGAACCCCGGCCTGGCGGTGCTGGTCCTGTCGGCCTACGTCGAGCAGGCCTTCGCCACGAACCTGCTGGCCGAGGGGACCCACGGGGTGGGATACCTCCTCAAGGAGCGCGTGGGCAAGGTGGAGGAGTTCCTGGACGCCCTGCACCGGGTGGCCGCGGGCGGGACGGCGATGGACCCCGAGGTGATCGCCCAGCTGTTCACCCGCCGCCGCGACCCGATGGAACGGCTGACCGCCCGCGAACGCGAGGTGCTGGCCCTCATGGCCGAAGGGCTGGGCAACACCGCCATCGCCCAGCGTCTGGTGGTGACCGACGGCGGCGTGCAGAAACACATCCGCAGCATCTTCGCCAAGCTCGACCTCGCCCCGACCGACCAGGTCGACCGCAGGGTCGCCGCGGTCCTGCGCTATCTGGAAAGCTGAACGCCACCCGGCTTCTCCGGGACGTCAGGGCCGTCTTGGCTTGTTCAGGTCATCGTTCGGCGGCTCTCCGGCTGACTCGTCCCGCCGTTTCACCTCTATGCCCCAGCGCTTGCGGAGCCACTCCACCCCGGCGTAGAAGCCGGCGACACCCGGCAGGGTGAACAGGGCGGAGCCCCACCCCTGGGAGAGATGCACGTTGATCACGCCGAAGGCCAGCGGCGGGCCGAGCAGGCTCCAGGTGAGCCAGTCCGAGGCGAGCACCCAGCACGCGATCCGGCGTAGCCGATGGAACCGTGGCCGGTCCGGCCTCAGGAGGGCCTCGCGGAGTTGCCACACGCGGCCGAACTGCCGGAGGGCGTAGACGACCTGCACGGTCCTGGTGGACTTCAGCTGTGCCAGGTCGTACAGCTCGGCGTTGAACTCCTCGGCGTAGCGGTCCCGGCGTACGGCCGGGAGCAGCTTCATCATGAGGCTCACCATGTGTTCCGCCGACCGGGATATGGGGACGGCCTTCTCCTCCACCACGACCGGCTCCGCCGGCGACGCCTGCGCACTGAGCCTTTCGAGGCGCTCGGAGATCTCCACGGCCCTCTGCCCCATGGCGTCCAGGTGGTCGGCGAGGATCCGGGCGCGAGCGCGGGTGCGGGCGTAGTCGAGGTCGAGTTCGTAGGTGGGGATGCGGTCGAGGTCGAAGCCGAGGGCGTGGGTGCGTTCGAGCGCGTGGTGAAGGGCGTGGGCGAGGTCGCGGGCCTGGTGGGAGCCGCGCTGGAAGTCCAGCGTGTAGGTACGGACGAAGGTGAGGGTGTGGTCCAGCCTGCGAGCGAGGGTCAGGGCGCGGTCCAGGTCGATGACGTTGGTGCGGCTGAAGCTTTGATCTTCGAAGGAGTGGAGGTAAACGGGGCCGGAAGCGAGGAGCTGGGCCTGGTCGAGGGCGTGGACGAGGGCCCGGTCGAGGGCGAGGGCGAGGTGGCGGTCGATGACGAACCTGCTGGGGTTGGCGATGGAACCCTGGGGGAGGTCGCTCAACTTCCGCCGCCCAGCCGTGGGCTCAGCCCACGCAGCGTGCCGATCCTGGTGTGTGCCTGGGCGAGCGCGAGGCGGGCGTTCTCGGCGCCGTCGGGGGTGAGCCGGTAGTAGCGGCGGCGAGGCCGGGCCGCCTCGTGGGGGTTGACGTCCTCGAAGCGTGACTCCAGCCAGCCGATGCCCTCGAAGCGGGCGAGGATGGGATGGATGGTGCCGCTGGCCAGGCCGGAGGCGGCGCAGACCTCCAGTCCGTACATCTCCCGCGTGGGGTCGTCGAGGAAGGCGCGTAGCACGAGCTGGGTCGGGATGGTCATCCTGGGAGGCTTACCCATGCTCTAACTCTAGCTAGGGTGCGGGCGAAGAGGTAGTGGTGGCGATCCACGCCGTGAACCTGTCTGTCACAACGGCGCCGGCCGTCTCGTCCTTGTGATGTGTTCAACCAAGACAGGAGGTCGTCATGGCACAGGCCGTCACGGGAAACGTGCTCCGCACGCCGGTCTTCGGCGTCTGGACGCGGAGTTGGCCGCAGGCGTGGGAGCGGGTGCGATGAGGGTGCTGCTCGCAGGCGCGACCGGTGCGATCGGGTTGCCGCTGTTGTCGGCGCTGGCCGGGTCGGGGCACGAGGTGATCGCGCTCATCCGTCATCCGGCCAAGCGGCGGCTCGTCGTGGATCGCGGCGCGTTCCCGGTGATCGCGGATGTGATGGATCGTGACGGGTTGCTGCGCGCGGTCGAAGGGCACCGGGCCGACGTGGTCATGCACCAGGCCACGGCGCTGCGGAAACCCGGACTCAGGCTGCGCCCCGACGACCCCACCATCGCCCTCCGCGACAGGGGCACCGCGCACCTCCTTGAGGCATCGCGGGTGGTGGGCGCGCGTCGCTTCGTCACCCAGTCGCTGATCACCGGGTACGGCTACCGCGATCACGGCACCAGGGTCCTGACCGAGAACGACGTCTTCGGGCTGCGCGTCGGCAACGTGGGCGACCTGGTGACGGACTCCAGCGTGGCGACCGAACGGCAGGTGTTCGACGCGGACGGCATCGAGGGCATCGCCCTGCGGTACGGGATGTTCTACGGCAGGAACGCGTTCAGCGACATGTTCGCGGACCTGATGCGCAGGCGGGCTCCCGTACTCCCGCGAGGGAGGACGGGGACCACCTCCTTCGTCCACGTGGAGGACGCGGCGGCGGCCACGGTCGCGGCCATGGAACACGGCGGCGCGGGGGAGGCGTACAACATCGTGGACGACCGGCCGATGAGCTGGCGCGACTTCCTGACCACGGTCGCCCGTGCGCACGGCACGCCTCGTCCCGTCGTGACGCCGAGATGGTTGGTCAGGCTGGCCGTGCCGTACCTGGGCTGCCTGCTGATCGACACCACGATGCGGGTCTCGCACGCCAAGGCCACCCGCGACCTGGGCTGGACCCCGGTGCACCGGAGCGTGTCCGACGGGTTGAAGGTTCGCTGAGAACACGCCGGGGCGGGGCCGCCCCGGCGGTCTCAGAGGATCTCGACGTACCCTTCGGCGCCGTTCACCCGGATGCGCTGGCCGTCCTTGATCCGCCGGGTGGCGTCCTCCACGCCGACGACCGCGGGCAGCCCGTACTCGCGGGCCACCACGGCGCCGTGCGTCATCACCCCGCCGACCTCCATGACGACCCCCTTGACCGAGACGAACAGCGGCGACCAGCTCGGATCGGTGAAGACGGTGACGAGGATGTCGCCGTCCTCAAGGTCGGCCTCGGCCATGCTGTGGATGACCCGCGCCCGGCCCTCCACGACTCCCGACGAAACGGCGATGCCCGCCAGCGCCCCCTCCGGCAGGGCGCCCGGCTCGTACGCGCCGGAGATCACCTCGCCCTCGGAGGTGATCACCCGCGGCGGAGTCAGCCTCTGGTAGGTCTCGTGCTCCTCCCGCCGCCGCGTGATGACCGAGTAGTCCAGCTCGCCGGTGTTGACCACCTTCCTGAACTCCTCGATGGACAGGAAGTACACGTCCTCGGGCTCCTTGACGACCCCGCGCGCGACCAGCCCGGCGGCCTCCTTCATCAGCGCCCGCTTGTAGATCTCGTACCGCAGAAGGAGCGCGTGCTTGGAGTATTCGCGGTAGCCGATGAAGTGGCGGATCAGGCTCATCTTCCTGGCCGCCCTCCTGGCCTTGCCCGCGCCGCCCGGCAACTCGCGGAGGCGGGCGAGCAGGTCGTTCATGGCGCGTTCGGCCTCGGCGCGGCCCTGTTCGGCCTTGCGGCGGCGTTCCCCGGGCGGGAAGTTCCTGATGTCGCTGAGGACGAGCGGCACGAGCAGCGTCGGGTCCTCGCTCCACCGGGTCCTGGTGAGGTCGATGTCACCGGCGCAGTGCATCCCGTACGTGTCCAGGTAACCGCGGACGGCGTCACCCACGGCCGCCCCGCCCGCGCACGCGGCCAGCCCCTCGTAGAAGGTGTCGCACCGGGCGGTCTCCAGGTAGCGCAGCACGTCGGGATGCTCGCGGACGGCGTCGGCGACGTCGAGCAGGTCGAGCCCCATGGCGGCCACGACGTTGTGGTCGGCGGACTGGGCGATCGCGTCGGCGGCGTTCTTCTCACCCAGCCAGGCCTCCATGTGCTTGTTGACCCAGTTCACCGACTGGATGCCGAGGAAGGCCGCCGCCACGCTGCGCGGGTCGAAGGTGAGCTCGGCGAGCACGTCGTGGTCGTCGATGATGCAGGCGAACAGTTCGTCGCCCGACTTGCCGGCGATCTCGCTCCGCAGCCGCTCCACCGTCGCCTCGGTGCGCGCGATCAGGTCCGGCACGACGCCGGGGTCGTCCTCGCGGGCGAGCCTGAGATAGTGACGCACGATCGGCAGCACGCCGCCCTCGCCGAAGTCCAGCATCGAGGTCTTGCCGCGCGCCAGCCCGGCGGCGAACTCCTTGCGCCTCAGCACGGCCCGCAGCGCGTTGGCCATCAGCACGTCGACCTGGTCGAGACTCTTGAGCGTGGCGGGTCTGGCCCAGACCGAGGTGAGCTCGGCCGAGACGTCCTTGTAGAAGCGGTTGCCGGCCACGGCGCCCGCCGTACGGCCCAGCTTGTCGTGCAGGAGCGAGAAGAACGACAGGCCCAGTGGGGCGAAGGCGTCGGTCATCATCTGCCGGTGCCCGTAGGAGACGTACACGTGGTTCTTGCCGTCGTGCGCCGGCGGCACGGGATAGAGCGTGGTGATGGGGCGGCTCTGCAGGATGTGGAACGCGCCGTCGTACAGCGCCCACTCGATGTCCTGGGGGCGGCCGAAGTGCGCCTCGATCTCCCGCCCCAGTCTCTCCAGCAGCAGGATCTGCTCGTCGCCGAGTTTCTGCGCGTTCTGCCGCGCGGGCTCGACGGGAAGCTCCTCGGTGCCGCCCGACGGCAGAGCGCGCAGTTCCTTCGTCTGGGCGGCGATCTTCCTGTCGATGATCCGCCCCGCCCTGACCCGGTAGTTGTCGGCGTTGACCAGCCCGGAGACGAAGGCCTCACCGAGGCCGAACCCGGCGTCGATGGAGACCACCGTGCGGTTGGCCGAGACCGGGTCGGCGGTGAACAGGATGCCCGACGCCTCGGGGAAGACCATCTGCTGGACGACCACGGAAAGCCGTACGGCGCGATGGTCGAAGCCGTTCTGGATGCGGTAGGCCACCGCCCGGTCGGTGAACAGCGACGCCCAGCACCGCCGCACGCTGTCGATCACCGCCTCGGCGCCCCGTACGTTCAGGTACGTGTCCTGCTGGCCCGCGAAGGAGCTGGACGGCAGGTCCTCGGCGGTGGCGCTGGACCTGACCGCGCAGGCCACGTCCGCGCCGCCCATGTCGCCGAGGTTGCGCTCGATGTCGCGCCGGATCTCGTCGGGCACGGTCAGGCCCTCGACGGCGGCGCGCAGCCGGGCGCAGGCGGCGGCGATGCCCGCCCGGTCGTCGGCCCGCAGCCCGGTCAGCCCGCCGATCAGCGCGCTGACCGACGCGTCGCGTTCCACGACCTGCTCGTACGCGTCGGTGGTGACGCAGAAGCCGCGCGGCACGCGGACGCCCCGGATCGCGGACAGCTCGCCGAGGTTGGCCCCCTTCCCGCCGACCAGGGGCAGTCGTGTCTCATCGATGTCGTGGAGCCCGAGCACATAGGCACTCATGGCGGATCCTGTCTCTCACCCGATGTTTCAATACAGTACAGTACTGTATTGAAATCAGGGGTCGCCGACAGGGGAAGGACGCCACCTTGACTCCCAAGATCTGCCTGGTCACCGGTGCCTCGTCCGGCATCGGCCGCGCCACCGCACTGGAGCTGCGCCGGGCCGGCCACATCGTGTACGGCGCAGCCCGCCGGGTGGACCGGATGGCGGAACTGCGTCAGGCGGGCGGTTACGCTCTGGCGATGGACGTCACCAGGGAGGACGATCTGGGCCGCGTCGTGGACGCCGTCCTGGACGAGCAGCACCGGATCGACGTGCTGGTCAACAACGCCGGAGCCGGTCTGCACGGCGCCGTCGAGGACGTGCCCGTCGAACGGGCCCGTCACCTGTTCGAGGTCAACCTCTTCGGCCCGGCCCGGCTCACCCAGCTCGTCCTGCCGCACATGCGTGAACGGCGCTCAGGCACGATCGTCAACGTCTCCTCGATCGCCGGTGAGATCTCGCTGCCGCTCGTCGCCTGGTACCACGCCTCCAAGCACGCCCTGGAGACCTACTCCGACTCGCTGCGCCAGGAGTGCCGGTCCTTCGGCGTCCACGTGGTGGTCGTACAGCCGGGCATCATCAGGACGGAGTTCGAACAGGACACGCCACGCGAGTTGCGCGAGACCTCCGGTCACGGGGCCTACGGCGCGCTGGCCGAGTCGATGGCGAGCCGGGCCGAGGGCAACACCAGGGGTTCCGCCCCCGCCGTGGTCGCCAGGACCATCAGGAGCGCCGTCGAATCACCCAGGCCGAAACCGCGCTACCCGGTCGGCTACCTGGCCAGGACACTCCTGGCCCTGAACCGGATCCTGCCCGACCGCGCTTTCGACGCGCTGGTCACCAAGGCCGGATAGCGCCGCCGTGACACGACCTCGACGACTCCCACCGGGGCGGCCGCGCAGCCAGGAGGTGGACGCGGCGGTTCTCGCGGCGGCTCTCGACCTCTTCATCGAACGTGGCGCGGGCGGAACCAGCATCGAGCAGGTCGCCCAGCGCGCCGGCGTCACGCGGGCCACCATCTACCGGCGGTTCCCCGACAAGACGGCCCTGCTGATCCAGGCCATCGAGTCGGTGCACCACGATCACGACCCCGGCGCCCTCGACTGGCCCGACATCGAGCACATGCTCGGCAACTGGGCGACCTACCTGAGCAACCCGCGCAACCGGCGCATGCTGCGGCGGCTGTACGGCGCCGTGGACGACCACCCCGAACTGCTGCGCGCGTACCGCGACTCCCACGGCGGACGGCGCGCGGCGGCCGAGCACGCCGCGCTGAGCCGCTCGCGTGAGCGCGGGCAGCTTCCCGGCGACTGCGACCTGAACGCCGTCCAGCAGCTGCTCAACGGCGCGGTGCTGCACCACCTGGGTTCCTACCCGGCCACCGAGAGCGCCGACGCCGTCAAGGCCTACTTCGTGACCATCCTGCGACAGGTCGGTTACCGGGAAGGCGCGGACGCCGTCGGCTGACCGGCGAGGCGGGATGAGCCGTGTCACACACCGCCCTGGGCGCTCGTCCTATCACCAGAGCGAGCACAGGAAAGGGACACGACATGACGAACGGCTACAGCAGGCAGGCCAGGACCTTCGTCCAGGTGGCCGTGGTGGTCGGCGCGCTGACGATGCTGGTCTTCGGCGTGTGGATGCGCATCGACCCGGCGGGCTTCTCGGTCTTCGCCCGGTTTCCCAATCACGTGCACTTCCTGCACGACGCCGGGGTCTTCCAGATCGGCATCGGACTGATGATGCTGAGCGCGCTGGTGTGGCGTGACGTGCTGTCGATCGTGCTGGTCGGGTTCTTCGTCGCCAACACTCTGCACGCGGTGAACCACGCGGCCGACCTGGACCTTGGCGGCAGTCCGGACAACTGGTGGCAGCTCGGCCTCGTCTCACTGCTGACGCTGGCCGGTCTCGTGGTGCACCGCAGGCAGCTCAGCCGCTCCGGTGGAACTCGACCTTGAGGACACCGGGAACGGCCGTGTCGACTGAGATGTCACACGGCCGGCGACGGGTTCGTCCTATGTGGGAAAGGCAGGCAACCGGGGAGTCGGGGGACGGAAGTGGCGGACGACATCGTGGACGAGCGGACGACGGTCTTCGCCGCGAACCGCAATCTGCTGTTCGCGGCGGCGTACGACATTCTCGGCAGCGTCACCGACGCCGAGGACGTCGTGCAGGACACGTGGCTGAGCTGGGAGAGGGTCGACCACGCGGCGATCGAGCATCCGCGCGCGTACCTGATGCGCATCGTCGTGCACCGGGCGGTCGACCAGCTCCGCAAGGCGCGCAGGCTGCGCGAGGACTACATCGGCCCGTGGCTGCCGGAACCGCTGTGGACCGAGGAGGGCGCCGACGGCCGGGAGGAACGCCGTGATGGTGTCGCGCTTGGTCTGCTGGTCGTTCTGGAGACGCTGTCGCCGCTCGAACGGGCCGCGTTCGTTCTCAGGGAGGCCTTCGCCTACGAGTACGACGAGATCGCCGGAATTCTCGACAGGACGCCAACCGCGGTGCGCCAGCTCGTGCACCGGGCGCGGGGACACGTCCACGCGCGGCGACCCCGCTTCACCGCCGACCGGCGCGACGCCCAGGTGGCGGCGGAGCGGTTCGTGAACGCGGCCGTCGGAGGCAGTGTGACCGATCTCCTCGACGTACTGGCGCCCGAGGTCACGCTGTGGAACGACGGAGGCGGCCGGGTCCGCGCCGCGTTGCGGCCGGTGCACGGCGCCGGCAAGGTGGCCCGCCTGCTGGCCGCCGTCGGGCCCCGCTATGCGGGGTGCGAGGTCCGCTGGGCGTTCCCCGGTGGCACGCCGACCGCCCTGATCGTCGCCGGTGACCGGCCGGTCGCGGTCGTCACCGTCGAGGCGGACTCCTCCGGAGGCCGGGTACGCGCCATCTACGGCATGGCGAACCCGGAAAAGCTTGCTCACCTGTCGCAGCACAACTGACGAACGAAGGGACATGCGAATGCCGAAGGTCCTGGAAGACTTCATCCCGCAGCCGCTGGGCTCCGAACGCCACGAGTTGCACATCCGGCAGCGGCCGGAAACGGTCTGGACCGCGTTGAACACGCTGTCGCCCGGTGAGCTTCCGCTGGTGCGGCTGCTCATGAGCGTCCGCTCGCTCTCGGCGACAGGGGCGAACGAGGCGCCGACGATGATCGGCACGATGCTCAGCCGGGGCTGGTTCGAGCTGGCCAGCGAGTCGCAGCGGTATGTCGTGCTCGGCTCGATCAGTCAGTTCTGGCGTCTGCGGTCGGCGGAGTTCCGCCGCAGTTGCCCGACCGGGCAGTTCCGCGACTATGACGTGCCCGGCTTCGCCAAGTCGGCGTCCGTCTTCGAGCTGATCCCGACCGAGCATGGCACCCTGCTCCGCACCGAGACGCGGGTCACCGCCGGGTCGGTGGACACCCGGCGCAGGATGCTGGCCTACTGGCGGCTCATCCGGCCCTTCAGCGGGGTCATCCGCCGCGTCATGCTGCACGCCATCGCCAGGAAGGCGGCCTCCTACGGCTGATCGTCGTGGGCGTCCGCGGCGGACCACCGCCCGTGGCGCTGTGGGGTGCCCGCGCCTCGCAGGCGGCGACCTTCGGCTCCGACCGCGACGGGAAACCGGGCCCGTTCCGGGAGCGGACCCGGAGGAACAGGCGCACACTGAACTTGCTCAGGACTTTTCCGTTCCGTCCGCAGATGGAAACCCGAGGAGGATCATGTCCGGCAAAATTCGGACCGCCGCCCTGGCGGTCGCCGTGTCCCTCACCATCGTCCCCGTCGGCGCGACCACGGCCTTCGCCGCCGCCGCCAAGCCCAACCTTCGTGCCTGCTACGACGGTAACTGCAAGATCTCCATCACCAGGAAGGTCTCGTTCCGGATCGACCCCGGCTTCGGCATCACCAAGCTGACCCTGTCCTTCAACGCCGGCGGCGTCCATGTGAAGTCCAGCGGGCCGGGTGTGAGCGGCTCGGCGTACTTCAGCGGAAGCGGCTCGGTCACGGTCAACGGCATCACCGTCCAGGCCCTCTCGCTGTCCAGCAGAAAGGCGGTGCTGCGGCTGACGACGAGCTGAGCCGAAGGGGTCACGGCCCTCGCGCCTCATCTCGTGCGGGTCTGCCCGACCCTTGTGACGAAGGCGGGCGCGGCGAGGTCAGTCGCGCGGACGGTGGACGACCTTGTCCTTCGAGCGACCGGGATGGACGACGAGCAGGTGCTCCTCCAGCGGCGCTTCGGGGTCGTTCTCGTCCCACGGCAGCGTGCGGGCGTAGATTCGCAGGCGGTAGTGGCCCGGGCCGGCGACGGCCAGGTCCGGCAGCGGCCTGGCCGCACCGCCATCGCCGCCCTCGGGGTACGTCGGCACGACCAGGCGGCCGCTGCGGCTGGCGATGCCCACCTCGACCACCTGGCCCCAGCCGGTGAGCCGGAGCGGCGGGGAACGGTCGAACGCCTTGACCGTCAAGCACATCGCCGCGTCCCCTCTGGTCACGATGGCGGCGCTGCTGCCCACGACGTCGACGAAGCCGTCCTCGACGGCGTCGAAGATGTCGGCGACCTCGTCGCCGTCACCGTAGATGTCCCCGGGACCGCCTGCGCTGTCGTCACGGTCGTCGAAGACGGCGTAGCCGCCGCCTTCGGGCAGCATGTACGCGGCCGTGCCCTGCCGTCTGGCCCGCGTCCCGGGCCACGGGTCGTCGCACCGGGCGTTGGCCTCGGCCTTCCACCTGGCCTCCTGCAGGTCACGCTCTGCCTGACGGCGGTGCGCATCGGCGGTCTGCCGGGCGACGATGCCGGGGCACAGGTACTCCAGAGCCGCGGCCAGCTCGATGGCGTCCGCCGTACCACCGGCCCGCTCGTGCAGCGCGTTCCGTTCCCGGTCGCCGGGCAGCGCGCACAGCTGAGCGCCGTGGGCGAGGACGCGCTGGTCGGCCAGCCGTTCGGGGAACATCGCGTTCGCCGCGAAGGTCTCGCTCCTGGCCAGGCAGAGGAACGACCGCCGCCGCTCCTCGGGCCCGAGGGCGGTCGCGGGCCGGAGCCGGTCGCGGCAGCCCTCGTCCGCGGCCGTGTAGGTGAGCCGGGCGTCCTCCTCGGCGCCGACGACCGCAGCCGGCAGCGCGAGCACGAAGGCGGCGGCGATCAGCCGCGGCGTCCGGCCGGTTCCCGGCGCCGGGACGCCCTGTCCGGGCGCGGCGAGCTCGTGCGCGGTGCGCGCCGCCCACACGACGAGCAGCCCGTCGAGCGCGTGCACCGCGAGCGACAGGCCGTCGAACGCCACCCGTCCGATCTGGAGCAGCGAGTAGACCTGCGGGACCAGCAGGGCGGTCCAGCCGATGCCGACCGTGACGGCGCTGAACCGTCTGTCGCGTCTCTGCCCGGCAATGATCATCACCTTGCAGCCGAGGGCCGCCATCGCCACCAGGAACGACGCCGTCAACGGGATCTCGGCGAACGGCCGCAGCGCCGCGGCCAGCACCCCGGTCAGACCGAGCCCGAGAGCGATGACCCGGAACCGGGCCGACACCCCGGCCAGGGCCCGCACCAGCAGGAACATGGTGGCGGCCCACACGGCCCAGCGCGCGACGTACTCCGCGACGCCGGACACCTCGTCGAGGAGTTCCCAGAGCAGCAGGTCGCCGGCCACGTCCGTGTAGAGCAGGCGCCGCAGCCACACCACATCACGCGGCAGCGCCCCGGCACGCGGCAAGGCCGGGCCGCGCAGGATCTGCCACAGCGCCCACGCGTTGAGCACGCCGATCGCCGCGGGCAGGAGCCGCGCCCCGTCGTCCCACGGCCAGAGACTCGCCGTCGTGACGACGGCGAACCACCGCCCGCCGTCGTATCCGGCGGCGACGGCGGTCAGGTAGAGCGTGACGGCGACGGCGGCCGGACGCCCGAAGCGGTGGCGGGCGACGGCGGCCCGGAGTAAGGCTACGATGCGGATGATCTTATTGGACCGCCCAGGTCGGTCGGCCCCGGTGAAACCGGACGCCGGGATACACGGCCCAAGCGCGGTGCGCGGCTCCGCGGGCCGTTCCTGAGGCAGATCAAGAACGGTTGGCGAGATCCCGTCTGGTCGCCTGATCGGGCGGGATCTCCTCGTTTCCGAGGACCTGGGAACGCTTCACGGTCTTGAGTATGGCCACGGTGTGGAGGTATGGGGCAGGTAGCGTGCAAACCAGCGTATGGATGAGGCACTGCCCCTACCGTCACAAGGCATGCAGACAGTGGATGTACTGGTCGTGGGTGCGGGGCTGGCCGGTCTGAGCACGGCCCGCCTGCTCGCGGGACGGGGCCTGAGCGTGATGGTGGTCGACCGTCGCAGGTCGCTGTCGACGGGCGTCCGCACGACAGGGATCTTCGTGCGCCGCACCCTCGACGACTTCGACGTGCCGGATCGTCTGCTCGGGCCAGGTGTCCGGGACGTGCTGCTGTATCCGCCGTCGCGGCGGGCACCGATCCGGCTCACCAGCGACCGGGACGAGTACCGCGTGGCCGACATGGCGGCCGTCTACGAACACGCGCGCCGCGCGGCGGAGTCGGCCGGGGCACGAGTCCTTCTGGGCGTACGGTATGTCGACACGACGATGGGGTTCGTACGGTTCGCGGGCGCGGAACCGGTGACGACCCGGTTCGTCGTCGGCGCGGACGGCGCCCGCTCCCGGGTGGCCCGTGACCTCGGTCTTGATGTCAACCGGCGCTTCCTCGTCGGCGCCGAGATCGTCCACCCGATCGCGTCGGGCACGACCACCCCGGCGTTCCACTGCGTGCTGGACCCGCGGATCGCCCCGGGGTACCTGGGGTGGGTCATCGACGACGGCCGGCACGCGCATGTCGGCGTCGCGGGATATCCGAACGCGATGCGCACCGGCATCCGCCACCTGCTGGACGCCTTCGCCGCGGACGCGCCCGGCGGCAAACCGCCGGCCGGGCCGGTTGAGCGCCGAGGTGGTCCGATCCCGGTCGGCGGTGTGCTGCGACGGTTGGCGTGTCCCGCCGGGCTGCTCGTCGGAGACGCGGCGGGCGCGGTTTCGCCGCTGACGGCCGGTGGGCTGGACCCCTGTCTCCGCATGTCCGAGCTGGCCGCTGCGGTCATCGCCGGGTACCTGCGTACCGGCGACCAGCGTGTGCTGAGCCGGTACGACGGAGACGCTTTGCGGACCCGGTTCCGCGGCCGGCTGCTGCTGCGCCGCGTGTTCGCCGGTATTCGATCCCCTGCCGCCGCGGAGGCGGCGGTGACCGCGCTACGCGGTCGTGCCGGCCGCGCCCTGGCGGCACGGACCCTGTTCGGCGACGGTTCGTTTCCCGAAGTCGGCCCACGTCTCACGGACCTGGCGACCGGCCGCCCCCACCGGTGACACCGGCGTCTCGCGCGTAGGACTTCGGGCGCCCCTCGACCGGGTCGGCCAGAAGGTCCCTGAAGGTCCCTGGAGATCACGGCCAGGCACCGCCCCGCTCCGCGTACGGCGGAACGGGGCGACACCCCCGGACGGCTCGGCCGCAGCGGTGGCGAAGCCGGGCCGGTCATCTCCGGCCGGTCTCCTCGACGGACTTGAGTACGGCGTCGGCGATCGAACGTGGGTCGACGCCGAAGTGCTCGCGTACGGACTCCCGGGTGCCGGAGAGGCCGAACCCGTCGGTGCCGAGGGAGGTCCACGGCCGGTCGATCCACGGGCTGATCTGATCCGGCACGGCGCGCATCCAGTCACTGACCGCGATCACCGGACCCTCGGTCCCGGCCAGGGCCTGCCGGAGGTAGGGCACCCCGGTGGAGGTCATCGCGTCGCGGCGCAGTTCGCTCCACGAGGTGACCGACCAGACGTCGACGCCCACGCCGTACTCCTCCTGGAGCAGCCGTTGCGCGGCCAGCGCCCAGTGGATCGCCGTGCCGCTGGCGAGCAGATGGGCCTGGCCGCCGCCGGAGGAGTAGCGGTAGATGCCCCTGAGGATTCCCTCGCGCACGCCTTCGGGCATCGCGGGCTGGGGGAGCGGCTCGTTGTAGAGGGTGAGGTAGTAGAAGACGTCCTCGCCGTCGGGCCCGTACATGCGCCGGAGCCCTTCGCGCACGATCTCCGCGACCTCGTAGCCGAAGGCGGGGTCGTAGGCCAGACACGCGGGGTTGGCGGAGGCGAGCAACTGGGAGTGCCCGTCGGCGTGCTGCAGCCCTTCGCCGGTCATCGTGGTCCGTCCCGCGGTGGCGCCGATCAGGAACCCACGGCCGAGCTGGTCGGCCAGCGCCCACATCTGGTCGCCGGTCCGCTGCCAGCCGAACATCGAGTAGAAGATGTAGAACGGGATCATGGCCTCGCCGTGGGTGGCGTAGCTGGAGGCGGCGGCCGTGAACGACGCCATCGATCCGGCCTCGGTGATGCCCTCGATCAGGAGCTGGCCGTCGACCGCCTCCTGGTAGGACAGCAGCAGGTCCCGGTCGACCGACTCGTAGCGCTGGCCCAGCGGCGAGTAGATCTTGGCGGTGGGGAACAGCGACTCCATGCCGAAGGTCCTGGCCTCGTCGGGCACGATGGGCACCCAGCGGCGCCCGGTCTCCGGCTCCTTCATGAGGTCCTTGACCAGGCGGACGAAGGCCATCGTGGTGGCCACCGGCTGCTTGGACCCCTTCTCCAGGGACTGGAACGGCCGCTCGGCCGGCGCAGGCAGCGGCTGGTGGGAGACGGTTCGGTTGGGGATGGGCCCGCCCAGGGCGCGGCGGCGCTCGGCCACGTAGCGGACCTCGGGCGAGTCGGGCCCGGGGTGCAGGTACGGCGGCAGGTCCGCGTCGAGCGCCTCGTCCGGCACTGGCAGCCCGAGCCGGTCACGTAGCGCGCGGAACTCGTCCCGGGTGAGTTTCTTCATCTGGTGGTTGGCGTTGCGCGCCTCCACGCCGGCCCCGAGCGTCCACCCCTTGACGGTCTGCACGAGGATCACCGTCGGCGCGCCGCGGTGGTCGAGGGCCCGGCGGTAGGCGGCGTGCACCTTGCGCGGCTCGTGGCCGGCCCGTGAACCGCCGACGATGCGCCGCAGGTCCTCGTCGGAGTACGGCACGTCCAGCCCGTGGAACAGGTGTTGCCTGATGTAGGCCCCGGTCGAGGTGGCGAAGGTCTGGAACTGCCCGTCCGGCATCTCGCCCAGGCGGGACACCAGTTCGTCGGAACCGAGCAGCCCGTCCCATTCGGCGCCCCACAGCGCCTTGACGACGTGCCAGCCCGCGCCCCTGAAGACGCCTTCGAGTTCCTGCACGATGCGGGTGTTGCCGCGCACCGGCCCGTCGAGCCGCTGCAGGTTGCAGTTGATCACGAAGGTCAGGTTGTCCAGCCCTTCGCGGGCGGCCAGGGTGATGGCCGCCGTGGACTCCGGCTCGTCCATCTCGCCGTCGCCGAGGAAGGCCCATACGTGGCTGAGCGAGGTGTCCTTGATGCCGCGGTTGTGCAGGTAGCGGTTGAACCTGGCCTGGTAGATCGCGTTGAGCGGCCCAAGGCCCATGGACACCGTGGGGAACTGCCAGAACCCGCGCATGCTCCGCGGATGCGGGTACGACGGCAGCCCGCCCTCGGGCTCGCGCCGGAACAGGTCGAGCTGGCCCTCGGTCAGCCGTCCCTCCAGGAACGCGCGGGCGTAGATGCCCGGGGACGCGTGGCCCTGGAAGTAGACCTGGTCATGACCGCCGTGGAAGAAGTGGTTGAACCCGACCTCGTACAGCCAGGCGGCCGAGGCGTAGGTGGCCAGGTGGCCCCCGAGACCGAGCCGGCTACCCCTGGTGATCATCGCCGCCGCGTTCCACCGGTCGTAGGCCGCGATCCGCTCCTCCAGTTCGAGGTCACCGGGGTAGCCGGGCTCCTCCGACGTCGGCACGGTGTTGATGTACCGGCTGCTCGTGGCCAGCCGCTTCAGCAGGTATTCGGCCCGTTCGGGGCCTGCCGCCCGGCGGACCGCCTCCAGCGACTCCAGCCATTCCGCGGTCTCCTGCGGGTCAATGTCCTTCTCCATACCACCATTAAACACCCTATGATCGATCGTAGGATGTTTCCATCCGTCATTATGGGACTGTGAAACCTGTCATGCGACTCCCGCTTCGTGATCAGATCCGGCAGGCCGTACTCGACGGCCTGATCAGCGGTCGGTGGGAGCCCGGCGACCGCGTCGTGGAACGGCACATGGCGGCGGAGCTGGGCGTCAGCCAGGCTCCGGTACGTGAGGCGCTGCGCGAGCTGGAGGCGCTCCGGCTCATCGAGTCGTCGCCGCACAAGGGCGCGCGGGTCCGCCGGATCACCGCGACCGACCTGCGCGAGATCTACGAGGTGCGGGCGGGCCTGGAGGAGACGGCCGTGCGGCTGCGGCACCCGTCCGTCGAGGCGCTGCGGGTCCACCACGCAGGCCTGCGACAGGCCGCGGCCGCCTCCTCCGTGGCCGACCAGGTACGCCACGGCGTCGCGTTCCACCGCGAGATCGTCAAGGCCTCGGGCAACGACGTGCTCCTGGCGGTGTGGGAGTCACTCGGCATCGAGGTGTGGACGCACCTGTCGATACGGCTGTTCCGGATGCGGCTCTGCGAGAACACCGCCGACCACGAGCCGCTCATGGCGGCGTTCGAGCGCGGGGACCCCGACGCGGGGGCCCTGCTTCGCGACCACATCCTCGGCTACGCCCCGCTCAACTGAGCGCACCCGGTCTCCACGCCGGGCACGGCCGCCACGCTCTCCACGGCCCGGCGGACCCGCTCCTGTACGGCATCACCGGCTGCAGGGACTGCGACGTCACCGCCAAGTCTTGCAAGTTCGCCCCAGGGCGACCTGGTCAAGTGGTACCAGCGGTCGCGCCGGGACACCGGCTCCTCTGAGCCCCATCGTCTCCGCGACGCCGAACGCCGCCCGGCTGAACCGTGCCCGGCCCAGGAATCCGGCCCGGCGGCCGAGGGGGTCATCGATGACACCGCCGTAGGTGAGCCGCAACTCCACGGACAGGGTGGTCGCCTTCATGGTGAGGTCGCCGCCGATCACGTAGTCCGTGCCGCTACTCCGCACGGTGGAGGAACGGCAGCCGATCAAGATCGGCGGGATCGGCGATGACCGGAACGTCGATCTCCTCGCCGCCCATCACGATGTCGACGGATCCGACGTCGGGGCGCCTGGCGAAGGACGCGGCGATGGTGTCGACCTTGCCGTGCGGGACCCGCGCCTGCAGCAGCGTGGCACCGATGCTCTGTTCTGCCGCGATCGTCCGCATGGCGGTGATGCCCCCTCGCGCGTACGCGTGAGGGGGCGGGTGACCGTACGGGCCGAGACGCCCAGGACGGCCGCGATACGGCAGATCTCCGCTCGCCCGTCAATCTGGAGGGCCCCGATGATGCGTCGATCCAGGTCATCGAGGGCGATGCCGGAATCCACCGTAGAGATGTGTTTCACGACTGATATCCGCCGTCTGGACAGGCTTCTGGGCCGCCCTTTCCCAGTGGCCCTGACCCCGATCGCTTCGCCGATCCGGGGTCTCTGGTGCCGGCCCGGGACGGGCCACCGAGGTCCGGCTCCGGCGCAGGCTTGGAAACCCGCGCCGAGCTGGATCGACCCACCCCTTCGCCCTTGGCCGTGGCTTCGGGAGTCCTGGGCCGTCACCGACGGTGGGTCTCCACGTGGGCGGGGCGCCCTTCGCCGGCGCTCTGCCGACGGCCGGCGGCCGAAGAAGGTGGGCCCGTCCGGTTCGGGCCTACGGAAAGGGCGCTGCCGGGCCTGTGACGCATTTTCTGGGCGAAAGGTTGGTTTGTCCGGCTATGTGATGACTCACTGCGCAAGGCCCCTTATTCCGGGGCGACTGCATGGCAAGATGATCTTTGGTTACCCCGAACGGAGAGAAGAAATGCGCAAGACATCGGCTGTCACGACTCTGGCTGCCGTGGCGGCGTTCCTGTTCGTCGCCTCCCCTTCACCCGCCCTCGCCGCGCCCTCGGCACCGGCCCTGGCCGCCGCATCGGGCCTGAAGACGGTGTACGGCTGGGCGAAGCGGTCCGGCAACTCCGCCATGATCGTCACGCCGTACCGGGCGCACCGCGAGGGCACGGGCGGCGACTGGTATCTCGGCAAGCGCGCCGGTGACCCCGTCAGGATCGACTACACCGAGGGTCTGGACTACCGCCAGATCAACAAGAAGTGCGGCTACGGCCCGTCGCCGTACAAGAGCCGCAACACCCGGAGCACGTCCGCGACGGGCACCGTGAAGTGCGACCCCGGCCACCTCTACCTTCGGCTCCGTGAGGGACGCACCCCGGTGAAGGTCGTCTACGACCCCGCAGGACCGATGGCGGTCAAGGTCTACGAACTGGTCGGTCCGTAACCGCGTCCGGCATGCCACAGGGCCCGCACGCGGGCCGGACATGGACGTGCCGCCCCTGCCTGGCATCGGATGCCAGGCAGGGGCGGCACGTTCGGCCGTGTCGACACGGCCCGCAACCAGCTGACGGTGCTGATCGGCACCTCCGCCGGTCGGGCCTATGCGCGTGCCCGGTGGCCCGTGCCGCGGGCCGGTACGGCCAGCACGATCGCGCGGTGGACCAGCCATTCCAGCGGCCCGCGCCGGAACCGGCGCAGCCACAGCGGGGAGAAGACCAACGCGAAGACAGCCATACCCGCGAACAGGGCGAAGCCGTACGGTGGGCCACCCGCCACCCGCTCGATGAAGACCTGGTGGGCGGCGTACCACGTCAGCGCCAGGCTTCCGACGGCGGTCAGCGGCAGCAGCGCCCGCCGCCACCCGGGCCGCTCCAGCAGCGTGAGGAAGGCGGCCAGCAGCAGCAGGCCGACCCCGGTCATCATCGGTGCCATCGGAACGCTCAGCGCGTACAGCTGGTGCGGCGGCAGGGTCAGCACCGAACTCCACGGCTGCAGCATCGGCCCGCCGGTGGACTCCATCATCGCCGCCAGCGCACGCTCGGCGCCCAGCGGGCCGAGCGCGAACCACGAGATCAGCCAGCAGAGGACGACCAGCGATGAGCCGAAAAGAACCATTCGCCGACGTACGGCGCGGCTGCGCAGGTCCAGCCGACCGATGGCCAGCCCGGCCAGCAGCAGCGGGATCGCGTACGGTGTCTGGAAGCCACCGCCCAGCAGCAACTGGTGGAGCTTGGCGAGCCAGTCCTGCGGGTGGATCAGCAGCGTCAGGCCGAAAGCGGGCTCGGCGCCGGTGTTCATCGGGGAGATGGCCCAGGTGCCGCCGTAGTTCAGCACGACGAAGCAGAAGACGGGCAGCACGGCGCCGAGGACACCGGCCGCGGCCAGCAGCGTGCCCGGCCGTAGCCGCACCAGCGGCATCAGGATCAACAGCCACACGGCGTAGAACTCAAGGATGGACAGGTTCAGGCCGGACAACTGGTCCACACACAGACTGACCAGCAACAACATGGCCGCGCGGATCGCAAGCCGTTTCCTGGCCACCTTCAGCCGATCGCCGTCCAGCGGTTCGGCTCCACCGGTCATCAGCGCCACCGAGATGCCGGCCATCAGCACGAACAGGCTCATCGACCGGCCGGAGACGGTGTGCTCGATCCAGTCGAGCACGGCCGGTTTGTCCCGCATCGGAGCCGGGCTCAGCCATCCGGTCGGGCTGACGTGCATGTAGACCATGCCCATGATGGCCAGCGCCCGTACGGCGTCCAAGCCCAGCAACCGCCCCCGCGGGGGCTGGGATCGGACCACCGGCGGAGCGGCCACCGGGGCGTCGTACGGAACGTGCGCGGGATGGTTCATTTCAGGTAGTCCTCCAAGAGCGCGGGCGTCAGCCCGTCTTTCCTCGCCTGATCGATGAATGCTTCGATGTCTTCTTTGAATTCGTCACGGAAATGCATGAGAACGATGTCGCCCGGAACGAGACGGTCACCGGCGGCGAATTCGATATGGCCTTTGGCGATTTCCGCGCTCCAGTGCACCAGCTGTTTGACGCTGCATTCGGCGGCGACCTGCACGGTGGTGGCGTCGAAGCTGCCGTACGGCGGCCGCAGCAAGGTGGGGCGGCGGCCGAAGACCTTTTCGAACCGGTCGGAGGCCGCGCAGATCTCCTTGTGCTGAAGAGCGCGCGGCCTGCCCGCCAGATCCAGGTGGCCGACGGTGTGGTTCTCGACCACCGCGCCGGTCCGGTCGCGCATTCGGCGGAAGAAGCCGCTGTCCTGCCGGACGTACTGGCCGGTCAGGAACAGCGTCGCCTTGATGCCTGACCCGCGCAGCAGGTCGATCATCCCCGCGTGGCGCTTCAGGCCGTCGTCGACGGTGAGGAAGACGACGCGATCTTCGGTGGGGACGCGGTGGACGGCCTTGCCGGCCTGGCCGGTCTGGCCCGCCGGTTGTGGCGCGGCTGCGAGCGTCCGGGCCGTCAGGCCGGACGCGAGAACCGCGGCGGCGGCCAGCACCGGAACCGCGCCGGTGAGAACGGTCCGCCTCCGATGCTTTCCCGGCCCTTTTCCGTGTTCCATGGCCGCCACCTTAGGGGCCGCCTCCGTAGGTTTATTTCAGCTTTTCCATCGGCCGCCCAGAGGTAATCCATAGGTTCTGTAACAATGCGTGGACGGTATTATCGGCGGCATGTCGCTGAAAAAACGGTTCACCGCCGCGGGAGCCGTGCTGTTCGGTCTCGTGGTGGCCGGGACGGTCTCCCTGGCCGGGTGCGGGATCGATCCTCGGGTGCGTCTGGAGCACCCGGCCGGGCAGGAGACCGGGCGGAGCACGTCCTCCACGGCGCCGGCGCAGACCGCGGTCGCCGTCCCCTCCGACCTCGACGGTCTGCGGGTGCTGCGGGAGGATCCGCGCCTGGGCACGAAGACCACCTCCGCGATCAGACGCTGCGAGGGCGGCCGGTTCCCGGTCTACTCCGAGGAGATCTCCCTGTCCGGTCAGTCGGAAGGCGTCCACCTGATGGCCGTCACCGTCTACACCTGTCCCGGCCGCAGCTGCGGGTACGAGGGGACCCGCGGCACCTACGTCTACCGCCTCGAACAGGGCCGGCCGGGTGAACGGGTCTACGCCCACCAGGGCGCGGGCAGCCGCGTGGAGGTCCGCGACGCGGCCCTGGTCCTGATCCGGCCGGACTACCTGCCGGGCGACGACGCCTCCTGCCCGACCACCACCCGGGCGACACCGCTGCGCTGGAACGGCCGCACGCTCGTTCTCGACGGCGCGTGAGACGACACGAAAGGACGAGGGCAGGATGTCCATGGACGCCGCCGAGACCCCGCATGTGCTGTTCGTCGAGGACGACGAGGTGATCCGGAGGTGACCCAGCTGACCTTGGAACGCGACGGTTTCACGGTCACCACCGCCGCCGACGGGCCGGCCGGGCTGGAGGCCTTTCGCGCCCGCACTCCCGATGTCGCGCTGCTGGATGTGATGCTGCCCGGGATGAACGGGGTGAGCCTGTGCCGGCGTATCCGCGCCGAGAGCCTCGTCCCGGTGATCATGCTGTCGGCCCGGGACGACGCCGTCGACGTGGTCGTCGGTCTGGAGGCCGGAGCCGACGACTACGTGACCAAGCCCTTCGACGGCTCGGTGCTGCTGGCCCGCATTCGCGCGGTGCTGCGCCGCAGCGGGCGCAACGGCGCGGCCGGTGCGGACACCGGGCAGCGTGCCCGTCAGCTGCGCTTCGGCGATGTCGACATCGACGTCGACGGCGTACGGGTGCTGCGCGGCGGCAGGCCGGTGGCGCTCACCCCGACCGAGATGCGGCTGCTGCTGCGTTTCGCCGAGTCCCCCGGCACGGTGCTCAGCAGGGACGTGCTGCTGGAGAGCGTCTGGGACTACGCCTACGGCGGCGATTCGCGCCTGGCCGACATCCATGTGCAGCGCCTGCGCAACAAGATCGGCGCCGACCGCATCGAGACCGTGCGCGGGTTCGGCTACAAACTGCGCGCGGAGAACGAGTGAGGTCCTGGCCGAGATCTCGGCGTACGGCGGGAGCGCGGCGGATGAGCCTGCGCTGGAAGATCAGCGCCGCCGTCGCCGTGGTCAGCGTCCTGGTCGCGGTGGCGCTGAGCCTCAGCGTCCATCTCGCCTACGCCCGCAGGCAGGCCGACGACGCCCACCGCCTGCAGGCCGAACGCATCCGCCTGCTGCTGCGCGAGTACCACCGAAGCGGCCAGACGGTCTTCGGCAGCCAGCTGGACGACCCGGCCGTGCCGGCGGACCTGCGCGCGGCGGCGCGGGACGGGGTCGTCGCCACCGCGCTGCGCCGGACCCGCGAGGGCACCTTCGTCTGGGCGGCGGCCGGGACCGGCGGTCACGTCCTGTCACTGCGCTCGGACTACGGCCCCAGCCTTGCGGACCTGGCCGCGCTGGACCGGGTCCTGGTCCTGGGCTCGGCCGGGGCCGGTGTCGGCGGCACCCTGGCCGGGATCGCCGTCGGCGCGCGCCTGTCACGCCGGCTGCGGCGGGCCGCGGCCGCCGCCCGCCACGTCAGCGCGGGCGATCCCACCGTCCGGGTCGGCGCGGAGATCGGCGGCCGCTCCCATGACGAGGCCGCCGAACTCGCCCACGCCGTCGACGCCATGGCCGAGGCCCTGCAGGGCCGTCTGGAGGCCGAACGCCGGGTCACCGCCGACATCGCCCACGAGTTGCGCACCCCGCTCACCGGCCTGACCACCGCCGCCGAGCTCCTGCCGCCGGGACGGATGACCGACATCGTCCAGGACCGGGTCAAGGCGCTGCGCGCCCTCACCGAGGACGTGCTGGAGGTGGCCCGCCTGGACACCGCCACCGAACGTCCCGCCCTGTCCGACGTCGCCCTCGGCGATTTCGTCACGCGCCGGGCGACCGCCTTCGTCCCTGACGCGCAGGTGCGCGTCCGCACCGGCACCGTGGTCGCCACCGACCCGCGCCGCCTGGAGCGCATCCTGGCGAACCTGCTCACCAACGCCACCCGGCACGGCCGGCCGCCGATCGCCGTGGTCGTGGACGGCCTCCGCGTCACCGTCCATGACCACGGTCCCGGCTTCCCCGACCATCTGCTGCGCGCCGGGCCGATGCGTTTCCGCAAAGGCGGCGACCCGGCCGCCGCGGGCCACGGGCTGGGTCTGACCATCGCCGCGGGCCAGGCCGCCGTGCTGGGTGCCCGTCTCACCTTCACCAACCCTCCCGAAGGCGGCGCGCTGGCCACGCTCGACCTGCCCGTGGCCTCCGACGTTCCATGACGCGGCCTGCTCAAGGCGGTTTCAAACAGGTCGACACGGCACGCGGCGGGCATCCGCCCCGTGAACACCGTGTGAGGGGCGGCCCCTGACCGACCTCCGCGCCTCCGCCGGACGCGGTTTCCGCCTGAGCCGCGCTCACCGCCCGGCCGTGTGCGCGAGGACGGTGGCGGCCAGTTCCTCGTGCACCTCCGGCGGCAGCGTGTGCCCCATGCCCTCGATGATCATCAGCCGCGCCCCGGGGACGCGTTCGGCGATGATCGCGCTGTGGCCCGGCTTGGCCGGCTCGCAGCTGCCCTCGATGACCAGGGTGGGCGCCTTCACCCGGTGCAGCACGCCCTCCGGCTCGAAGTCCGGCTTGGCCATGGCGGCCAGCCGGTGGTTGGCCACGGCCGACAGGTCGCGGGCACGGTCGTAGATCCGCTCCTGCAGCCGGCGCGCCGCGTCCTCGTCGAACGGCAGTTCGTCGCCGTGCAGGAGGCGCTGTTCGGCGATCATGCCGTCGATCGTCGCGCGCCTGCCCTCCGGCGGCGGGCCGGCGATCAGCGCGCGGTAGAAGTCCACGAACGCCGGCGTCGGCTCCGGCAGGCTGCCCTCGGGCTGTGGCTGTCCCATCAGGGCCCGCATGATCACCTCGCCCTCCCTGCCGCCGAGCGGCGAGGAGCCGATGACGGTCAGCGAACGCACCCGCTCCGGGCGTTCCACGGCGACGTACTGGCCGAGCAGGCCGCCCGCCGAGTGACACACCAGGTGGGCGCTGTCCAGCCCGTGGGCGTCCATCACGCGGTAGACATCGTCCTTGATGTCGTTCCACGTGTACGGGTGGGCCGCGAAGTCGACGGTGCCCGACATGCCGGTGTCCCGGTGGTCGTACCGGATCACTCGGCGGCCTCCTGCGGTCAGCCGACCGACGAACTCGTCCGGCCACAGGATGGCCTGCGACATCGAACCCATGATCAATAGGATCGGCGCATCCGTCTCGGCGCCGAACTCTTCACTCCAGATGGTGACGTTTTGCATGTCTCAAAGCATGCCGTCGCCGGCTACGGGCGCCTTCTGTAGAACTACTAGCCGCGCCAGATCCGTACGGGAGCCGATGCCCAGTTTGGGATAGATCTTGTACAGGTGGTACTCGACCGTACGCGGACTCAGGAACAGCTGGGCGGCGATCTGCTTGCTCGACAGACCGTCGGCGACCAGGCCCGCGATGCGCAGCTCCTGTGGGGTCAGCGCGTCCAGCAGAGACGCGGGGGCCGCGTGCGACTCACCCGCCGCGCGCAGCTCCTCCTGCGCGCGCCGCGCCCACGGCCTGGCCCCCGCCCGCTCGAACGTCTCCCATGCCGTACGCAGGTGCGCCCGCGCCTCACCCGGCCGTTGCGCGCGGCGTAGCCGTTCGCCGAGCAGCAGGGACGTCCTCGCCGCCTCGAAGGGGTTGGTGTGCAGCTTCAGCGCTTCGAGGAAGGCGTCCTCGGAGGAGCAGGCGAGGCCGCGGCAGCGGGCCAGCAGCGCGCGTGACTCGGGCGTCGCCGCGTTCGCCGACCATCGTTCGTACGTCTCCAGCGCCGCCCGCGCGCCCGCCTCGTCACCCGCGCCCACGGCCGCCTCCACCCGGTCGGGGGTCGTGCGCCACACCACGGTCGGGTGCCCGCCGCCCGGCCCCGCCGACGCGATGGCCGTGAAACGGTCGTGCGCGGAGGCGTACCGGCCGAGGCACAGGTCGAGCAGCGCCCGTGCGTACGCGGCCACCCCGATCCGCAGCCCCACCCGGTGCGGGACGGCGATCGCCAGCGCCTCCCGCGCCTGCCGCTCGCAGGACTCCTCCTCGCCGCGCAGCGCGGCCAGCACCGCCAGGTTGGCGAGATGGGCGGCCACCGTGTTGGCGTATCCGGCCTCCCGGGCCAGCTCCAGGCCCTCCTCCGAGACGGCCTGGCTGCGCGCGAGCTGCCCGGCGATGCGCTCGGCGGTCGCCACGAACTCCAGCACCACCGGCAGCTGCCCGGCCATCCCCGACACTCTGGCCACCCGCCCCGCCCGGCCCGCCAGCTCGTTGGCCAGATCCGGCTCGCCCAGGTAACTGGCCGCGGCCGACGCCCACAGCCATCCCGCCGCGTCCTCCAGCTCGCCCGTCCTGGCCAGCGCCCGCCGCAGCAGGACCGGTCCGGAGGCGTCACCGTCCACGGTCAGGCCGATCCCGGCCACGACGTCCCGCAGGAACCCCTCCGGGTGCGCCGCCGCCCGCCTGCCGAGCTCGACGACCGCGCCCATGTCGCCGACGTACGAGGCCGCCTCCGAGGCGTCGGCCAGCATGTCCAGGCCGTCGCCCGCCGCGAGGATCCGTACGGCTTCGGCGGCGTTGCCCGAGTTGAGCTCGAACCTGCCCCTGAGCCGGGCGATCTCCATGGCCAGGGTGGCGTCGGCACCCGCGCGTTCGCGGGCCTCGGCCAGCAGGGACTCCGCCTGTCCCGGACGGCCGCCGAGCCAGGCCGCGACGGCGGCGTCCTTCAGCCGTACGGCTCGGGTGTGCGGTCCGGGCGTCAGCTCGGCGGCCCTGGCCAGGGCGGTCGCGGCGGCGGCGTACCCGCCCCGGTCGCGTGCCCGTTCGGCGGCCTGTTCCAGTTCGGCGGCGACCCTCTCGTCCTGGCCCAGCGCGGCCCTCGCCAGATGCCAGGCCCGCCGGTCGCCCGTGGCCGACTCCGCGAGGACGGCATGCACCCGCCGCACGTCAGCTCCTTGGGCTGCCTCGTGGACCGCCGAGCGTATGAGCGGATGCCTGAACCGCACCCCGTCACCCGCCGTCTCGACCAGCCCCGCCGTCTCCAGCTCGCCCAACGCGACCCGCCCGGGTTCGGAGCCGGGCCGGGGGAGCAGGTCGGCGGCGGCGCGCAGGACGAGGGACAGGTCGGTCTCGACGGCGGCGACCAGCGCGACCAGCCGGGCATCGGGGGACAGACCGGCCACGAGGTCGCCGAACAGCCGGGAGCCGCCCGGCAACGGATCGGGCAGTGGCTCACGGCCGGTGAGCTGCGCGGGCGTCAACCGGGCGGCGATCTCGCCCAACGCGAGCGGGTTCGCGCCGGTCAGCGTGACGAGCTCGCGCCTCACCGGCGCGGGCATCTCCCCGTGACGCGTCTCCAGCAACTCGTCCGCGGCCGCCTCCGGCAACCCCCGTACGTCCACCGCCGCCGTCACCCCCTTGACCGGCGCGTCACCGCGTACGGCGAGCAGCATGGCGACGCGTTCGGTCCCGAGCCGCCGGGCGGCGAACAGCAGCGCGTCGGCCGAGGCGCGGTCGACCCACTGGAAGTCGTCGACCACGCAGATGAGCCCGTCCGGCGCGGCGGCCTCGGCCAGCAGCGACAGCACCCCGGCCCCCACCAGGAACCGGTCACCCGCGCCCCCCGCCGCCATGCCCAGCGCGGCGCGCACGGCGTCGCGCTGCGGCTCGGGCAACGCGTCGAGTGACCCGGTCACCGGCCACAGCACCTGGTGCAACGCCGCGAACGCCAAATCGGACTCCGACTCGACGCCCGTGGTGCGCAACACCCGCATCGACCCGCCCCGCGCCGCCGCCGCGTCGAGCAGCGCGGTCTTCCCCGTCCCCGCCTCCCCCCGCAACACCACGGCGCCGCCGCGTCCCTCACGCGCCCCCGCGATCACCTCGTCAAGCGCACCGATCTCCACCGATCTCCCAAAAAGCACATCCCCACCCTAGGAGCCCTCCCGGAGAGGTCGATCGCGTCCGTTGGGCGCTCCGAGGCGGCAAAGCTGTGAGCGAGCGACCGCCGTCGGCCCCGTTGGGTCGGCTTGGGGGCCTTCCAGTGACTTCCCAGCCCTGCGGACAGCGGGCTGCCTGACCTGGCCCGGTTCGGTGGGTCGCGTTTCGAACGCGGCCTCGGTCGTCGGCGAGGAAAGATGGGCGTGGTGAGCGACCACGTGTCCGGCGAGCTGCTGGAGATAGCCGAGGCCCTTCTCCCCGGAACCTCGCTGAAAGCGGCGCGGTTCTTTCGCGGCGGGGTCCACGACGTCGTCCTGCTTCCGGGGGTCGCGGCGGTGCGGGTCAGCAGGCTGCCGTCCGGGGCACAGGCCCTGCCACGGCGGACCGAGGCGCTGCGGGCGATCGCGGCGGCCGGCCTGCCGTTCGCGGTGCCCGAGCCGCTGACGCCGGTGACGATGTTCGGAGCTCGCGCCGCGGTCGCCGTCTCCTGGATCGACGGTTCCGGACTGCCTGATGGAGTGGGCGATCCGGTGAGGATCGGCGAGCTTCTCCGGGCTCTACGGGAGTTCTCCGTCACCCCGCGGCTGCGCGCCGTACTGGGTGCGCCGCGCACCTTCACCGGCGGCCATCACTGGGCCGACATCCTGGCCGAAGAGGTCATCCCGCGCCTGCCCGGCAGGTGGCGCGAGGAAGGCCGGCGGCGCCTGGAGGACGCCCTGGCCCTGGAGGAGGTCCCAGACTGTCTTGTCCACGGCGATCTCGGCGCGGACAACGTCCACTGGAGCGGCGACGGTACGCTGATCGGAGTTCTGGACTGGGATCGGGCTCATCTGTTCGACCCGGCGGTCGACGCCGCCACCATGGGATGGCTGCATGGCTGGGACAATCTTCGCAAGGCCGTAGACGGCGCCACCTACAGGCGTGCCCGGGTCTGGGACCGGACGTTCGGGGTGACCCATCTTGTCGCGGCGCTGGACGGCAGGGCGCCGGCGAACGCCGACAGCTACGCGCGGCACATCGTCGCATGGTTGGAGGCAGGCGCCTCGAACGGGTGAACTCCCCGACGGGGCGGCCGGGCCCACGAAGGGTGTACGAGTTCTCGCCGATGACAGGCATGCGCCGGGAAACGGTGATGGCCATCGCGTGACCTTCGGGTGGCGAAGACCGAGTTAGGAGGGTCGGCCGGACCGCTGTACGGCCTGGTTCGGCGCCGTGATCACGTGGCGGAAAAAGGAGTGGGCGGGATCGCATCGGACTGGTAGCTTGCAGCTGACCGTGACACCGCCGAGGAGGTGAGACCCATGAACGCTGTATCGATGTGGGTGCTCCCCCTTCCCGTCACGGCCGGGCGATTGACGTAGGTGTCGCCGGGAGCGCCTCGCCAAAAAGGCACTCCCGGAAGGCAACACCATGGACTTTTCGCAGGTCACCGCTGGGCTGTCGTCGAACGACACGGTCGAGCGCGACTTCACCCCGGCAGCCCCGGGCGCCGATCACGCGCCTCTCGTGTTCGACGTGATCATCGCCGGGTGCGGGCCGACCGGCGCGACGCTGGCCGCGGAACTGCGGCTGCACGATGTGCGGGTGCTCGTCCTTGAGAAGGAGACCGCGCCCAAGTCGTTCGTCCGCATAGTCGGTCTGCACGCCCGCAGTCTTGAGCTGATGGCGATGCGCGGACTGCTGGACCGCGTCCTCGAACACGGAAGGCGGCGTCCGGCCGGTGGTTTCTTCGCCGCCATCCCCAAACCCGCGCCCGAGAACCTGGACTCCGCGCACGCCTATCTGCTGGGCATCCCGCAGCCGGTCATCGAACGTCTCCTCGAAGAACACGCCATCGAGCTGGGCGCTCAGGTCCGGCGTGGCTGGACGGTGACCGGGTTCGAGCAGGACGACGAGGGCGTGACCGTCGAGCTGGCCGACGGGCGGCGGCTGCGTTCGCGCTATCTCGTCGGCTGTGACGGCGGGCGCAGTACGGTGCGCAAACTGCTCGGCGTCGGCTTCCCCGGCGAGCCCTCGCGGGCCGAGACGTTGATGGGCGAGATGGAAGTGGGTGCGCCGCAGGAGGAGATCGCCGCCAGGACGGCCGAGGTCCGCGAGAGCCATCAGCGATTCTGGCTGCGGCCCTTCGGGGGAGGGGTCTACAGCGTTCTGGTCCCCGCCGAGGGAGTCGGCGATCGCGCGGAACCGCCCACCCTCGAAGATTTCAAACAGCGGTTGCGCGCCGTCGCCGGAACGGACTTCGGCGTGCACTCCCCGCGCTGGTTGTCCCGCTTCGGGGACGCCACCCGGCTGGCCGAGCGTTATCGGGTCGGGCGGGTGTTGCTGGCCGGTGACGCGGCGCACATCCATCCACCCATCGGCGGACAGGGCCTGAACCTTGGCGTTCAGGACGCGTTCAACCTCGGCTGGAAACTGGCCGCGCAGATCCGCGGCTGGGCCCCGGAAACACTGCTGGACACCTACCAGGCCGAACGGCACCCCGTCGCCGAGGACGTGTTGGACAACACCCGCGCACAGACGGAACTGCTGTCCACCGAACCGGGCCCGCAGGCCGTGCGCAGGCTGCTCACCGAACTGATGGACTTCGACGAGGTGAACCGCCACCTGATCGAGAAGATCACCGCGATCGGCGTCCGCTACGACTTCGGCGCGGGCCCCGACCTGCTTGGCCGCCACCTGCGTGACATCGAGGTGAAGCAGGGCCGCCTCTACGATCTGCTGCGTCACGGCCGCGGCCTGCTGCTGGACCGCACCGAACGCCTGACCGCGGGCGGCTGGTCGGACCGGGTCGACCACCTCGCGGATCCCACCGCGGCGCTGGATGTTCCGTGCGTTCTGCTACGTCCCGACGGCCACGTCGCCTGGGTCGGCGACGACCAGCAGGATCTGGACGACCACCTCTCCCGCTGGTTCGGCAGGCCCGCCGACTGATTTCGTCTGAGCGGTCACCTTCGGGGCCGAGCCGGATCAGGGTTCGGTGGTGAGCGACCGGAGTTCGGCGATCACGTCCGCGCCTGAGGGAGCGTGGTCCGGATCAAGCAGCCATTGCATCATCAGACCGGTCAGCAGGGCGAGGGGGACCGAGCCGCCGAGTCCCTCTCGCCCCTCCCGCTGCCCTCTGGCGAGGTGTTCGCGCACCTCCGGTGACCGCTCCGCCTGCACCACGGCCTCAAGCTGCGCCACCCACAACGCCCGGTGGGTGGTGAAGCTGTCGATCAGGGCCTGCCAGTGTCGCTCCGGCTCGTCCGAAGAGGTGCGGTGGGCGAGTTCGTCGCTGAGTTCGTCGACCGCCTCCACCAGGGCCTGGGTGAGCAGCGCGTCCTTGGAGCCGAAGTGGTAGCCGATGGCGGCATGACTCACTCCGGCGGCCGAGGCGATGTCCCGGACGGTCGTGTGAGCCCAGCCGCGTTCGATCAGGCACCGCTTGGCCCCGGCCAGCAGATCCTCTCGGTTTCCCATGCGGTGCAGCATAGCCGATGATTTGACCGTTCGGTCTATCCAAATGGATTGACCAAATGGGCAAATCGGCTTACCGTCATGCCCCATGACCAAGACGAAAGTTCTGATCTCCGGTGCGAGTGTGGCCGGGCCCGCCCTCGCCTTCTTCCTGAACCGCGACGGATACGAGGTGAGCGTGGTCGAGCGAGCCCCTGAGCTTCGTGACAGCGGATACGCGGTGGACTTCCGCGGTGAGGCGTTCGACGTGTTGGAGGACCTGGGCGTTCTCGCCGAGATGCGTGGGCACGACACGAAGATCGGATCCAGCCGAGATGCGGGCAAAACCGGCTATGAGTCGATCTTGAGATCGTACGGCATGCCCGCTGCGGGTCCGGGTTGATGGGCTATCCGGTGCCGAATCAGGCTCGCTGCGGGGTTGGCGCGTAATCTCGGAAGTCGTCCGCCGATCAGGTCGCCGCGCGCAAGCTGGCCGAGCAGGCGATCCGGCTGGCGGCCAAGACCAAAGATCACCCGGCTGATCTGATCAACGTGGCGCTGGAGGATCTGGCCAAGAACAGCTGCGAGTTCCCGGCGTTCTCCACCCTGGATGACCTGGCCTCTCAGGTGCGTGCGGAGGTCAACGGCGCCATCTTCACCCTGGCCTACGGCCGGATGAGCTTCGACGACCACACGCGCATGCCGGCGATGCTGGAGGTGGATCCGGCTACCGGCCGCAGCGGTCATGACCGAGCCAAGAAGAGCGCACCGCGGGCCACGGTGACCAAGCTGCGCCAGCAGTTGGACCATCTGGCCTGGCTGGACGGCATGGGCGGGGCCAGCGACGCCTGGCTCAAAGGGGTGCCCGCTTCCAAGATCGCCCATTTCGCGGCCGAGGCGCGGGCGCTGGACGCCGCTGAGATGCGCGACTACGGCGAGGTCAAGCGGATCGTGCTGGAAGCGTGCCTGCTACACCAGGCCCGGATACGCGCCCGCGATGACCTGGTGACCATGCTGTGCAAGCGGATGGACACCATGTACAACAAGGCCCGCGAGCTGCTGGAGACCTTCGCGCCGAGCAGCGTCAGCGCAATGGGCGGATGCTGGACACGATCGAGAGCAACGGCGGCCTGGCCGGCCTGGTGGCCGAGCGCGAGGCTCTGGCCGCCTTCCACGGCGACAACTACCTGCCGCTGCTGGAGCGCTTCTACCGCTCACACCGGGGGCTGCTGCTGCGCCTGGTCGACGTGCTGGTGCTGGAGCCGGCCAGCGCGGACCGCAGGCTGCTGGAGGCGCTGCAGTTCGTGCGCGTCAATGCCACCCGCACCAGCGAGTTCATCGGCGATGAGTACACGGTCGAGGAAGACGTCGTCGATGAGACGACCGGCGAGATCTCCGCGGTCACGGTGCGCAGGCACGTGGACGTGTCCTTCGCGCCGGAGGCATGACAGAAGGTGATCATCGACAAGCGCCGCCCCGGCAAGGTGGTGCGCCGGCATTTCGAGATCTGCGTGTTCTCCTGCCTCGCGGACGAGCTGGTGCGCGGCGATGTGGCGGCGGTCGGCTCCGAAGCCTACGCCAACTGGCAGTCCCAGTTGCTCAGCTGGGAGGACTGCCAGCCGTACCTGGCCGAGTACTGTGCCGAGGCGGGCCTGCCCACGACGGCTGCGGATTTCGTGGCGCAGTTGAAGATGCGGATGAAGGCTGAACATGTCGCTGGTGCTCAACCGGCTGCGCAGCGAAGGCGAGACAGTGCATCGCGCCGACGTGGCCATCATGTCCGCTACCAGGAGGACAACGTGCGCCGCTTCGGCGACTACGTCTACGACCTGAACGCACCGCTGGAGGACATGGAGGTCAACCTCGAGCTTGGCGAGGAGACCGATGCTGCCCGAGAGGCGCCGTTGCCGGGGTAGCCGCCACGTTGTCAGACAGTGGGCGGGGCCGGGCCGGCGCTTGGCGTTATCGATCGTCATGGAGCGGGGATACCAGGCCGGCGTCGTAGGCGGCGATGACGAGCTGGACGCGGTCGCGGGCGCCGAGTTTGGTGAGCAGGCTGGCGATGTGAGCTTTGGCGGTGCCGGGGCTGATGTGCAGGCGGGCGGCGATCTCGGCGTTGGACAGGCCGCGCCCGGCCAGGGTCAGCACCTCGCGTTCTCGCGCGGTGACGCCCGTCAACTCGCGCGGCCGCGGGCGGGGTTCGGGCCGTCCGGCGAACTCGGCGATGAGGCGGCGGGTGACGCTGGGGGCGATCAGGGCGTCGCCGGCTGCGACCACGTGGACGGCGGACAGGATGTCCTCCAGCGCCATGTCCTTGACCAGGAAACCGCTCGCTCCGGCCCGCAGCGCGGCGTGGACGTTGGCGTCGTCGTCGAACGTGGTGAGCATGATCACGCGGGTGTCCGGGGATTCGGCGGTGATGGCCTGGGTGGCCTCGATGCCGTCCATGCCGGGCATGCGGATGTCCATCACGACGACGTCGGGACGTAGCTGCCGGGTGAGCTGGACGGCTTGGGCTCCCATCCCGGCCTCCCCCGCTACGACGACGTCGGGGGTGCCCTCGATGACCATGCGCAGGCCGGCGCGGATCAGCGGCTGGTCGTCGGCGAGAACGACGCGGATGGTCATCGTGCCTCCGCCGGGGTGGTCCGGGCGCGGTCGGGCAGCGTCGCGGTGACGCGGAAGCCGCCCTCCGGGCGCGGCCCGGCGCTGAGGCTGCCGTCGAGCAGGGCGACCCTCTCGCGCATCCCGGCGATCCCGAACCCGCCACCGGCAGAGGTCGGCGCAGCTGTGGTGTCACCGTGGCCGTCATCGGTGATCGCGATGTTCAGTTCGTCGGACGCGTAGTCGAGGACGACCTGGCAGTGGTGGGCGCCGGAGTGGCGGACCACGTTGGTCAGCGACTCCTGGACGATACGGAAGGCGCACCGGTCCACGGCCGGAGGCAGCCCCCGCGGGTTCCCCCGCCGAACCACGTCCACCCGGACGCCCGCGGTCGCTGTCGTCTCGGCGAGCCGGTCGAGATCGGCCAGCCCCGACAACGGCTCCGAGACGGCCGCGACGGGATCACGGAGCACGCCGAGCAGGTCTCGGAGCCCGCGCAGCGTCTGCCTGCTGGCGTCCTCGATCGCGCCGAGCGCGTCCCGCGCCTGGTCAGGCCGGCTGTCAATCACCCGTGCCCCGGCGCCGGCCTGGATGGCGATGACGCCGATGCTGTGCGCGACCATGTCGTGCAACTCCCGCGCGATCCGCAGCCTGTCCGCCGTGACCGCCTGGAGTTCTGCCTGCGCACGCAGCGCCTGGCCGTACTCGCGTCGTTGCCGCAACGCCGTGCCGGCCGTCCAGGCGACGACGACGCCCAGCCCGAGCAGGACCGACAGCGCGACGAAGCCGGGCGCGAAGACGCGCAGCCCCTGGATCAGCAGGGCACCGTGCCAGGCCGCCTGCTGAACGGCTAGCGTGGCGCCCGCCGTGACCAGTCCGATGCGGCGAGTATGGCCGGCTGTGATGAAGCAGACGAGCAGGTCGGTAACCGGAAGCAGCGGCCAGATCCGCTCGGCGGGCTGCGCGAGCGCTATGGCGGCGAGCAGTCCGGCCAGCAGGACCGCCAGCACCGCGCACGGTCGCCGCCGGGCCCACACCAGCGGGACCGCCATCGCCGCGGCGAAGCCCGCGTGCGCCGCGCCCACCGGCAGCGGGCTCTCGCCGTCGGTCAGCGTCACGGCATACAGCAGTGGCAGGCAGGCCGCGACGGCGCACCAGGCCAGCGCCGTCCGCGCGCCGGGCGTCAGCCGCTGCATCAGGGGTGGCCTGGGCGTTTGTTCGCGCACCCGGCCGATCGTAGTCACCGGCTCGCGCTGCCCGCATCGGCCTTCCGGCCTATGCCCGCAGGCCACCCCGCCGGCGCGGAAACCGGCCTGCGGCCAGATGTCGCACCCGCCCAGCCTGCGACAACGTTGACCGGGTGATCGAAGTCAACCAACTGACCAAACGCTACGGCGAGGTGACGGCCGTCAACGGGCTGACGTTCACCGTGCGGCCGGGCTGCGTCACCGGATTCCTCGGCCCGAACGGCGCGGGCAAGAGCACCACGATGCGGATGATCCTCGGCCTGAACAGGCCCACCAGCGGAACCGCCACGATCGGCGGCCGCCTGTTCGCCCGCCACCGCACCGGCCTGCGGCACGCGGGGGCGCTCCTGGACGCGGGCGACGTGCACGGCGGGCGCAGCGCGGCGGCGCACCTGTCCGCGCTGGCCCACAGCAACGGCCTGCCGCGCCGCCGCGTCGGCGAGGTGCTGCGGGAGGTGGGGCTGGAGGGCGTGGCCCGACGCCGGGTGAGCGGTTTCTCCCTGGGGATGCGCCAGCGGCTCGGCATCGCCGCCGCCCTGCTCGGTGACCCGCCGGTGCTGCTGTTCGACGAGCCGGTCAACGGCCTGGATCCCGAAGGGGTGCGCTGGGTGCGCGGCCTGTTCCGCCGCCTGGCCGGGGAGGGACGCACCGTGCTGGTCTCCAGCCACCTGATGAGCGAGATGGAACACACCGCCGACCGGCTCGTCGTCATCGGCCAGGGCGAGTTGATCGCCGACGAGAGCCTGGCCGAGTTCGCCGCCCGCGGCACGGGCGCGTCCGTCACCGTGCGCGCCGCCGACCCCGCCGAACTCGCCACCGTCCTGTCCCAGGCGGGCGCGCGCGTACGGCAGGGCGACGACGGTGCGCTGATCGTCACCGGCATGAGCGCGGCCCGCATCGGCGAACTCGCCTTCGAGCGGCGGATCCTGCTGCGTGAGCTGGCTCCGCGCACCGCCTCACTCGAGCAGGCGTTCATGGAACTGACCGCCGATCGCGCCGACTACCGCGCCCCGGCGCTGGCCGGTGACGCGCGATGACGGCCGGGCGATTCGGCGACCTGCTGGCGGCCGAGTGGATCAAATTTTGGACGCTGCGCTCCACCCGGTGGCTGCTCGGACTCGGCACGCTGGCCGTCGTCGCCTTCGCCGTACGCAACAGCCTGGAGGCCTACCAGGACTGGCCCGGTTTTCCGGCGATGGAGAAGGCGCGGTTCAGTCCGTTGACGGAGGCGTTCAGCGGGCTGTCGGCCACCATGGTCATGATCGGGGCAGGCAGCCTGGGGGCGCTGGCGATCGTCGGCGAGTACGCCACCGGGCTCATCCGCATCACCCTGAACGCCGTCCCGGCGCGGCACCGCGTCGTGGCGGCCAAGCTCGTCGTCGTCGGCGGGGTCATGCTCGCGGTCGGCGTGTTCGTGTCGGCTACCACGTTCGGCGCCAGTCAGGCCATTCTGTCCGGTCGCGGGGTCGCCGTCTCGCTCGGCGATCCCGGCGTGCTGCGGGTGCTGGCCGCCAACGCGCTGCTGGCTCCGGTGTCGGGGGTGGTCGGGATGGGGGTCGGCGCGCTACTGCGGCACACCGCGGGGGCGGTGGTGGCGGTCTGCGCGGTGCTGGTCATCGTGCCGACCTTCTTCCGGCCGACCGTCCATCAGTGGCTCAACGACCTGTACGCGCTGGTTCCCTTCTACGTCTGGCGGACCTGCCTGGGGTTGCCGCAACTCCGCGACGATCCCGCCCTGCCGACGGTGACCGGATCCTGGGCCGTGTTCGCTGCTTGGCCGCTGATCGCCGCTGTTCTGGCCTTGCTCGCCGTACGCCGCGACGTCTGACCCTTTTGAAAGGAAATCTGATGAGTTTTTTCGTGCTCCGGCGCCTGCCCGCCGTACCGCTGATGGCGTGTCTTGCCCTGGCCGTTACGGCCTGCGCCACGCCTGCGGCGGCGGCCACGCCGTCCAGCCCGGCGGCGGCCGCCGCGCCCAGGCTGGAGTTGCCTCGCCCCACCGGCCCCGACCCGGTCGGCCGCGACCTCCTGTACCTGGTCGACGAGGGCCGCAAGGACCCCTGGGTCCCGGAATCCGGCCCACGCCGGCTGATGCTCTCGATGTACTACCCCGCCCGCTCCACCACCGGCGCCGCGGCGGAATACATGACCACCGAGGAGGCCGCGTCCTTCCTGCGTCGCAAGGCCCCAGGCACCAAACTGCCCGCCGAGTTCATCAGCGGCATCCGCACCTACGCCCACACCGGCACGCCACCCAAGAAGGGCCGCTATCCGCTAGTACTGGTCTCCCCCGGCCTCAGCCTGCCCCGCGCCAGCCTCACGGCGCTCGCCGAGGACCTGGCCAGCCGCGGTTACGTCGTCGCGACGATCGACCACGCCTACGAATCCTCAGGCACCGTCTTCCCCGGCATCGGCCTGCTCACCTGCGAACCCCTGTGCGACCAGCCCAAACCCCCGCCCGGCGGCAAGGCCACCATCACCAGGAACCGCGCCAAGGACGTCTCCTTCGTCCTGGATCGGCTGACCGGCCACCACCCGGCCTGGAAACGCGCCAACCTGATCAACTCCAAGCGGATCGGCATGGTCGGCCACTCGCTCGGCGGCGACGCCGCATCGGCCAGCATGCTGGCAGACACGCTGATCAAGGCGGGGGTCAACCTCGACGGCACGATCAGCGCAACGCTGCCCTCCACCGGCGTCGGGAATCGCCCCTTCCTGCTGATGGGCAGCCAGAGCGACCACGTCCCCGGGAAGGACGAGACCTGGGATAGCACCTGGAAGGCTCTGCACGGCTGGAAGCGGTGGCTCACGGTCGCGCACACCGAACACAACAGCTTCACCGACCTGGCCATCCCGAAGAGCAAGCTCGGCCAGTCGGCTCCCGACACCATCGCGGCCGAGCGCGGGATCGCGATCACTCGAACGTACGTCGCGGCCTTCTTCGACCTGCACCTCAAGCACAGGAAGCAGCCCCTGCTCGACGCCCCCACTCCGGCCAACCCCGAAGTCACCTTCCACAACCCGTGATCCCGCACTGCGTGATCATTCCCAGGCTACGAGCCTCACTGCACTAATCGCCGGACGAATCCGCCGTACTTCCGAGATTGACACAATCTCGGAAGTGCACTCCCAGGTGTGGCTTCCGAGGTGGCTGCTGCGCGATGGCCCGGCCAGGCGCAGCCGCGTCTACGTCAACTCCGTCCTCGCCGCCCTGGACGACTTCCACGTCCGCCGGGGTCTGGGCAAGGCCGACGTCGGCCGCGAAGATCTGCCCAAGAGCGCGCCGCGCGCGCCGGAGGAACGCGCCCGCATCCGCCGGCTGCGCGCCGTGGAGGCGCATCTGTCGCCCCGTGGCCGGTGCATCGCGCTGATCCCGTACTACGCGGGCGCCCGCATCGGCGAGGTCGTCCGCCTCGACATCGACGACGTCCAGATGCCGGCCCGCAAGGACCGCCTGCGGCTGTACGGAAAAGGCGGTAAGTTCCGCGAGGTCGACATCCACCCCAAACTCCGTACCGAGCTGCAGCTCTGGCTCGACGAACGCCCCAACTGGCCCCACGCTGGCGACAACCGAGCCCTGTTCCTCAACGCCAAAGGCGGACGGCTAAGCGCCCGCGCCGCCGGCGGCATCATCGCCCAGGCGGCCGGGCTGGACGATCCCACCACAGGGCACGTCCTGCGCCACACGCTCGCCACCACGCTGGTCCGCGGCAAAACCGACTTGGTCCTGGTCGCCGAGATTCTTGGCCACGCCCGCCTGGAAACCACCCGCCGCTACAGCTTGCCGTCCGACAAGGACAAGGAAGACGCCCTCAAGTTGATCACGGTTGACCACTGACCGTACGTCTGCCTGCGGAAACGGCCGTCAAGATCGACTCATGGCCGGTTTTCCCGATATCTCGGCTGGCCCCGAAGATGCGCGGCACCACCTTGCTGGACGACAAGGGCGTGGAGACCGGACGGCTGCCCGCCGAGGCGTTCGCCGGTGAACTGGAGGTACCGAAGCAGGAACTGACCCGGATCCTTCACCGCATCACCACCGACGACGTGACCTACGTGTTCGACGACTCGATCAGCGCGCTGACCCAGCACGGGTCGGGCGTCACGGTCGAGTTCGAGCGCGGAGCCGCCCGGGAGTTCGACATGGTGATCGGAGCCGACGGCGTCCACTCCAAGGTGCGGCAACTGGCCTTCGGCCCGTGCGCCGGGGCGCTACGCCACCTGGGCCTGTCCGGAGCCGGTTTCAGCACCGCCAACCACCTCGGCCTGGAGCGTGGCGGCCTGCTGCAACAAGGCCCTGGCGCGGCCCTCTACCTGTTCGGTTCCGGCGCGCCGGACCGCCTTACCGTCAGCTTCTCCTTCGCCACCGCCTCACCCGCACTGGACCGACGCGGCCGAGACGAGCAGGAGAACGCGGTGCGGGCGGCCTTTGCCTGTTTCGGTGGGCAGGCGCCCCGGCTGCTGGAGGCGATGAGCGAAGCGGACGACTTCTACTTCTCCTCGGCCTGCCAGGTCCATCTGGACCGCTGGTCGTACGGCCGGATCGCCCTGGTCGGCGACGCGGGCTACTGCGCCGCCCCGACCAGCGGCATGGGCACCTCACAGGCGCTGATCGGCACCCGGGCGCTCGCCGGAAACCTCGCCTCGGCGGCCGGAGACCACATGGCCGCCTTCGCCGCCTACGAGGAAAGGCTACGGCCCTACGTCACCGGGAACCAGGCCGCGGGCCGCCAGGCCGCGACGATGTTCGGCGGCGACGCCGGCCTGACCGGCTCATAGGAGGCGGAGAACATGGTGAGCGGCGTTCACCACGCCGTCTCCTGTCGTCCGGTGAGGCAGTGCTGTACGACCGGACCGAACCGGGCCACCAGCTCATCGGTGGACGCGGAGGCGATCGGCTCGATCCGCATGATGTAACGCGCCACCGCGAGGCCCAGAACCTGGACGTTCACCATCCCCGCCCGTAGCGCGGCGTCCGGTGTGCCGAGCATCGTCACGAGCCGGCCGGTGATCTCCCGGTCGATGAACTCGCGGAGCAGCGCTTCCGACGCCTCATGGGTGGGGGCCGACCGGGTGAGCATCACGAGCGGCGTGCGGTCGGATTTATCCAGGTTCTCCAAGAGCGTCCGGATGATGCGCTCACCGATGCCGTCGAGACCGCCGGCGAACATCGACTCGATGGCCGACGTCAGGTGGGCGGGCATCTCGGTGACCGCGGCGAACAGGCCCTGCTTGGTGCCGAAGAAGTAGAACACCATGGCCGGGTCCACCCCCGCCTCGGCCGCGACCGCGCGCACCGTCGTGCCGCCGTAGCCGTTCTCGCGGAACAGCGTGCGGCCGGCCTCCAGGATCTGCTGCCTGCTCTGCTCACCGGATCGCCAGCGTCCGGGACGACTGTGTTCTGTCATGGCGGGAAGATCCTATCGGACATTTCTTCACCAGTCGATGATGTTTCTTCCCCGGCGCGGGGTACGCTGAACTTCATCAACCGATGAAGAAAGGTGGAACGGAATGCGGGTGATCGTTGTCGGTGCCGGACTTGGCGGGTTGACGCTTGCCCACGGGTTACGCCAGGCGGGCGTCGACGTCGTGGTGTACGAGCGGGACGGGCCGCGGGGGCGCCCACAGGGCGTCAGCCTGCATTTCGACGACAGGGGAACCGCCGCGCTGCGCGCGTGCCTGCCGCCGCGGCACGTCGCGATGGCGGAGGCGACCATGGGCGGTCCGCGCGAGCGGAGGCTGTTCCTGTCCGACGTGGACGGGGAACTCAAGGTCGTGCGCACCCAGCCGCTCGCCGGTACCGCGGGACCGGTGCGGCCCGGCCGGCAGGCGCACCGGCCGCTGCTACGGGCGGTGTTGCTGACCGGACTGGAGGAAACGGTGCGGTTCGGGGCGCGGTTCACACGGTTCGAGCAGCGGGCCGACGGCACCGTCCGGGCGTGGTTCGCCGATGGCGGCACCGACACGGCGGACGTGCTGGTCGGCGCGGACGGCATCGGTTCCGCGGTCCGGCGCCAGTACCTGCCGCACGTGCGGGTGGCCGACGCGGGAAAGCGCATGGTGATGGGCGCGACACCGCTGCGGGCCGTGGCCGGTACCGGGCTGCCCGAGCTGATCGGCCACAGCGCCACCAGTGCGCGCTCGCACGGCACGATGATGGCGATGGGCGCGTTGCGGTTCACCCGGCCACCGGCCGCCGCGCGGGAGAAGTGGCTGCCCGCCCTGGACCACCGCGCCGTCGCCGCAGCCGAGGACTACGTGATGTGGACGCTGTCCGTCACGCGGGAACGGCTCGGTTCTACCGGCTCACCGGCCGACGCGTGGCGCCGGGCCAGGGGACTGGCCGTCGGCATGCACCAGACGTTGCGGCTGGTCGTCGACCAAGCATGGCCGGACCTCACCGTCGCGCTGCGGATCGGGCTGATCCCGCCGACGCCGGCATGGCCGGCCACTCCGGTGACGCTCATCGGCGACGCCATCCACGTGGCACCGGGTTTCGGGGGCAACCTGGCGATGCGGGACGCCCGCCGCCTGCGTGACGAACTGGTCCAGGTCGCCCGGGGAAAGCGGGACCTGCGCGCCGCGATCGGCGCCTACGAGGACACGACGCGCCGCGACAACCTCTCCGCTCCCGGCGCGGCGGCCGGAACCGGCCCGGGACCCCGGCAGCGGACCGGCGCCACGGAGCCGAGCGCATGAACCTCACCATGCTGACGCGGAGGTCGCTGTCCTTGTTCGCCGCGGTGGGTGGCTGGCGCACACTCGCGGAGGCCGTCGCGTCTCGTGCGCTGTTCCTGGTCGCCTATCTGACGAGCGGTCGCGTATCGGCCTCCGCGCTGATCGCGGTCGTCGGCGTGCTCGCCTTCGCGGTGGCCCGGGTGTGGACCGACAGGAAGTACTGGCAGGCAGCCGGTGGGCTGCTCGTGGTGGGGGTCTCCGCGTTGCTTGCGGGGAGCACCGGGCGCGGGGTCGACTTCTACCTTGTGGGCGTGCTGACCAGTGCGGTCGGCGGGGCCGTGTTCCTGGTGTCCGTGCTGGTGCGGTGGCCGGTGGTCGGGCTGGTGCTGGGGGCGGCGCGTGACGATCGGTTCGGCTGGCGGCGGGATCGCGCGAGGCGGCGGCGCTACCAGAGGTGCACGGCGATCTTCCTGGCGAAGTTCGCCCTCGGCACGGCGTTGATGGTGCCTCTGTACCTGGCCGGGCAGGTGGTCGCGCTCGGGATCGCCAGCACACTGCTGACCACGCCCGCGACGGGCGTCTGCGCCTATCTCAGCTGGCGCATCCTCCGCGCCGAGGCGGACCCCGCAGGACCGGGCCCCGCCGTGACGACGCCGAGCCCCGGCTGACGGCCGCGTCCGGTCCAGCCGGTGCGCCGGCTCTGCGACCGCCGTGTTTCGAACGGAGCGTGGTGACGCGGCACCACCGGGAGGCGCGTCAGGGGATCGCGGCCTCGATCCGGGCGAGGTGGGCGGCGAGGATCTCATCGAACGCGGCCCGGCGGTCGGCTCCGAGGGGGCGGATCTCGCGGGCGAAGTGGGCCAGGGCGGGGAAGCGGTCGGGGTCGGCCCCGAGGACCGCGACGCGGAACTGCTCCATGCCCTGTTCGTACTCGTCCGGGGTGAGGGTGCCGATTCCGGCCTCGGAGACGATCAGTGCGGAGAGGAGGATCACGAGCCGGTGGTAGCGGGAGGGAATCTCCTCATCGGGCAGGCCAGAGGTCCGCAAAGCCTGTAGTGCCTCCTCCATGACCAGCCGGGAACCGGTACCGCCGGATCCGTAGCGTCCCCAGACCGCGGCGAGCTGGGGGTGCCGGCCGAAGGCCTCTCTCAGGCGCAGGGCTGTCGCGGTGATGCGCTGCCTCCAGTCACCCTCGGGGCGGTAGCCGTCCATCGCGGCCACCAGGATCCGGTCGGCGACCGCGCGCAGAAGCTCGGTCTTGTTGCGGAAGTGCCGGTAGAGGCTGGAGGAGTCGGTCCCGAGCGTCGCGGCGAGCCTGCGAACACTGAACGACTCGGCGTCGTCCGTGCGCAGCAGTTCCGCCGCCGTGTCCAGGATTTCCTCCGTCGACCAACGCCTTCGGCCTGTCATCTCGCCCCTCTCGTCCGCGCCCGGCCCAGCATATCTTATGCACTTGCCGATGCACGCACCGCGTGCATAATGGAGGCGTCTTACTGGCTGGAAGAAGAGAGAAGGCGAGATGAGCGAGACCACTGCCGTCAAACGGCCGCCGGAGCCGGACTTCTCCACGATGACGGTCAAGCAGCTGATCGACTACCGCACTGCGGAGAACCGCTGGCGGGCCTCCGGCGCGGCACGGGCGATCCTCGGAGAGCCGGACCCCGGAGCCGCCGTCGAATGGCAGGACATCGCGCTGCCGGGTCGCGACCTTCCGGTCCGGGTGTACCGGCCGGTGTCTCCTGCCGGCGGCGAAACCACCGCCAGGACCGGCCTGCCCCTCGTGGTCCACGTGCACGGAGGCGGTTTCGTGGGCACAGCGGCGCAGTGCGACTGGACCAACAGCCACCTCGCCGCCCGGTTGCCCGCGCTCGTCGTCTCCGTCGAGCACCGCCTCCTCGCCCCGGGCAGCCCCCTCGCCGACGCCGCCGACGACGGCTGGGACGTCCTCCGGCACATGGTGGAAAACGCCGCACGGTGGGGCGTCGATCCAACGCGTACGGCCGTCGCCGGCGAGAGCTTCGGCGCGCTGGTCAGCGCCCTGACGGCCGTCCGGGCCCGGGACGCGGGCCTGCGGCTCCGGGCGCAGGTGCTGGTCAACCCCGTGGTCGAGGTGACCGAGACGATGTGCGACTACCCCTCCGTGGCTGAGTACGCCTACAGCCCGACCCCTGCCCTGCCGCTCCTGCGGTTCCTGCGACGGCTCGCCGTCCCGCCGGGAACCGACGCCCGCGCGTTCTCGCCGCTGTACGCCGATGATCTGAGCGGGCTCGCTCCCGCGCTGCTCGTGGTGCCGACCAAGGACGCGGTCGCCGATCACGGCCGCCGCTACGCCGGGCGACTGCGGGCGGCCGGGACGTCCGTACGGCTCACCGAGTATCCGCAGGCGCGGCACGCCTTCCTCACCCTGCCAGGGGTGGAACCGCAGGCCGAGGTCGCCCAGGCGGAGATCTTCGAGTTCCTCCGCGCGGCTCTGGCGGGGTGACGGGACGGCGACGCGAACCATCTCAGCGGCGTCTGCGGCCCTCCAGGCCCCTGGCGACCAGTGCGGCGTCTTCGCCCACCCAGCCCAGCAGGGCCGAACCTCGGCAGCGCTGGAAGGGCAGGCCCAGGTAGGCCAAACCGGGTACCGGGCTGATCCCCTCACTGTGGCGGGGCAGCCCGCCGACCAGGGCACCGGGAACCCGCAGCCAGCGGTAGTCGGGGCGGTAGCCGGTCGCCCAGATCACGCTCCGCGGGGCGATGGTCCGGCCGCCGGCGGTGCGCAGCAGGGAAACGGTGGTGCCGAGCCGGACCGGCAGCTCGAAGTGGGCCGCGTACGCCCGCAGGTAGTCGGCCACCTCGTCCTTGCCCGGATAGCGGTCGGCGCCGGGCATGGGCAGGCCGGGCAGCGCGCTCAGGGAGACGGGGGTGAACAGGCGCAAAGAGTCCCAGCGGCGCCGCCAGGACTCGCCCAGCCGCGGGTGGGCCTCCAGCAGCAGCACGTCATGTCCGGCCATGCGCAGTTCGCGGCCTGCCGCGAGCCCCGCCTGTCCGGCGCCGATCACGAGAATCACGAAACCAAGCCTGGCCGAGAGAGTGGCGGCGGGGCTTGAACGATCCTGCTACCGGGTTCGTCCGTGGTGCTCCGTCCTTCAGGCCGGAGAGCGTCAAGGCAGCCATCGCACCCCGGTCGTCAGGGTGGAGGGTGCCTGGCCCATCATCCGGCGGACCACCTGGTCAGGTGGGCGGAGTCCGCGAACCCGGCCGTGTGCGCGGCCTCGGTGAGCAGGGCGCCGTCCGCCAGCGACGACATCGCCGCCCGTAGCCGCGTCCACAGCACGTAGGGCCGGAACGGCAGCCCCAGCTCGCCGGCGAACAGGTGGGACAGCCTGCCGCCGGACAGGTGCACGGCGAGGGCGGGGCGGCCGGAGCTCTCCATGCCCCGGACAATACAGTCGATACTGAATCAAGCTAATAGTTTATTCAGTCACGACTGAACAGTAGGTGTGGCCCTTCAAGTGGGCGATCCGGGCCGCCAGCGGGGGCTCGCGCCGGTGTCGCGCAGGGACCACTGCCCGTCGGGGTGCAGTTCGTCGTCGTAGTAGAAGACGGTGGAGGGCAGGCCGAGGGTCGGGCCATCGTGCGCGACGAAGGCCTCGCAGGCCGCCTGCCGCAGCCGGTGGGGGTCCACGGCGAGGGTGTCGGTGGCGACCTGGACCAGGCGCTCCAGCGCGTGGTGGGCCATGAAGCTGTCATAGGCGAGGCTGAAGACGTGCGCCGCGGGGTGCCGTACGTCGCGGGAGATGATGTTGACCGGCGGCAGCGGACGCGTCAGGCCCTGCCGAAGGCGGATGGCCGGGTCGACGTTGATGGCGCAGTCCCGGTAGAAGACGGCCGTGCGCTGCCCGTCGAGGTCGTAGCCGAACAGGGTGTTCTGGCCGTGCATCTCCAGGGCGCATCCGGTGCGCGTGGCGGCGCGGGTCCACAGGGCGACCATGGGTGCCACCACGCGGCGGACCAGCCACTGTGTCGGGTCTTCGCCGCTACGGGAGATGAGCTGCGTCAGCACGGCGGGGTGCCGAGGCTGGAGGATGTCACGGCCGTACAGGGCGAACAGCGGCACCGTGTACCGCAGGGGCGAGGCGAGGATGTCAGCGGTTGCGGAGTTCCCGCCGGGCGGTCCGACGGCGGTGCCCGTGCGCGGGCCCGCCTCGCGGACGAGGAAGCCCCAGGCGTCGCGCGGCCGGTGTCCCAGGACTCCGCCCGCTACCTCGCAGAGCACGGGGAGCTCGTTGCGGGTCAGTTCCGCGGCCGTCCACAGTTCAAGGGTGATGATCGGTTGCCGCAGGCGGCGGGTGAAGCGTGACAGCCGTTTGGGGTAGTGCAGTTTGACGAAGTGCGGCTCGGTGGACGCGCCGCCGACGCGTTCGACGAACACGGTGCGGGCGTTCGCGGAGGGCACCACGGTCAGCTCGGGGCCGCGTCGCAGGCGACGCAGTGTCCGGCGTTCGGGAAGGTCCGGATAGGCGAGCGTCTCCGGATGGACGGGCAGCAGGAATTCGTCCGCGTCGCCGTACAGGCCGCTCACCTTGCTCGGCAGGTCTCCGGCCAGGAACGTGCCCATCTCGGGCGGCACCCGGAAGGTGGGCACCTGGAAGCGTGGCAGTCCCCGTTGCGGGTGGTAGCGGTCGCCGATGTCCAGGTGCGCCGAGTAGGCGCTGTAGTCACGGGTGCCGCCGCCCAGGTATCGCTCCGCGTACTGCCAGGTCTGCTGCGGGTCTCCGGACTCGTCGATGATCACGATGCGCCTTCCCGGTCGAGGTAGTGAAAGGTGGGTTCGGGATGCATGAGGAACTGGTGGTGGGACAGGTTCCAGGCGTAGGCGCCGGCCAGACCGAAGACGATCAGATCGCCGGGGCTCAGCCCGGTGACGGACACGTCCCGGGCGAAGACGTCCTTGGGGGTGCAGAGCTGGCCGACCAGGGTGATCGTGCCGCTGTAGGCGGGTGTCCGGCCGGTGGGGCGGATGACGGTGAACGGCTGGTCGTGCCCTCTGGCGACCGGGGTGCGCAGGTGCTGGGTGCCGCCGCGCAGCACCGCGAAACATTGTCCGTGGCTGGTCTTGATGTCCAGGACATCGGTGACGTACCAGCCTTGGTAGGCGGACAGTGAGCGTCCGGGCTCGATGCGCAGCGGCCCGGGGGAGCGCAGGGCCGCCAGGGCGGCACCGTAGGCCGCCCAGTCGAAACGACTGTCCGGATCGGCGTAGTCGACCAGCATCCCCCCGCCGAGATCGATCTCGGGATGCTCGACGCCCGGCAGGTGCCGGTTCAGCCAGGACGAGGCCCAGGTGACGACGTAGGCGGCCACCTCGGCCATGGCGGGGGCGGGCAGGCCCCATGCCAGGTGGCTGTGGATGCCGCGCACGCGGATCCGGGGAGCCGCGCGCAGGATCGGCAGGCACGCCTCCAGCGTGGGCTCGTCCATGCCGAAGGGTGTGACGGTCGTGGTCTGCCCGTTCACGGCGGGCGGACGCAGATTGGCCCGCAACAGGATGTCCACCGGCCGCCCTCGGGCGATCCGGGCGATTCTGGTGAGTTCGCCGGGGCTCTCCACGTGCACCCGTTCGACGCCGAGTTCGAGCGCGAGCCTCAGGTCGGCGTCGGTCTTGCCGGGACCGCTGAAGGCGACCCATGCCTGCGGCAGGAGCTTTCGCACGAAGGCCAGCTCACCGCCCGAGGCCACCTCGAACCCGTCAACGAAGGGTGCGAGGGCGCGCAGAACCCGTGCGTCGGGATTGGCCTTGACGGCGTACAACACCTGAGCGGCGCCGTTCACGGCGCCGATGACCACGCCGGCGTGGCGGCGAAGATCGTCCAGATCGTAGATGTACGCGGGCAGCATGCCGGCTGCCGCGAGTCGCAGAGCCTTCTCCTGCGGGAGCATCGCACCTCCAAGGTCGGGTTTCGCGCATGGCTGTGACACGACACCTCAGGGCGGGTCACGTCGAGGGGACGTCGTTTTCCGTGACGACCGAAGTCCCCGGTGAGGGGCTCAGCCCATCCCGTTCCGGCAGGCGGGGACGGGCTTGGCGCGGGCAGGCGTACGGGCGAGGCCGCGTTCAGGGCTTCGGCCTTGTGACACCGGGCCGGGGGAGCGGGTCAGGGGGAGAGACGGGGTCGTGGCGGTGACCGGCAGAGCGCGTCGTGAGGGCATGGAACTCCAACCGTGGTCACGCAAGGTGTGAGGATAAATACGAAAGGTAGTTGTTTGTGATCAGAGGTGTACTACCGGCGCGGTGACATTGATCTTTCGCCCGGAGTCCGGGCGTTGAGAAGCATCGTGCCAAGTCTTGATCGCGGCTGGGAGGGCGCTGACGGCCTGGAAATTCCTGGCGCTGTTTTTCGCCTTTCCGGCCGGCGCCGCGGCGAGCCGTAATACGGTCCCGAAATCGCTCATCCCATTTCATCCGGCGCTCGGTGAACATTCGGTGGGTGAACGCCATCGCCGTCCGCGGCACGCCTGTTTAACATTGGTGTCGGCGAAAAGCGAATGCGGCACCTGAGAAATCGGAGGCGTGCCGAGCGTCGCGAATCACCGATCACCCCTACGCCGGGTTCGTCCTCCTGATCACCAGAGCCGACCACGCTCAACTGCCGAAGGGAGCGGCCCATTTTTCCGGCATGGCCGTTACCGGTGCCGGAGACCACCGAAACCGTGCCACGACAGGACCACGGTGAACCCGCCCGCGCGGCCCTCATTGTCCAGACCAGACGAGGAGAAATCATGAGATTTTCCCGTGCCAAGATCGGCTTTCTGCCGCGAAAAGGCAGAAGGTCAACCTCGTTGAATCCCGGGGAGAGGCGGTTGACGTTCAGCGCCCTGGTCATGGCGCTGGTCCTGGTGGCCGTGTCCTTCGCGGCAGGCACGTCCACGCCAGCGTACGCGGACACGCGTTACGCGGAGATCGTGAACCGGATCAGCGGACTGCGCGCCGACGTGATGTGGGCGTCCACCAATCCGAGGCAGGGCGTCTTCCTGTGGCCGGACAATGCCAGCCACTCGCAGGAGTTCGAGTTCCTCGACAACGGAAATGGATACTTCCGCATAAAGGCCCGTCACTCCGGTCAGTGCCTGCAACTCTTGGACGGTGACCCCCGGGAGGGTGTGTCCATCGTTCAGGACACCTACTGCGAGTCCGGGTACGCGCCGGCCGAGTGGCGAACCGATTACATCATCCCGCCGCACGAGCCCTGCGTGTGCTTTCCCGAGACCTACATGATCATCAGGAACCGCGCGAACGGCAGGTGCCTGGACGCCTCCTCCAGCGGTATACCCGGCCAGCAGGCACGCCTGCAGGCATGGAGCTGCATCAGGACGGGTACGGAAGGGAACCGCTGGAACCAGGTGTGGGGCTTCCAGTACCCCGGGGGCAACCCTCCGGTCCGCTGAGGCCATCACGTCGGGGGCTCCGCCCGCCGCCGTCCGGGCGGCCCTTCGAACGGCGGCGGGCGGGGCGGGAGACGTCCCCTCGGGGTTGCGGGGCGGGCCCACCGGGAACGTCGGCGTTGCCTCACGCTGCGGACGGCGTGACGACGTATGCGATTCATTCGGCATTCATGCCGAATGATCAGAATTTTGTCGTTTATGCCTGTTCCGGCTGCTGCCGGCAGCCGTTCGCTCGTTGAAAGGCAGTTCGCCTGTGAATGGCAGTACCTTTCGGACCCCCCGCCCGTTATCCGGCCGACCGGCCCGCGGAATCCTGATCGCCGGCGCGATGGCGCTCGGCATGACGGCCACACCGACGATCGCCAACGCGACATCCGTCGCGCCCGTCACACAAGTCGAAGAAGCCACAAAAGCCACAGAAAACGGGGTCGCCCCGGCGAGTTCCCTGGCATCGGTCGCCTGGCCGGGCGGTTCCTCGGTGTCCACCGCCGACGGGTCGAACGTTTTCGGTGAGGACCTCAGCGGCCTCCACCAGACCGGCGGGGTACTGTGGGGCGCGCAGAACAGCGGCAGGCTGTGGCGCCTGGTCCCGAACGGCTCCGGCGGCTGGAAGCCCGACACCACCGGCGGCTGGACCTCCGGCAAGGCGCTTCGCTTCCCCGGCGGCTCCGGCGCCCCCGACAGCGAGGGCGTCACCGTCACCGGCTCCGGCGCGGCCGGAGGGGTGTTCGTCTCCAGCGAGCGCAACGGTTCCGGCAGCAGCAGGCTCTCCGTCCTGCGCTACGACGTCTCCGGCAGCGGCACGACGCTGACCGCGACCAAGGAGTGGAACCTCACCGCGAGCCTGCCGTCCGTGGGCTCCAACCTCGGCTTCGAGGGCGTCACCTGGATCCCCGACGGCTACCTCACCGGCGCCGGGTTCAAGGACGCCTCGACCGGCGCGGCCTACGACCCCGGCGGCTACGGCGCCCACACCGGAGGTGTTTTCTTCCTCGGCGTCGAGGGCACCGGCATGATCCACGGCTACGTCCTTGAGGACTCCGGGGCCTTCACCCGGATCTCCTCGACCAGCAGCGGCATGGCCGGTGTCATGGAACTGCAGTGGGAACCGCAGGCCCTCCGGCTGTGGGCCGTCTGCGACGACAACTGCGGCGGCCAGCACCGCACCCTGAAGGTCGACGCCTCGGGGGCCTTCGCCGTCACCGCCGTCCACGACCGGCCCACCGGCATGCCCGACTACAACAACGAGGGCTTCTCCCTCGCCGGAGCCGACGAATGCGTCAACGGGTCCAAGCCCGTCTACTGGGCCGACGACGACAACGACGGCGGCCACGCCATCCGTAGGGGCACCGTCACCTGCTGACCGGCCGTCGAGAACACGTTCCCGGGCGACCCGGCGCCAACGTGTCCGGTGCCGCCGGTCGTCGCCCGGGGCGGTACCGCCCGCCTCGGGCGGAAGCGAAGCGGTCAAAAGTGGCACGGTCAGAGCGGCACGGTGTCCAGGGGGATCGGCTGGAACATCTCCGGTTCGTCCTCGGGGACCAGCGCCGTGGGGCCGTAGATCCAGTCGACGAACGAGTAGTCGTAGACGTCACGGCCACGCAGGAGGGCGTTGCGCCGCAGCCTCAGGACGCCTTCGAGGTGCCACAGCTCGCCCCACGCCCGGGCGGTGGTGACGACGCGGCGGCAGTGCTCGGGCCGTACGGCCTCATAGGCGGCGAGCGCCGCGTCCCAGTCGACGCCGGAGCCGTCACCGGTCCGCCGCGCGCGCTGGGCGGCGACGTGCTCCCCGAGCACCCAGCCGTCCTCGATCGCCATGATCGCGCCCTGCGCCATGTACTGCAGGGGCGGGTGCGCCGCGTCACCGAGCAGCGCGATCCGGCCGGTCACCCAGGTCATGATCGGGTCACGGTCGTACATCCGCCACCACCGGTCGCGCCACATCAGCGGCAGCCCCTTCCGGACCCGCTCGCAGGTTCCCGCGAACGCCGCGTCCAGCTCGTCCGGTGTTCCCCAGTCGTCCTCACCGGCCAGCGCCTTCGGCGACTCGAACACGGCGACCTGGTTGAACATCTCGCCGCCCCGCAGCGGATACTGGACGAAGTGGCAGCGGGGGCCGACGTACACGACGACGTCCTTGTCGTGGATGCCGTTGTCGGCGACCTTCTCGAACGGCACGGCGCCGCGGTAGGCGACGTACGCCGAACTCACCGGCTCGTCCTTGACCAGCAGTTCGCGGGCGACCGAGTGCAGCCCGTCCGCGGCGATCACCACCTCCGCCTCGTCGGCGCCGCCGTCGGCGAAACGGACCCGGGCGCCACCGGCGACGTTCTCGTACGACGTGCAGTGGGCGTCGGTCAGGAGCTCGACACCCGCCCGCTCACAGGCGCGGAGCAGGATCCCGTGCAGGTCGCTGCGGTGGATCACCAGGTAGGGGTAGCCGTAACGGCGCTCCAGGTCGCGCAGGTCCAGCCGGGTCAGGTCGTCGTCGTCCACGGCGTCCTTCATGACCATGGCCTCGGGCAGCACGCCGAGGGAGGCCGCCTCCTCCAGCAGCCCGTAGCGGTCCAGGATGCGGGTGCAGTTCGGCGCCAGCTGGAGGCCCGCGCCGACCTCGCCGAACACCGACGACCGCTCGTGCACCCTGACCCGCAGCCCCTGACGGGTCAGGGCGAGCGCCGCGGACAGGCCGCCGATGCCGCCCCCGACGACGATCACGTCGGCACGGGTTGAGGGGAAGACGCCCATGGGATCGGTCCTTCTCGTCACAGCCACGGGGGCAGGGTCGGTGGGAGGCCGCCGCCGACGGCGGTCACCCCGGTCGTGGGACGTCCGGCCAGGTAGGCGGTGACGTCGGCCAGGGACCCTTCGACGCCGGGCACCGCGTCGAGACCCCGCTTGGCGAGGACGTCCTCCCGCAGCGCCAGCAGGAAGCCGTCGGGAAGGTCGGCGAAGGTGAGCCCGGTGGCGAGGTCCACGGCGTGCACCATGACCTCCCGGCTGCGCATCCACGGGACCTCGCTCGCCGGCACGGTACGGCCCTGCGCGGTCACCACCTGGGTCCGCCACGCCTCGTCGGGCAGCGCCGCCATCGCGGTGGCCAGAGTCGCGGCCGACTCCGTGAACCACCGTGACAGTTCGCCGGCGCCCAGCCGGGAACCCCGCTCGATCCCCTCGGCGCGTTCCTGCGGGGAGCCGTACATCGGGGTCCTCTCGCCGGTGCGCGCCCAGTGGATCAGGTTGCCGACCGCCTCGGCGTTCGCGGCCAGGTGCGCCACGAGGTGCTTGCGCGTCCAGCCGGGCAGGGCCGAGGCGGCGCCGTACTCCTCCTCGGACAGGCCGGTGATCGCCGACACGCACAGCCGGGTCCCCGTCTCGGCCCACGCGAGTGTGGTGGCGAGGTCGCGTGCCATCACGCGCCTTCGGGGACGACGCGGTTCTCAAGGCGGCCGAGACCCTCGATCTCGGTCACGACCAGCTCGCCGCCCTTCAGGAAGACCGGTGGCCTGCGGGCGTGACCGACCCCGCCGGGGGTGCCGGTCGCGATCACGTCGCCCGGGTTGAGGCGCACCATCGTCGAGACGTAACGGATCAGGTGGACCGGGTCGAAGAGCAGGTCGCCGGTGTTGTCGGACTGCGTCACCTGACCGTCGATCTCGCAGCGGATGTCGAGCGCCGGCCGCGGGCCGGTCTCGTCGGCGGTGACGAGGAACGGGCCGATCGGGGTGGTCGAGTCCCAGTTCTTGCCCTGCAGCCACTCCCGGGTCCGGAACTGCCAGTCACGGCACGTGATGTCGTTGAGCACGGTGAACCCCGCGATCGCGGCGACCGCCTGCTCCTCGTCCGCCCGGCGTACCTGCCGGCCGACGACGACGGCGAGTTCGGCCTCCCAGTCGAACTGCTCGGTCTCCTCGGGGCGCCGGATGTCGTCGGTGGCGCCGATGAGCGTGTCGGTGAACTTGGAGAAGAGGGTCGGGTACTCCGGGAGGTCGCGGCCCATCTCCTTGATGTGGTTCTGGTAGTTCAACCCGACGCAGATGACCTTGCCGGGCCGGGGCACGACCGGGGCGAGGTCGGCTCCGGCGAGCGGGTGCCTGGTGCCGTCGGCCGTCGCGGCGGTCGCGAGACCGCCGGGCGCGGCCAGCACGGCGCCGACGTCGGGCAGGCCCACCTCGACGAGCTGGTCGCCCTCGACGCGGACGGCGGCGGTGCGCTGGTCACCCAGGCGGATGGTGGCGAGCTTCATCGGCTGTCCCTTTCGGTGTGGCTGCGAAACAGGTTGAGCTTGGTGAAGATCGGGGCGTCGCCGAACTGGAACAGGTCGAGCGCGCCCGAGTCGGAGTCGGACGCCGACGCCTCCGAGCGGATCGACAGCGGCTGCCAGGACGGGACGACGAAGAGATCTCCGCGGGTCACCGTCCAGGTCCGGTCGCCGACGGTGACCCGGCCGGACCCGTCGAAGACCTGGTAGACCGACGAGCCGGTCTCCCGGTACGGCGCGGTCTCCGTGCCGGTGGTGATCCGGTGGAACTGCGCCCGGATCGTCGGCAGCACGTCGTCGGCGGTGGTCGGGTTGGTGTAGCGGACCAGGGCGTGACCCGGCTCGACCGTGGCCGGGTGGCCCTCCCGCTCCAGCGTGAGCTGGCCGGTCAGCGCGGCGTCGGTGTCGGTCCAGCGATAACGCAGAAGGGGTGTGCCCTCGCGGCGGCCGAGCTGTGAGACCGGTGCCAGGCCGGGGTGCCCCCAGAGCCGCTCGGCGCGGGAACGATCGGGGGTGGCGTGCTCCTCCTCGGTGAGGGTGTCCCGGCCGAAGTCGAAGAACTGCCCCTCGATGCCGTACTGGAACGGGATGTCGAGCCCGTCGATCCAGGCCATCGGCGTACTCGCCGAGTTGTGGTGGGCGTGCCAGTGCAGGCCGGGCTGGGGGAGGAAGTCGCCCCGGCGCATCGGCACCGGGTCGCGCTCGACCACGGTCCACACTCCCTCGCCCTCGACGACGAAGCGGAAGGCGTTCTGGGTGTGCCGGTGCTCGGGCGCGTCCTCGCCCGGCATGAGGTACTGGATCGCGGCCCACAGGGTCGGGGTCGCGTAGGGCTTGCCGCCCAGGCCCGGGTTGGCCAGCGCGATCGCGCGGCGCTCGCCGCCGCGGCCGACGGGGACCAGGTTCCCGGAACGGCCGGCGAGTTCGAGCAGTTCGCTCCAGTTCCAGCGGTGCGGCCGGGCCTTGGAACGCGGGTGCCGCGGCATCAGGTCGCCGATCTCCGTCCACAGCGGGACGAGCAGCGCCTTCTCGAACCCGCGGTAGAGGTCTTCGAGTTCGGGGCTGACGGGAGGCTGGTCGGGCCGGTCCTCAGCGGTGACGCTGACCGGCGACGTGATGGCGTGCGCGTCGGACATGGTCCTGACTATCCGCTGACGCGACGGATCAGGAACAGAGGATTCTGCACAGCAGAACAGGCTGTGTCAGGATCGGACCATGGTGAAGCCGATGAAGACTCCGCCGGCCTACGCCTCGAACAGCGTCGACCACGCCCTCAGGCTCGCGCAGATCCTCCAGCTCGACGGGGCGATCACGGTCTCCGCGGCGGCCGAACGGCTGGGCGTCGCCCGTTCCACGGCCCACCGGCTGCTGACCGCGCTGGTCTACCGCGACTTCGCGGTGCAGGACGAGGACCGGACCTACCGGGTGGGCCCCATCCTCGCCCTCGCCGAGCGTGCCCAGTCCGACGTCGGCACGCTCCGGGCGGCGGCCCTCGGGCCGATGCGGGCCCTGGTCGACCGGATCGACGAGACCGTGAACCTCAGCATCCGCACCGGCAGGAACGTCCGGTTCATCGCCTCGGTCGAGTGCGCCCAGGCCCTGCGGGTGGGCAGCCGCGAGGGCATGGTCTTCCCCGCCCACCAGGCGACCGGCGGCCTGGTGGCGCTGGCGGCGCTCCCGGACGAGGAACTCGTGACCCTGTACGCCGCCGACGACCGGCACGACCCCGCCGAGGAGCTGCCCGACCTGACGAGGCTTCGCCGTGAGCTCCGGTCCGTACGGCTCAGCGGTGTCGTGCTCAACCTTGAGCGCACCGAGCGGGGCGTGACCGCGATGGGGTGCGCGGTGAGGGATCGCTCCGGTGCGACCGTCGCGGCGCTGTCGATCTCGATGCCCAGCGTCCGTTACTCGCCGGAGCAGGTCAAGCCGCTCACCGCCGCCCTCACGGCCGCCGCCGACGCGATCACGCGCGCCCTCTGAGGCTCAGTGGCGGGCGATCAGTGCCTCGCCGATCGCCGTCATGGCGTCGGCGAGCTGCTCCATGAACTCCGAGATCGGCTTGCCGTCCTCCGACTGGAGCGAGACGAACGCGCCGTCGAATCCGGCCATGCCGAAGTGGGCGAGGGCGTCCGCGACCGTGTTCGCGGCCTCCTCGCCCTCGCTCAGGAACGAGGAGCGGATCATGTGCCGCATGTAGTCGCGGCCCTCGTCGCGGACCGCGATCACGGTTCGCAGCGCCTCCGGAGCCTCGGCCGCCTCGTTGCTCATGACCAGCACCAGCAGCAGGCGCAGGAACGCCTCCCGGTGCTCGAAGACCTCACCGGTCCTGCGCAGGTACCACCCGAGGCGCTCGCGCGGGGTGCCGCCCTCCGGCGGGTTGCGGTGGGCCTCGCGCATGGCGTCGAAGTAGTCGCTCGCACCCTGGGACATGACGGCCGACAGCAGCCCCGCCTTGGACTCGAAGTGGTGGTAGAAGGCACTCCTCGGCAGGCCCGTCTCCTTGATGAGGGTCGACATCGACGTGCCCGCGTAGCCGCGCACGGACATCACCCGGGCGGTCGCGTCGAGGATCTCCTGGCGTGACCGTCGGCCTCGGCGGTTCCCGGTCTGCGCCTTCGGCGCGGGCTTGTCCACTCGCCGAATTCTAGGGACTCGGAGGGCGGCTCTTGACACATCGCCGCTGGTCATTGTTACCCTCCTCACTATCGTACCGACCGATCGGTCCAAAACTGCCGCGCCGAGCACACGCGGCCAGGACAACGGAGTCAGCGCATGACCGAGAGCTACGACGCGGATGTCGCGATCATCGGATACGGCCCGACCGGTGTGATCGCCGCACTCACCCTCGCCAGGTACGGAGTCTCCGCCGTCGCCCTCGAACGGGACAGGGACATCTACCCCCGAGCCCGGGCCGTGACCGTCAACGACTGGACGATGCGGATCTTCCAGGATCTCGGCATCGACGAGCGGATCGAGAAGAAGATCGACCCCCAGCGGGCCCTGCGCTGGGTGACCTACGACGGCACGGAGATCATGCGGGTCGAGCACCCGCCCTCGACGCTGGGCCGCAAGCCGCGCTTCTACAACATCTACCAGCCGACGATGGAGACCGAACTGCGCGCCGCCGCGCTGGAGTACGGCGACCGCATCACCGTCCACTACGGCGCCGAGGTCACCGGGATCGACCAGCACGACGACGGCGTCACCGTCACCTCGACGGACACCGCGACCGGTGAGACCCGCACCGTCCGCGCCCGGTACGCGATCGGCGCCGACGGCGGCAGCAGCACGACCCGGGACGAGGTGGGCTGCCGGCTGCTGGGCGACACCAACGACGTCACATGGGTGGTCATCGACTGCCGCGTCAAGCGGTGGTGGCCCGACCGCGACTTCCTGACCTTCTGGTCCGACAAGGAACGCCCGGTCGTCGACATCGCGCTGTCCGCGGGCAACCACCGCTGGGAGATCCCGCTCAAGCCCGACGAGTCCCCGGCGGACTACCCGACCAGCGCCGAGGTATGGCCGCTGCTCCAGGCGCTCGGCGTCACGGAGGAGGACGTCGAGATCCACCAGCACGCCTTCTACCGGCACCACACCCGGATGGCCGACACCTGGCGCCGGGGCCGGGTCTTCCTGGCCGGCGACGCGGCCCACCTGATGCCGCCGTGGGCGGGCGCCGGAATGCAGACCGGAATGCGCGACGCCCACAACCTGTGCTGGAAACTCGCCCGCGTGATCAAAGGCGAGCTGCCCGAGAGCTGGCTGGAGACCTACGAGGCGGAACGGCGTCCGAACGCCGCCTTCTACACCGGCCTCGCGGTCCAGCTCGGACGGGTCATCAAGCAGGAGCTGTCCGAACAGGAGCAGGCCGCGATGAACACGGTGCCCCAGGACACGGTCACCCCGTTCGAGCCACCGCTCATCGCCCCGCCGGTGCTTGAGGGCGGCTGGATCAGGGGCCCGCTGGGCGATGCCAGCATCGTCGGCCGGATGGTCCCGCAGCCGATCGCCGGCGACGCGATCGGCCGGATGGTGCGCCTGGACGACCTCCTCGGCGACGGCTTCGTGCTGCTCGGCGGCGACGTCGATCCCTCGACCCTGCTGACGGCGGAGGAGAAGGCGGACTGGGACGCGCTCGGCGCGCGCTACGTCGCGGTGCGGCCGAAGACGGCGTACACGCAGGGGCCGGACGAACTGGTCGACCTGGACGAGGTCCTGCTGCCGTGGCTGCGCAGGTACGGCGCCCGCGCCGTGGCGCTGCGCCCCGACAGGTTCGTCGCCGCGTCCGACGTCGGCGGCCTCGCCGTACCCGCCCTCGCCGTGCCCGCCTGAGACCGGCAGGCCGGGCCACCGGCCTGAGAAATCTGAGAGGCCTGAGAAGAAGGAGAAGAGAGATGCCCCGAGTCAAGGAGCTCGGTTACGTCGTCTACGAGGTCAGCGACCTCGCCGACTGGGAGCACTTCGGCGTCGAGCTGCTGGGCATGCCGATCGGCGAGAGAACCGGCACCGGGTTCACCCTGCGCACCGACGAGAAGGCCCACCGCTGGATCGTCACCGAGGGCCCCGCCGACGACCTGGTGGCCACGGGCTACGAGGTCGTCGACGCGGCCGAGCTCGACGCGCTGGTCGAGAAGGTGCGCGCGGCCGGGATCGAGGTCGCCGAGGGCGACCCCGCCCTCGCCGCCGCCCGCAAGGTGGAGCGGATCTTCGTCACCGCGGACCCGATGGGCAACCGCATCGAGCTGGTCACCGGCCTGGCCGAGGCCGCCACTCCGTTCGAGTCCGCCAAGCTGCTCGGCGGCTTCGTGACGGGCGCGGGCGGCGCGGGCCACCAGGTCCTCCTGGCGCACGACGTCCCACGGGAGACCTACCTGGGCTTCTACATCGACCTGCTCGGCTTCAAGGTCAGCGACATCATCGTCGAGGAGGTGACCCCGGGTGTGGTCGCCGACCTGATCTTCCTGCACTGCAACGGCCGCCACCACACCGTGGCCTTCGGTGACCTGCCGTCGCCGAAGAGGACCCACCACTTCATGGTCGAGGTGACCGACATCCGCGACGTCGGCAGGGCCTACGACCGGTGCATGGACACCAAGCAGCCGTTCGAGATGACACTCGGCATGCACCCGAACGACCACATGTTCAGCTTCTACGTCTTCACGCCCTCGGGCTTCAGCGTCGAGTACGGCTGGGGCGGGCTGATCATCGACGACGAGACGTGGGAGGTCAGGACGCTCGACAAGCTGCACAGCTGGGGTCACCGCCCCTCGGCCGTCGTCGCCGAACTGCTCGCCGCCGCACCCGCACCGAACGGAGAAGACCACTGATGGCCCTCGACCCCAAGGACATCGCCCGCACGGTCCAGACGAACGACTGGAAGCTCCGCTACTACGAGGCGGGCTCCGGCCACCCGGTCGTCCTGCTGCACGGCAGCGGGCCGGGCGCGACCGGGTGGAGTAACTTCGCGGGCAACATCGAGGCGCTGGCCGAGCACTTCCACGTGTACGCCGTCGACATGCCCGGCTGGGGCGAGTCGGACCCCGCGACCGTCGACCGGCTCGACCACGTGGAGGCGGTGATCCAGTTCTTGGACGCCCTCGGCATCGAGAAGGCCGCGTTCGTCGGCAACTCGATGGGCGGTCAGACCTCGCTGCGTCTGGCCACCGAGCACCCGGACCGGATCTCGCACCTGGTCACCATGGGCCCGCCGGTCGGCCGGATGCCGACGCTCTTCGGTGCCGGCGGCGGCCCCTCCGAAGGCCTCAAGGTGCTGATCGAGGCCTACCACGACGCGAGCCCGGAGAACATGCGCAGGCTCGTCGAGATCATGGTCTACGACAAGGCCCGCTTCGCCACCCCCGAGTTGTGCCAGGCGCGTTCGGACGCCGCGCTCGCCCGTCCGGACCATCTGCGCAACTACGTGGACGGCCTGCCGAAGGGCGCGCCGCTGCCGAAGTGGGTCAAGCCGGAGGCACTGCCGGCGATCCAGGTGCCGACCCTGCTCATCCACGGCCGCGACGACCGCGTCGTCTCGTTCGAGACCTCGCTGTACCTGCTGGCGAACATCCCGAACAGCAGGCTGGTGCTGCTCAACCACTGCGGGCACTGGGCGATGATCGAGCACGCCGACGAGTTCAACCGGCTGGTCGTCGACTTCGTCGCGAACAACTGACCCGACCGGCGGGGCCGACCGGCCCCGCGCGGTTGAGCCGTACGACCGGGCTGCCAGTGCGGGAGCGCCCCGGCAGTGCTTGAGTTCTCCTCGCTGTGGGCGGGGCCGTTCTCAGGCGTTCTCGCGCTCGGCCCGCCCGCGGATCAGCAGGATCTTGGGCGGGTGCACCTCGGTGTCGATCGTCAGGGCGACCATCGGGTTCTCGCGCAGGGCCGGAGGCTTCGGGGCGTTCTTCGTGGTGCACATGACGATCTCCGAGCCGTTCCAGGTGAACGCGATCGGAATGTTCCTGGGCGTGCCGTCCTTGGCCACGTACGCCAGCCGGGCCACGTGACGGGCCGGCAGCTCCCGGCTGATCGGCCGGTCCGGAATCTCGGTGATCTCGTTCGCTCGCATGGCCGTTCCTCCAAGGTCGTCGTCGTGTTCCACCCCGGGGACGGAGCCGCCGGAGCGTTCTCGACGTCCGTCGGCTCCGAGTTTCGGATTATCTCCGGCCGCCACCGCCGGACCCGGCGGTCGTCTCTTCCCATGGGATCCCCGGGGATGAGCTGATCGATCATGCCGGTGGGGTTGTCACGCCGCTCGAAGACCTGTGCCGGCGTGTCGACTCCGTGAACGACAGGCGGCCGGGGAGGTCGGTGAGACGTTCGACGCGGAGCACGGTCTCCTCCGCCGCCGGTGACGGCTCACCGGTGACGAAGTCGATGCCGCGGTCCAGCCAGACGCCGGTGAGCCCGGCGAGGGAGGCCGCGTTCACGTCACTTTCCAGCATGTCGCCCACGTTGACCGCCCGGGCCGGGTCCGTCCGCATCCACCGGCAGGCGGCGGCGTAGGCGGCGGGCTTGGCCGTACCGAGCTCGGTCGGGGTCAGGACGGCCTCGAAGTACTCCAGGAGGCCGAAGCGGGCGAGCTTGGCGCGCTGCTGTCCGGGGTCGCCGTTGGTGAGGACGGCCAGGCGCGGTCCGTGGGGGAGTCGTTTCAGGGTCTCCAGACATGGCCGGACGTCGGGATAGCTCCGCCAGGACTTCTCGAACGCGGTGAGGTAGCGCTCGGTGATCCAGGCGTCCAGAAGAGCGGGGTCCTCCGGGACCGGCTCGCCGAGCATGGGCAGGAAGGAGCGGACCCTACGCCGGTGGTGTTCGGCGAAGGAACACTGACCGGCGAGGTACTCCCGCATGTGGCGTCCCTCCAGCGTCCACCACGACGTCACCAGCTCCTCCAATGGAGCCGTCGCGTTGGGCGCGGCCCGGACGACCTGGCCGATCGTTTCCAGGACCGCGCTTCGGTGATCCACCAGGGTGCCGTCCAGGTCGAAGAAAATCACATCCGCCATGGCAGGATCATCCCTTGGCACCCGTCCCCGGCACGCGGGGGGTGGAGCCGTCCGGCGGCTTCACCCGAGGGCCCGGCGAGCCGACACCGTCGGAAAACCGCTTGAGGCCTCCTGCCGCGTTCCCGTAGCTTGCCCCAAGCACCGTCGTCGTGAGGACAGAGGACAAGACCGCGTGACCCCGCCTGCTCTTTGACCTGACACGTTTCTTCGCTCACCTGTAGCCGACGCTCTCGTCGGTTCCGCCGGGCTGCCCTCGCGCGCCCGGTTCCGCGGCGTTTGAGGCCGCGCGCAATCGGCCTCGTGTCAGGTCTAGAGAGATCATGTCTTCACAACCTCATATCGTGCTGCCCTGGGTCATCCGTCGGACCAGGCTTCCCCTGCTGTCGTTGCGGTGCGTGGACTGCCGGTCGGAGTCGGCCACCACCGGCGAGGGCAGGTTCCGCGTCAACGCCAACGGCAAGCTGCTGGACGTGTGGCTGCTGGTCCGCTGCGTGTCCTGCGACCGGACGAGCAAGCTCACCGTGCACGAGCGGGCGCCGGTCAGATCCCTCGATCCGGCCCAACTCGACGGCTATCTCGTCAACGATCCGGGACTGGTGGCGTCCAGACTGCTGGACCCGCTGTTCGCCCAGCGCAACCACTTCACCCTCGACTGGACGGGGGCCTGGCGGCTGGAGACCCCGTCGGCATGGCTCGACGAGGCGTGGCCGGTCCAGGTGGAGGTCACCTTCGACGATCCGGTGCCGGTGCGTCCGGAACGGCTCATCGCGCGGGGGCTCGGCCTCAGCAGGAACGAGGTGTTGCGCCGGGTCAAGTGCGACGTCTCGCTGCGCCGTACGACGAGCACCGGATTCACCTTCACCGTGATGGCTGAGAACTAGAGGTGGTGAGGCCACCCGGCCTCACCACCTCCTCGGAGTCGTCGTCACGCGCCGGGCCGTACGAGGCCGCTCTCGTAGGCCAAAATGACCAGCTGGACCCTGTCGCGCACGTTCAGTTTGGCGATGGCCCTGGTGATGTGGGTCTTGGCGGTGAACGGGCTGATGACGAGGTGCTCGGCGATCTCGTTGTTGGAGAGTCCGAGCGCCACGAGCTTGACCGTCTCCAGTTCCCGGGAGGTGAGGGCGGCCATTCGCCGCCCCGCGTCAGGCGTGAAGTCCTGCCGGTGGGCGAACCGCTCGACGACACGGCGGGTGACGCCCGGCGACAGGAGCGCGTCCCCACCGGCGACGGCGGCGACCGCCCGGCGGAGTTCCGCGGGCTCGACCTCCTTGGTGAGGAAGCCGCTGGCTCCGGCGCGCAGGGCGGCGAAGACGTGTTCGTCGGTGTCGAACGTGGTGAGGATGATGACGCGGCAGCCCAGGATGGCCGGGTCGGTGACGATGCGGCGCGTGGCGGTGATCCCGTCGGTGCCCGGCATGCGGATGTCCATGAGAACCACGTCAGGGCGGGTGCTCACGGTCAGCCGTACGGCTTCGTCGCCGTCCTGGGCCTCGCCGACGACGGTGATGTCCCGGGAGCGGGCCAGCAGGCTGCGGAAGCCGGCCCGTACGAGCGCCTGGTCGTCGGCGAGGAGGACCTTGATCGTCATGCCATCGAGCCTGCCACAGGGATGTCGGCCCGTACGGCGAAGCCGCCACCGGGGACGGGGCCCGCGGTGAACTCGCCCCCGAGCGCGCTCACCCGTTCGCGCATGCCGGCCAGGCCGTGGCCCTCGGTGACATCGGCGCCACCCGGGACGCCGCGGCCGTCGTCGATGATCTCGACGGTGATCGAGTGCAGCCGGTAGCCGATCGTCACCTCGGCCTTGCTCGCCTCCCCGTGCTTGAGCGTGTTGGCCAGGGACTCCTGAACGACGCGGTAGACGGCGATGGCGGGAGTGGCGGAGACGGCCGCGCGGTCGCCGCGCTCATCGAGGATCACCTCAAGCCCGGCGGCGCGGATGTCCGCGATGAGAGCGTCCAGGGAGGCCAGGTCCGCCTGGGGCGCGATGTCGGCCGGGCTGTCACGCAGGGTCGCGATGAGCGAGCGAAGGTCGCTCATCGCCCGGTTCCTGACGTCCTTCGCCAGGCGTAGCGCGGCGGCGGCCTCGGCCGGGTCCTCCTGGAGGGTGTCGGCGGCGACGTTGAGCTGCACCCCGACGACGGCCAGGGTGTGCGCGATGATGTCGTGTACCTCGTGCGAGACGTGCAGCCGTTCCTCGGCGGCGCGGGCACGGTTGTCGGATTCGCGCAACCGCTCACGCCAGCGCGTCGTGGCGGCGTAGGTGAGGCCGGCGGCGATGAGGATCGCCAGGAGCAGTCCTTCCCCCACGACGTGGGTCAGATAGTGGGTCGGGTTCCTGTCCAGGACCCAGCGGGCGTCGACAGCGGAGTAGACCAGTTGGGCCAGGCCGATGACGGGCACCCAGCGCACACGTGGTGTGGTGGCCACGGTGAAGTAGGCGACCGCGACCGGCCAGATCCAACCGGGGGGAGACCAGTGTCCGGTGAGGTGGTAGACGAAGACACCGCCGATCGACAACAGCAGCACGGTCATCGGCCAGCGGCGTCTTACCAGCAGGAGCGCTCCGAGAAACAGACCGAGGGGGATCTGGCCCTGCCAGGGGCTGTGCACCCCGGTGGCGAGGGCCACGGCGACGAAGAAGACCAGGGTCAGGACGGCGAGCGTGATGTCGATGATCCGGGCGAAGTGCCGGACAGGAGTGGGTTCGCGCCGTGCGAACGACTCGGCCATGCGGAGGCCCCGGATCCGATCAGACGTGGGTGACCAGGAGGGTCACGCCCGCCTCACCGCCGCAGTCGACGAAGACAGGGCCGACGCCGTTACCGATCCTGGGGGAGAGGGTCGCCTTCGCCACGAATCCCTTCGGGTCGTCCTTCACGATGCGGATGTTCTGCAGCACCGGGTTCTTCAAGTCGATCCCGGCGACCACTGCCTTGAGCCCCTTGCCGCCGCCGCAGTGGCCAGTGATCGTCACCTCCTGGCCCCGTTCGGTGGTGGGGTTGGGGCTGACCTGAACCACGGCCCTGGCTCCCTTCGGCGGCTTCGGCGCGGCCGTCGCAACGGTGGCCTCACCGGCCGTGCCGGTCTGGGCGCCGGCCGGTGCCCAGGCCGATCCCAGCAGACCGGCCGTCAGGCTCAGCCCGGCGATCGCCGTCATCACTCGCTTGTTCATGGTGATTCCTCCAGCTTTCGTGTCGTTGTTTCAAGGGGAAACGTTAGGCCGGGCAGTGGCGGGAGCGCGTCGTCCGTCGATCGTCACCTGATCTTGCACCGTTCGCCGTACGCGTTACTCCAAAGGGAGTAGGCATCGAGCCTCAAGGACGGTGACCCGCGCCCTGAATCCGCAGGTCCGCCGCCTGACGGCCGGTTCCGGTCGCGAGCGTCATCCCTGAAAACGATCTCCGTCGAGCGCTACCTTCCTGGGTTGAGCCGGAGGTCCTCCTCACGCCAGAGGCGGCAGCCGTACACGACTGACACCGTGAACAGGGTGAAACGTGCACTCATCATCACCGCCATGGCCCTCACACTGGCCGGATGCGGCTCCACCCCACCGCAACGCCTGACGATCCCGAAGCCGACGGGCCCGCATCCGGTGGGGACCGTCTCGGTCCACCTGGTCGATCAGTCCCGTTCGGATCCCTGGAAGGGCTCCGGCAGGAAGCGGGAGCTGATGGTCAGCCTGTGGTACCCGGCCCGGGACACGCAGGCCCACCCGATCGCCCCCTGGATGCCGAAGGCGGCGGCGGAGCAGTACCTGAAGATGAACGACCTGGAGCCGGGCTCGTTGCTGACGGACAGAACCGACGGCCACGAGGGCGCGCCCGCCGACACGAGCCTGGGCGAACTGCCGGTCGTCCTGTACTCACCGGGCGCCAACGCCTCGCGCGCGTACGGGACCGGCGTCGTCGAGGAACTGGCCAGCCGGGGATACGCGGTGGTCACCGTCGATCACCCCTATGACGCGGCGGTGGTGGAGTTCCCCGGCGGCCGGGTTGAGACAGGTGACGAGGTGACCGACTTCGCCAAGGCGGTCGACATCCGGGTGGCCGACGTGCGGTTCGTCCTGGACAGCCTGCCCTCCCTGGAGGAGAAACTGCCCGGTCGTGACGGGAAGCCGCTCTTCGACCTCGCGCGCATCGGAATGTTCGGGCACTTGCTCGGTGGCGCGGCCACCTCCTCCGCCATGTACGCCGACCCCCGGATCAAGGCCGGGCTCGGCCTGGACGGCGCCATCCTCGGCAAGGTCGCGCAGTCCGGTCTCGACCGGCCGTACATGGTGGTCGACACCAACGGGAAGGGCGGCATGGCGACCAATCCGACGCTGCGCACCTTCTGGGACGGGCTGCGGGGCTGGCGGCTCAACGTGACCCTCAAGGGTGCGGCCCACAACTCCTTCGGCGACGACGTCCTGCTCATCCCCATGTCGGCCAAGCCACTGGGGCTGGGCAAGGCGCAGCTTGAGGAGGTCGTCGGCACGATCCCGGCCGAGCGGGCGCTGGCCTTCCAGCGCGCCTACCCGCTGGCCTTCTTCGAGCAGAACCTGCGCGGCCGTCCGCAGGCGTTGCTGCGGGGCCCGTCAGCCGCCTTCCCCGAGGTCTCCTACCGCCGCTGACGGCGCCTGCCCGCCGGCCGTGACCAGGCCGCCCTCGTAGGCGGCGATGACGAGCTGCGCCCGGTCGTGCGCGGCGAGCTTGGCCAGCAGGCTGCGGATATGGGTCTTGACCGTCGCCTGCCCGATGCCGAGCCGCTCGGCGATCTGCGGGTTGGTCAGCCCCTGAGCCACCAGCAGGAGCACCTCCCGCTCCCGGCCGGACAGCTGGGTCAGCCCCGCCGCGAGCCGGGCCGGGATCCCAGTGAACCCGCGCCGGGCGAACTCCCCGATCAGTCGCGTGGTGACCGACGGAGCCAGCAACGCCTGTCCTTCCCCCACGACGCGCAGCGCCTCCAGCAGGTCGCCCGGCCGGGTGTCCTTCAGCAGGAATCCGCTGGCTCCGGCCCGCAACGCCCCGTAGACGTACTCGTCGAGATCGAACGTGGTCAGCATCACCACCCGCGTCGCGGCGGTCACCGGGTCGGTCCGGATCAGCTCGGTGGCCTTGATCCCGTCGAGGCCGGGCATGCGGACGTCCATGAGCACCAGATCGGGCCGCAGGCCGCGGGCCAGCTCCACGGCCTGCTCTCCGGTCCCGGCCTCGCCGACGGTCTCCAGGTCGGGGGCGGTGTCGATCAGCCTGCACAGCCCCGCGCGCAGCAACGCCTGGTCCTCGGCGACCAGCACCGTGAACGTGCTCATCTCTCGTCCTTCCCGGAACCGCCCCGCGACAGCAGCCTTGCGCGGACGGCGAAGCCGCCTCCGGGCTCCGGCCCCGCCGAGAACGTCCCGCCGTACAGGGTCACCCGCTCCTCCAGCCCGGCCAGCCCGTGGCCCCCCTCCCGCGGCGCGCCCCCGCGGCCGTCGTCGACGACCTCGACCACCAGCTCATGCTCCGCCCGGGTGCCGACGGCCACCCGGCATCGGGCCGGTCCGGCGTGTTTGAGCACGTTGGTCAGCGACTCCTGCACGAGGCGATAGACGACGAGGGCCTCCTCGTCGCCGAGCGCGAGGCCGGGCTCGACGTCGAGTTCCACCCGTACGTCACCGGCCGGGATCGCCGCGACCAGCTCGCGCAACGAGTCCAACGTGTACGGCGGGCCGTCCCGGTCTGCTGAGTCGTCGCGGAGCAGACCGAGGAGCCTGCGCAGGTCCGCCAGCGCCTTCCGGCCGGTCTCCTCGATGATCGACAGGGCCTCGCCCGCCTCTTCTGGGTGCGTGGCGGCGATGTGGTTGGCGATGCCGGCCCGCATGGAGATCAGCCCCATGCTGTGGGCGACGACGTCGTGCACGTCACGAGCCATGCGCAGCCGTTCCGCCGTGGCCGCGGCCTGCGCCGACCGTGCGACGGCCTGCGCGGCGTACGCGCGCTGCTCCCGTACGGCAAGCCCGATCGTCCACGCCAGGCCGAGCGTCAGCCAGGCGAATCCGCACGCCGACGCGGCCTCTGCCCATGAGAGCGAGCCGATCGCGGAGCCGGCGGCGGTCACCGCCAGCGCGGCCACCAGCGCCGCCACCGCCGTCCGGCGCGCCTCCAGCAGCGCCACCGCGTGCAGCGCGACCGCCAAGGGCACGAACGGCTCCTCCCACCCGGTGAACGGCGCGAACACCGCCGCCACCAGGACCAGGACGCAGACCGTCACCGGCCACCGGCGCCGGACCGCCAGTGGCAGGCAGGCCAGCGCGATCACCGGCACGGCCGCGTACGTCGGCACTCGGGCAGACTCCGGCACCAGCACCGCCGACGCTGAGAACCCGGCGGCCAGGGCGAAGGCCGCGAACACGTCGACGGCGACCCAGTGTCCCGGTCGCAGCCTGCGCGCGATCAAGGGACGCCGTTCGGCCATGCGCCCACCCTAGAGGGACGGGCCTCACCAGGCACCGCGGCACCGTGTCAAAGCTCATGATCACGCGGCTTCGCCGTCGGGTACGGTTCCAGCCGGGCAAATCGTGTTCGTCAAACTTGTCATGGAACGTCTGACTGGTGAGAAGATCGGGGGTGCTCCGAATAGCAAAAGCGGTACTCGCAAGGTTGCCGGAACCGCTGCACGCGCTTGCGCTGAAGCACCGCGAACTACTGAAGTTCACAGCGGTCGGTGGGACGGCGTTCCTCGTGGACAACGCGATGTTCTATGGGCTGAAGCTGACCGTTCTGGAACCGAAGCCCGTGACCGCGAAGATCATCGCAGTGCTCGTGGCGACGATCGTGTCCTACGTGCTGAACCGCGAATGGTCGTTCCGGGCCAGGGGCGGTCGCGAGCGCCGTCACGAGGCGGCGCTGTTCTTCCTGGTCAGCGGGATCGGCCTGGTGCTCAACTCCGCACCGCTGTGGGTCTCGCGATACGCGTTCGGCATGGAGACGCCGGATGTGAGCCTGGTGGCCCAGGAGATCGCCGACTTCGTGAGCGCGCAGGTCGTCGGCACGCTGATCGCCATGGTCTTCCGCTTCTGGGCGTTCCGGAAGTGGGTCTTCCCCGAGGAGAGGATCCGGCCCGGCCGTGTACGGCTGGCCCCCGCCTCCGATGCCACGGACAAGGCGGCCTGACGGCGGCGAATCCAGAAGCCGGCCCTCAAGGGGCCCCGCAAGCTGCGTCGGCGATTCCCTGGGCTCCTTCAGGGGTCATCCCTGGAGGGGGTGGGTTCTTCACCTTCGATTTCACCACGGGCAGCCGGGTGCGGCAGGACGACAAGGTCGTTCACATCACCCCGCCCGGCGGCCGACCGTCGAGAGCGCACCTCCTGTCGTATCCGGACCTGTCGTATCCGGACCGCGAAGAAACGCTTCACCCCGCACCCAGAACGGTGCCGCCCGCGACCCACAGCGGGCGGCACCGTTCCCCTTCCGGGAGGCCGGCTCAGCATCCAGACGTGCCCTGACCGGGAACGGCTCGGTCAGCCGCGCTTGGCGGACGGCCAGCCGTGACCCCAGCCGCCCTGGACCATGGTCTGGAACGCCCACCCGTTCTCCGCCCGCACCAGCAGGTCGACGTAGTGCATGCGGTGCTCCTGGCCTTCGATCGTCATCGTCGCCTCGGTCTCCACGACCACCAGGTTCGGGGTGAGAAAGCGCGGGGTGCGCGTCGAACGCAGGTCAAGCCCGGCGGTGCCGCCGCCCATGGACTCCTTCATCGCCTCGACATACTCGGCTCGCGTCCACTGGCGGACGCTCGCGTAGCCGCCCGGCGTGTCGGTGGCCACGTTCATCGGGAAGACCGCCAGGTCAGCCAGTTGCTCGATGGAGCCCCGCTCGGCCAGCGCATCGTAGTCGGCGAACCATTCCTCGACGCTCTTCAGTTCTTCGGCACTCGGCTGGTACATGCTGCTCCTCCTTGTAACGTACGTCGTACCGTACACCATACGGAACACTGGTTCTCACATAGGGGTGCCACCGGAAAACACAGAAGAAGGATCGGACCGGACTTCGGCGACAGCGGGTGACGACCTGATGGAAAGCACCTCTGTCTGAAACTCACCGGCACCGAACCGGACGGCGAGCAACTGACGCTGTTCGGCACCGACGAGCAGGACACGCCCAGAGGCGATGAGGATGGTACGGCGGACGCCGCGGCCTGATCCTCCAATGACCGGCTCGCAGCCCACATCGCCGCCCTGAGCTGAGCTTCTTTCCGATCGCTTAATCGTTGATCTGGGCATGCCCTTGGCTGACGCGCAGCGGGCGCGGATCGAGCCACTGTTCCCGAGTCGAACACATGGCCGCGCCGCCACGCCGCTGCCTGACGGCAGAGCGTGGCGGCGCGGTCTCCTACTCGGTCTGCGGTCGCACCTCCGTGATGGCCGAGGAACGGCTGACGACCACGGCACCGACGGCCAGCCCGGCGATGGCGAGGACCGCTGCGATCAGGAACGGGTCTGCGGCGTGCACGGCGGGGGCGAACCCGATGCCCACGTAGACTGCTACGCCGCTTGCCCCGCCGAGCTGGTCGGCTGCTCGCTGGACGCCGGAGGCGATCCCGGCGTCCTCGTCGGTCGTTCCGCTGACCGCGATGTACTGCAGCCCCACCAGCCCGAAGCCCATCCCGGCGGCGATCAGCAGCATCGCCGGAAGCAGCCACGTCGCCCCGGCACCCAGGGCTGCCACAAGCGCGATCACCGTCATCGCGCCCGCAGCGGCTCCGAGACCTGCCAGCACGCACGCGCGTGCTCCCCAACGGCCCAGCTGCCTCGGCACGAGAACCGAGGCCGCGATCAGCGCAACAGCCAGCGGGAGCATCGTGAGGCCGGCTCCCAGCGGACCGATTCCGAGACGGTTCTGCAGGTAGAACGTGAACAGCAGGAATGAGGTCGACAACGCCCCGCTGAGCAGCATCGTTGTCAGGTTCGCCCTCACCCGGGCACGGTTGGCGAAGAAGGCCGGCGGCACCAGCGGGTTCGAGGACCGCGACTCGACCCGCACGAACCCGGCGGCGGCCAGCACCGCACCTGCCAGCGCTGCCAGGCTCACCCACGGGCTCGTTCCGGATTCTCCTGCTTCGACCGCGGCGTAGGTGAACGACAGCGGGCACGCAGTCAGCAGGAGCGCGCCCGGCAGGTCCAGCCGGGCCCGTTTACGTGAAGCGGGACGGTCGGCCTTGACGAGCACGAGCGCGGCCATGATCACGACCAGGACGAACGGCACCGAGATCAGGAAGACCCAGCGCCAACCCAGATGGGCGGTGATGATTCCGGAGAGGGCGAATCCCAGCACCAGCCCGCAGCTGGCGACTGCGGCCCACACGCTCAGGGCCCGCGACCGGCGTGGGCCCTCGGGGAACATCAGCACGATGGTGGCCATCGCCGCCGGCAGTGCGATAGCCTCGCCGGCCCCCTGGAAGAGGCGCGCGGCCACCAGGACCGCGAACGAGGGGGCCAGCCCCGCCAGCAGCGATGCCGCACCGAACAGGGTCGTGCCGGCCAACAGCGTGCGACGGCGGCCTAGCAGGTCGCTGAGGCGACCGCCGAGCATGAGCAGCCCGCCGCCGGTGATGGTGTAGCCAACCACTATCCAGGTCAGCGACTGGCCGTCGACGCCGAGATCCGCGCCGATTGAGGGCAGCGCGATGTTGACCACGGTCACGTCGACCGCGATGAAGAACTGCAGCATGGCCATCGCGCACAGTACGAGCCATGCGCGTGCGGGAGACGGGCTTTGCCCGCGGGAAGAAGTAGTGCCTGAAAGCATCGAGTGCTCCGTCGCTCTGAAGAGTTTCCGAGCAGCACAAACGGCCGCTCCGGACTGATCACGAAGCGACTGGACGTTCCAGGATGGGTGGTGCTGAGAGTCGAACGTCCCGCCGCTAGCGGGACGTCCTGGTCACTGCCGCACAAGCGGCCGAGCACGATGCGCCTGACATGCCGATCAGCCTAGCAGCAGCGCCTGTCACCCCCCCCCGGCGCGTCAGGATCACCTGTCCGCGCGACCTCTGAGCCGAGTCCACTGAGCCGTTTAGCGTGACTTCTCGTTCCGATGGCCGCCAGACCTCGAATCGATGCCCCGTCTGGCCAGATCGGCCGCGATGCCGTCCAGGATGCCGGCAAGTCCTGAGGCGAACAGGGCGTCGAGGTCCCAGGGAGTGGCGCCTGCGCGCATCGCGCGGGCGAGCCGGGGATATGCCCCGGGTGCGAAAAGCGGATTCTGTGCTTCATTCGAGGCTTTCACCCCCTGAGCTGGGGCGATTCGCGCCTGCCGTTCCGCCTCCATGTCGCTGACGTAGGTCAGCGCCACGCCCTGCACGTACGAGGCGAACATGAACATGTACCGGAAAGCCTCGGCGGGTTCGAGGTCGAGTCCGTCGAACGCGGAGAAAGCGCTTTCACTGTCCGCCGCGAGAGCCGGGCTGAAGTACGCGCGGGTTGTCACCATGACTCTCGGCAGGATCCACGGGTGGCGGTGGTAAAGGTCCCAGTCACGGTATGCGGCGCGTTCGAGACCGTGACGCCAGTCCCGCGGCGCCGAGTCGGGCAGGGGCACATCGGCCATCGCGGCCTCCACCATCAGGGCCACCAGGTCGTCCTTGGACGCCACGTGCCGGTACAAGGACATGGTGCCGGTGCCGAGGTCCATGGCGACCCGGCGCATCGACAGCGCGTCGAGTCCCTCCGCGTCCGCGATGACGATCCCGGCTCGCACGATGCGTTCAACGGTGAGATGCGGCGCGCCGTCGTTGTCTTCCGGGGTGCCGGTCGGTGCCTCCACTCTGCGTGCCCGGTACGCCTTCGCTTGGCACGCGCGGGAGCAGTAGAGCCTCGGTCGGCCCCGATCGGCGGGTTCCAGCGACTTTCCGCATGACGCGCATGCCGGTTGCACCGACATCACCACACTCCTTTTCGTCACACACTCCGGGTTGTGTCGAAATCCTAGACCATCGAGGATTCCAGCGTGCGGTGCAGGCGAACCAGCAGCTCAAAAAGATGCTGTACGAATTCAACGTTCATGCGTATCGTGTACGCTCCAGTGCGTACAAAGTACCCACCGGGGCGATTTACCCCGACCTGGCCAACGCGACTCAGGAACCGAGGAAATGACTGAAGTAGACAGAACAGCCGGAGCCAGGGAGTGGGTCGGGCTCGCGGTCCTGGTATTGCCCTGCGTACTGGCGTCCATGGATATGTCCGTCATGTTCGTCGCGCTCCCGTCCCTGACGGCCGACCTCAAGCCGAGCAGCTCCGAACTGTTGTGGATCATGGATGCTTACGGCTTCCTCCTCGCCGGCCTGCTCATCACGATGGGTACGCTCGGCGACCGGATCGGACGGCGGCGGGTGCTGCTGGCGGGCGCCGCGGCCTTCGGTGCCGCCTCCGTTCTGGCGGCCTACTCGACCGGCTCCGGGTCGCTCATCGCGGCCCGCGCGCTCCTGGGCATCGCCGGATCCACGCTGGCGCCGTCCACGCTTTCCCTGATCCGCAACATGTTCCACGACGCCAAACAGCGGGCTGCCGCGGTCGGTGTCTGGACGGCGGGCTTCGCGGGCGGCGCCGTACTCGGCCCGATCATCGGCGGACTGCTGCTGGAGCACTTCTGGTGGGGGTCGGTCTTCCTGATCAACGTGCCGGTGATGGCCCTGCTCCTGGTCCTCGGCCCGCTGCTGCTCCCCGAATATCGCGACCCCAGGCCGGGCCGTTTCGACCTGCTCGGCGCCGCCCTGTCCCTTCTGGCCGTACTCGGCGTCATCTACGGCGTCAAACTGCTGGCGGAGCGCGGTCTTGAGTGGGTTCCCCTGTTGTACTGCGCCGCCGGACTCGCCGTAGGGGCGGCCTTCGTCCACCGTCAGCGCGTGACCGCGAACCCCATGATCGACCTTGCGCTGTTCCGCACACGCCGGTTCAACGTGCCCTTGCTCATCGGCGCGCTGGCGACATTCGGACTGGTCGGCTTCTCCCTGTTCAACTGGCAGTTCATGCAGCTCGTTCTGGGCATGGGACCGTTCGAGTCGGCTCTGTGGTCCCTGCCCACCTTCCTCGTGATGCCGCTGGGCATCGCACTGGCCACCGCGATCGCGCCCCGCATCGGTAAACCCAACGTGATCGCCGCCGGGCTGCTCGTGGCAGCCGTCGGCTACGCCATGCTGACCCTGATCCAAGCCGGTTCGGGAATCGGCTACCTCGTCAGCGGCCTGACAATCGTCGCGATCGGTATCGGCGGAGTCTCCGCCGTGGTCACCGAGGTAATCCTGTCCGCCGCACCACCGGAGCGGGCCGGGGCGGCCTCCGCCATGGCCGAGACCTCGGCCGAGTTCGGCGGGGCGCTGGGCATCGCGATCCTGGGCAGCGTCGGCACCGCCGTCTACCGTTCGGAACTGGCGGCCAAGGCTCCTGACACCCTCACGCCCAAGGAACTGGAGGCCGCGCGGAACACCCTCGGCGGTGCCGTCGACACAGCCGCGACCCTTCCGGAGGGCACCGCCGAAATGCTACGCAGCGTGGCATTCAACGCTTTCGCCCAGGAGATGCGGATCGCCTCGGTGGTCTGCGTCGTTCTGATGATGGGCGCGGCCGTCCTCATCGCCCTCCTGCTCCGCACCGCACGCACCCGGCCCGGATCCGAGGCCCCGGAATCCGCAGCAGGACACAACGGCCGGGACCAAGCAGGTGACCTGGACTTCACGGCGACCCCATCGTGAGCAAAGGTCTCGCAGGCCGTACCGGCGCCCGCCCGGCTGCCCGGGCCCTGGCGCCCAGGGGATCCGTAGTACTCGCGGAAAATCGGGCGGATACGAACCTGATCTGATGCGCTGTACGCGTTACCGGCGCCGTGCCGCCGGGTCTCGGTTGTTCCGCCGGCGGGCCAGGGCCTTGGGGGGCAGGCGGGCGTAGTGGGCCAGGAGGGTGGAGGTGCTGGCGCTGTCCTCGGCAGCGTGAGTGAGGGCGGAGCGGCGTGGCCGGTGAGGTGTCCAGGGCCCGCCAGGGCAACCGGTGGCGCGATCGAGTGGGTGTACTGGGACAGCGCACCGCCCACCTGCCGCCCCAGGTACTCCGGCTTCCGGATGGCAGGACCCGCACGAAACGACCGGTGTTCCTGTCCGAGCGTCGCCCGCCGCCCGCCGCCCGGCCGACATCTGCCCGTACACCGGGCGCGCCCGCCTCGGCTACGACCGCGCCCGCGTCCTGCTGGACAAGTACGCCGGGTTCGATCTGCACCAGCTGCGCCACAGCGCCGCCACCCACCTCGGCGAGACTGAAGTGCCGCTGCAGCTCATCATGGGCAAGACCCGGCGCAAGAGCCCCCGCACCGCAATCCGCTACGTCAAACCCGGACCTGAGGCCATCGTCACGGCCACCGAGGTCCTCGCGCCCCGTCGCCGTGCCCACTGACCAACTGAGTGGACGTGGTGGGCGCTCACCTCGCTGCGGTCGCGGACGAGAAGCGGTGTGCCTGGTCAGCCCTTATCCAATATGTTAACCGTGGTTCCCGTTTCTTTCAGAGAGGTACGTACGTGGCCGAGTCCGACGAGCTGGAGTCCCTCATCTCGCAGGGGCGCAAACATGGGGTGCGCAAGCGGGTCATCCTGTTGCAGGCGGCCCGGCTCTTCGTGGAGCGTGGTTACGCCGACACGGGGATCGACGACATCGGGGTCGCGGTGGGCATCTCCGGACCCGCGGTCTACCGGCATTTTCCCGGCAAGCAGGCCATCCTTCTCGCCCTGATCGAGTTGTCGCTGGAACGCCTTCGGGAGGGGACGCAAGCCGCGCTGGCCAACCGGGACCGGGACCCGCAGGAGGCGCTGATCGCCCTGGTGGACTGGTTCTCCCGGTCGTCCGTCGAGAACCGGAGCCTGACTCTGATCATGCAGGCCGAGCTTCTGTGGCTGCCGGAGCAGGATCGGCGGCGGCTCAACCGCCAGATGCGGCAGATACGTGAGGAGTGGGTCGGGCTGCTGATCGAGGTACGGCCGGAGTTGTCGGACCTCGCGGCGCGGATCGCCGTCACCTCCGTCATGGGGATGGTGACGGCGGTGCTCGCCGCCCGGCTGAGCGACGACATCCGGGCGCTGGGCGTGCACCTGCGAGCCCAGATGCTCGCCGTCCTGCATGCGCCGGCTGGATTGTGACGGTCCGGATCAAGCAAAAAGTTAACGTGTATATACTTTTTGCTTTGGGAGGGTGCTGTGGGAGCGGACTCGGCGCACGGTCCGTGAGCGCTCGTCCTCGTACGGGATGTCGTAGCGCCAGTCGTCGCCACTGGTGCGAGCCAGAACGAGGGGCAGAACATGATGGAACGCATCGTCGAGGCCAACGGAATCCGTCTGTGGTGCGAGACGTTCGGCGACTCGGCCGACCCCGCACTGTTGCTCGTGATGGGGCTCGGCGCCCGAGGTGCCACCTGGCCCGACGAGCTCTGCCGCCTTCTCCAGGAGGGAGGCCGGTACGTCATCCGCTATGACAACCGGGACACCGGGCTGTCCGGCCGCGTGGATTACGAGGCCAACCCGTACACCATGGTCGACCTCGCCCAGGACGCCGTCGGTCTGCTCGACGGCTTGGGCATCGCCACGGCGGATGTGGTCGGCGCCTCGATGGGCGGCATGATCGCCCAGGAGATCGCGCTCGAACACGCTGACCGGCTGCGCAGCCTGACCGTCATCATGTCGAGCGCCGAGCCCCTCGACCCCGCGACCAACACCTTCCGGGGCACGGTACGCGATCCACGGCTGGCCGCCTGGGACGCCGAACAGATCGCCAATCCGCCCAGCACCCGGGAGGAGCACGTCGAGTCGCACCTCAAACTGGCACGCATTCTCGCCGGACAGCTGACGCCGTTCGACGAGGCGGCCACGCGCGTGATCATCGAGCGGGAGATCGAGAACGCCACCGATGCGGGCCACGCCTCGAAGAACCACATCCTCGCGGCCTTCGCCTCCCGCGACCGTTCCGGGCTTGTCGGCTCGATCACCGCTCCGACTCTGGTGATTCACGGCTCGGACGATCCCATGGCGCCCTTCGCTCACGGCCAGGCACTGGCGGCGGCGATTCCCGGCAGCGAATTCCTGCCCATCGAGGGAATGGGGCACGGGTTCCCGCCACCGGTGATTCCCCGGATCTCCGCCGCGATCCTCCGGCACACCGGGCGATAGCCGACAACCGTCGATCGCGGGGAGCCGCCCGCGTACGGCAGGTCGTGCATTCTCGACGTTCCACGCCCGCACTGCCCGGTAGTTCGAGTTCGCCAGGCACTCGCCCGATCTGATCACGGAAGCCCAGCGGTTGCCGGGCGCGCTCCTGGAGCGCGGCGGGGAGCCCCTCGACTGGTGGCGTCGCACACATGGGAGGCAGCGGGGCCGCCTCGTGGGTTCGCGGGGCCTGGCGCCCGGGTGCGGCCGGCTGGGCCGGCGCACGTTCGGAGGCGGGGAAACCGCAGTTCGCCAACGAGCGGGAACCCGTTGACGCCGGGTTCCGTTCCACATCTCCCTGACCCCCGATCCGTGTTCGCCGTCGCCCTGCGCGCGAATCCGCAGGGGCTTGCCTCTGATAGTCGATACCGTATAGTCGGTTCCTACTATTAGAGATCGGTGATGAAGATGACGAAGCGGAAGATCTCCAACACCCTGGCGCTGGCCGTGCTGGGCCTGCTCCAGGAACAGCCAATGCACCCGTACGAGATGGCGGCCACCCTGCGGGAGCGGCACAAGGACAGCAGCTTCAAGGTCAACTCCGGGTCCCTGTACGACACGGTCGAGGCGTTGGTCCGGCATGACTGGATCGAGCCGGTGGAGACGGCGCGCGATGGCAGGCGGCCGGAGCGAACCGTGTACGCGACAACCGAGCTGGGCCAGAGCGAATTCGTGCGCTGGATCGACGAGCTTCTGCGTATGCCCGTCGCGGAATACCCGAAGTTCATGGCCGCGGTGTCCTACCTCGGCGCTCTCGGTCCGGACAGGGCGGCGGAGGCACTGGCCGAACGGGCGGGGCATCTGGCCCAACGGATCGAGGAGACGAACACGGTGCTGGCCGACACGGTCGGCTCCGGTAAGGTCCCCCGCTTGTTCATGATCGAAACCGAGTGCGCACTGCACGCCTGGGAGGCCGAACTGGCCTGGACGCGGCGGACCATCGCCGAGATCCGCGACGGCAGCCTGTTCTGGCCCAAGGTCGAACAAACCGAACAGGGATGGACCTGGTCCGCCCCCACGTCCCCGGAAGGAACCACCCGATGACCGAGGTGCTGATCGTCGGAGCCGGCCCGGCCGGACTGTTACTCGCGAGCGAACTCCGGCTCGCCGGCGTCGACACGGTCGTCGTCGAACGCCACGCGCAACGGCCGGACTTCTGCCGGGGCTTCAACCTCAACGCCCGCGCCCTGGACCTGCTGGCGCGGCGCGGCCTCGCCGAGAGGCTCATCGGCGAGGGCTGGCAAGTGCCGCACGCCGCGTTCTCCGGCCTGCCGGTGACACTCGCCCTCCCCGGCACGCACACCGACCACCCGTACTCGCTGGGCATCCCGCAGACCCGGGTCGAGGAGATATTAGAGGCGCACGCCCTCGACCTGGGAGCCGACATCCGGCGCGGACACGAACTGCGCGTGCTGGAACAGGATTCCGAATCCGTCACCGCCACCGTCACCACCGGCGACCGCGAGTACCGCGTCCGGGCCGCGTACCTGGTCGGCTGCGACGGCGGCCGCAGCACCGTCCGCAAACAGGCCGGCATCGACTTCCCCGGTACCGCGGCGACCCGCTTCTTCCTGCTCGGCGACGTCGAGCTCGCCGACCCCGAGGCATTGCCGTTCGGCGCGACCACCGGCCCTGACGGATCCGTGTTCGTCATCCCCCGCCCCGGCTACGTCAGGATCATCACCTCCGACCGGCAACCACCTGCGGACAAAGACACCCCGGTCACCCTGGACCTGCTCCAAACCGCCGTGGACGACGCGCTCGGCCGCCATGTCGGGCTACGCGCCGCACGCTGGCTGACCCGGTTCGGCAACGCGGCCCGGCAGGCGTCCGAGTACGTCCGAGGCAGGGTCATCCTGGCCGGAGACGCCGCACACATCCACCCGCCGGCCGGGGCGATCGGCGTCAACGTCGCCCTGGACGACGCGTTCAACCTCGGCTGGAAACTCGCCGCCACCGTGCGCGGCACCGCTCCGACGCACCTGCTCGCCAGCTACCACGCCGAACGCCACACCGCCGGTGCGCACGTGCTGGCCAACACGCGAGCCCAGGTGCTGCTCGGCGACGCCGACGACCGGCTCGCTCCGATCACCGACCTCCTCACCCGCCTCGCCCGCCACCCTGCGGGCAACCGCGCTCTCACCGAGACCATCACCGGGCTGGACACCCGCTACGAGATGCGCCCCGACTCCGGCCATCCCTGGCTGGGCCGCCTGGCGCCCGACCTCGCCCTGACCACAGGCGACGGCCGTACACGCCTGGCCGAGTTGCTCACCTCGGGACGCGGCGCGCTGCTCGACCTGACCGGAGCGGGCACCATCCGCGATTCGGCCGCAGGATGGGCAGACCGAGTGGACATCGTCACCGCGACCTGCCCCGACCATCCCGAACTCGCGGCCGTCCTCCTGCGGCCGGACGGGCACACCGCCTGGCTGCGCGCCGCCGGTCACGACCACGCCGACGGGCTCCACCAGGCACTGCAACACTGGCACGGCCCGGCCGCGCAATCGGGTCGTTGTCGGTGATGACGCTCTTGCCACAGAGCACCCCCTCGGGGAGGCCATACCGTACGCTACGGTGCGATGTGGCCTTCGTCGTTGAGGCGCGGCGTCGACCAGGCGGTGTCTGGAACATGATGTCGCTGTAGCACTCCGAAAGCGCCTTGGTCTCAAGTCATGCGTGGCTTCGACGCGGCGCGGGAGGCCTTTCGTCATTCTTTCCGGGGTATGAGGCGGAAGATGCGGATTTCCCGGCCTGATCTTTCGGCGTAGGCCGCATAACCCGACCAATGGCGCGTCATGAGACCCCAGGCGTGAGAGCGCGCTTGCTCGTCTATGACGGGCTCGGCGTCGACCGTGAAAGACCGGCCCTTCATCAGTACCGTTGCCGTGGGGTGAGCCATCAGGTTGGCTGACCAGGACGGATGGTTCCGCTGCCCGAAATTGGTGCCGACGATGATCAGCGCATCTTGGTCCCGGACGTAGACCAGCGGGCTGGAACGGGCCCTGCCGCTACGGCGTCCGACCGTCGTCAGAACAAGGGAGTTGTCGACCCGTCCGATCAGCGCCCAGCGTCCTTTGCTGACCTTCTGTACCCATCGGTCGATGTTGGCCAGGCGGCGCCAGACCAACGTTGGCCAAGAGAAACCCATCTGACCTACCAAAGAATTCGAGGAGAGGGACACAGCCGTTCGGGAGACCGATGCAAGTCTGCTGTCTCCGCGGGGCCGCTGCCGTTGCCGCTGGAATCGGAGAAGGTGGCGCGCGGGCCGGCTTCAGCCGGTGAACCGGACAATGAGATCACCTCTCAAACAGGAAGAGGACACTTAGGGCGTGTATCGAAAGTGCTGGTCGTCGGCGTGGCGCCGCCTAAAATGACATGCAGTCTTCGCCGGTCGTGCTGGGATCAGTCCCTATGAATGATTACCTTCTCGATATAGCCGACTTGACGGACAAGATGGAGCGGAACCTGGCGGAACACGCCTGCCATCTGCACCGGAGCATGTCCGGTGCGACCGTCACGGAGGCGGGTGACCTCTTGGTCGCGGACAGCGGCCTGGACGACGACACGTTCAACATCGTCGCAGCGGCTCGCTTCACCGCCGGCCACGCCGCGGCCCGCATCTCCGAGACCGTCGGGTCGCTGGCCGGCACCGGCCGCGGTTTCTCCTGGTGGGTGGGACCTGCCTCGACACCGACAGACCTCACCACCCGCCTGACCGCGGCTGGCCTGCCGGTGTCCGAGCGTGAGACGGCGATGTGGGCCGAGCTGGACGACACCCTGCCGATTCCCCATGTCCCGGGCCTGGACATCCGAACGGTGACCACGCCCGAGCAGCTCGACGATTACGCCACGGTCCTCGCCGCAAACTGGAATCCACCCGCTGAAACCGTCCGTGACTTCTTCGCCCGGGCTGCGTCCCAGGCTCTGGACGCTACCTGCCCGGCCCGCTACCTGGTGGGCTACGTGGAGAACCGCCCGGTCTGCTCCGCCGAGGTGTTCCACCACGCCGGAGTCGCCGGCGTCTACAACATCTCCACTTTGGCCGCCCACCGCCGGCGCGGCTACGGCGGAGCCATCACGCTCGCGGCCCTTCACGCTGCCCGCGAGCGAGACCACGGCATCGCGGTCCTGCAGGCGTCTGCCGACGGCGAGCCTGTATACCGCCGCCTGGGGTTCCGCGCCTGCGGTCAGTTCGTCGAACACGCCATCAACCCCTGAACCTCCACAACTCCACGGACATCCTTTGTCGTCCTGATCGAGCTGGTCACAGCCATTCATTGATAGCCCCTACGAGGACAGTGGCCTCGTAGCGGCCCGCAAGCTTGTCGTATCTCGTGGCCACGGCCCGATTCCTTTTCAGGCGGTTGATGCCGCACTCGACGGCATGCCGAGCCTCGTAGTCCTCGGCGTTGAATCCGGGCGGCCTGCCACCGAGGGAACCGAGCTTCTTGCGGTTGCGTGTCTGGTCGGCCTTGTCCGGAATGGTGCAGCGGATGCCGCGGCGGCGCAGGTAGCCCCGGTTCATGCGGGAGGCGTACGCCTTGTCCGCACGGACCCGGTTGGGGCGGACACGCGGCCGACCCGGCCCGAGGTGGGGCACACCTACCCGCTCCAACACGGGCTCGAACTGCGGCGAATCGCCGCGCTGCCCTGCCGTGATCACAATCGACATGGGCTTCTGTCCCTGCTCGACCGCCAGGTGCAACTTGGTGGTGAATCCGCCGCGCGACCTGCCCAGCCCGTGATCTCCGGGCTCGGTGAACACACCGCCAGGCGGTTCCTTCTGCAGGTCACCCCGTTTATGGACCCCGGCTGCATGCCGGTGAGCGCGGCAGACTGTGGAGTCGACACTCAGGTCCCAGACGATCGCTCCTCTCGCGTCGGCCAGGGACTGAAGCCGAGTGAGGATCTGCTGCCAGGTGCCGTTCCGCTGCCACCGACGGAACAAGTCGTAGACCCGGCTCCACGGTCCGTACTCGACGGGCACGTCCCTCCACGGCACACCGGTCCGCACACGGAACCGTATGCCGTCGATCAACTGCCGGCGCGACCAGACATGGGGCCGTCCCACTCTCGCGCCCTTCGGCAGCAACGGTTCCAGCACTGCCCACTGCTCGTCCGTGAGATCTCCTCCTCCCATGAACGGTGATCATTCACAGCTCAAGATCCGTTTCGATACACGTCCTAGCACTCTTAACGCAATGAGCTGGGGCGGCGCCAGCGGATCAGAGCACAACCGAGGCTGAGGAAGGCCTCGTGGATGTCAGCGCGGGTGCTGTACGTCTTCTTCACGCCGTCGCCGGAGGAGGTGGCCTGGGCCGAACAGTGCACCGGCAGCTCCGAGTCGTGCTTAGCGCTGGTGCCGGCGTTGAAGTGCTTTCAGAAGATGGCGCGCTTCCCGTCCCCGGACGAGATCCCCGACGTGGTGATCGACCACGACCGGCGCTGCCTGGAGTTGGCCAAGAACATCTTGCCGGACCACGGGTCCTCCCCGAGCGCGAAGGCGCATCGCAAGCTGGTGCGCCAGCGTCAGGGTGTGAAGTACGACGCGGGCCAGGCCTGGGCGATCGCCGCGACGGCGGTCCGGAAGGCGGCCCACGCCAAGAACAACCCGGCGGATCTGATCAACGTGGCGATCGAGGAGTTACTCCGGCTCCGGCTGGAACTGCTCGGGTACACGACGCTGGAGGACCTGGCCACCAGCATCCGCGCCGAGGTGAACGCCACCATCTTCGCCACGATCCTGCAGCGGTCGGGCCCGAACAGAGGGTCTGCTCGTCGTCGGTCCGGACGGCAAGTCGACGTTCAACCGGCATGGTGACGATGCCCGAGGCATCGCCCATGTGGGACTGCTCCATCGCGTCTCCTGCCAGGTCGGACCGCTTACCACGCCCCGAAGGGTCAGCTGTTCGGTTCCCGTGTTCCGTTGAGGGCCTTGCGGAGCAGGGTGGCCAGTTGGGCTTGTTCGCGGGCGCTGAGGTTGGCGGTGGCGGACCGGGCGAATTCGAAGGACTCCTCGAAGGCGGCGTAGAGGGCGGCTCCATCGGAGGTCCGGACGATCTGCCGGGAGCGGCCGTCGCCGGGGTGAGGTCGACGGTGGACGAGATCGCGAGCCTCGAGCCTGCTGATGATCTGGGTGATATTGGACGCGTCGCAGTTGAGTTCGTCGGCCAGTTCCCGCATCCCGATCTGCCGGGTGAGCCGCCCGAGCACACAGGCCTGCGCCACGCTCAGCCCGTGCTCCAGAGCGGCGGTTTCGTATGCGCGGTCGTAGGCATCGACGAAGTCGAACATCGCCCGTTCGGCATCGGTCGACGCGGCGACGGGCCCCGAAGGTGCAGCCATGGAGCCGATTCTACCAAGAACTTGATGGACTCAAGTATATGTGCCAAGGTAGATACTTAATTGGGTCAAGTATCTACGGGGGCATTCTGATGACGGTCACCAGCAAGGGACGGGCCCGGGAGTGGCACCTGGCGCGACGGCCGCAAGGGCAGGTGTCGGCCGACGACTTCGCGCTGGTCGAAACCGAGATTCCCGAATTGCGGCCCGGTCAGGTCCTGGTTCGTAACACGCACTTGTCGGTGGACCCGTACATGCGTGGCCGGATGGACGACCGCCCGTCCTACATCCCGCCATTCCCGCTGAGGGCGCCACTGGAGGGAGGAGCGATCGGCGTGGTCGTCGAGTCCCGTGCGGACGGTGTCAAGCCGGGCCAGGTGGTTGAGCACTTCCTGGGCCTGCGCGAGGCCACCGTGATCGATGCGGCCGGGGTCGTACCCATCGACACCGACGATCTGCCCGCCGAAACCTATCTCGGCGTGCTCGGCGCGACGGGCCTGACCGCATGGCTGGGCATCACCCAAGTGGCGTCGGTGCGACCCGGCGACACGGTGTTCGTCACGGGAGCGGCCGGGGCAGTCGGGAGCATCGCCGGTCAGATCGCCCGGCTGCGGGGAGCCAAGCAGGTGATCGGCAGCGCGGGATCGTCCGCCAAGGTGCGCCATCTGGTCGATGACCTCGGTTTCGACACCGCCTTCGACTACAACGACGGTGCGGCTGGTGAGCACCTTGCACAGGCCGCCCCGGACGGCATCGACGTGGTCTTCGACAACGTTGGCGGCGCCCAGTTGGAGGCCGCGATCGACCATCTCCGGGTCGGTGCCCGGCTGGCCCTGTGCGGGATGGCCAGCCAGTACGACGGCCGGAAGCCATACGGCCTGCGGAACCTCTACCAGTTGGTCACCAAGCGGGTGACCGCGCGCGGCTTCCTGGTCACCGACCACCAGGACCAGATGCCCGCCTTCCGCGCCGAGGTGGGTTCCCGGGTACGCTCGGGCGAGATCGTCCACCGGCAGACGGTGGTGGACGGCATCGAACGGATGCCCGAAGCCCTGCTGGGCCTGCTGCGCAGTGGGGCGCCCACGATCGGTAAGGCCGTCGTCCGGCTCCAGGAGCAGGCATGATCCGCACGGTGCTGGTGACTGGAGCCCGAGGCAAGACAGGACGCGAGGTGGCCGCCCGGCTGCGCCGTTTCGGGATCCTCGTCCACGCGGGGTCGTCGCAGCCCGCCAGGACGTCAGACACCAGAACCGATCCGGTCCGTTTCGACTGGCACAACCGGGCGACCTGGCGCGAGGCGGCCGCGGCCGTGGACGCGATCTACCTGATGCGCCCCGACTATCCCACCGCCCCCGAACTCGTCGCCGATCTGGTCGAGGTGAACCCGGACGCGCATGTCGTCCTGCTGTCCGAGCAGGGAGCCGAAACCCTCTCGCCGGACCACTGGGCGCGCCGGGTTGAGGACGCGGTCGTCACTCGGGCCGCTTCCTGGACCCTGCTCCGTCCGTCCTGGTTCCACCAGGTCCTGACCGACTCTCGGTTCTACCGCGACGCCATCCGGGACGACCGTGTCCTGAGCCTGCCCTCGGGCGGCGCCCCGATCGCGTGGGTGGACGCACGCGACATCGCCGACGTCGCTGTGGCCGCGCTCCGCGCGCCGGAGGATCACCACGGCCGAGCGCACACGATCACCGGTCCGGACCCGGTTCCCGTCGCGAACGTCGCGCAGGAGCTCTCCGCGCGTCTCGGCCACCGGATCCGCGCCGAGGACCCGTCCCCGCGGGAAACCCTCGACGGCCTCGACCCCTGGATGGCGGACATCCTCGACGACCTCTACCACCGCGTCCGACACGGCGGTTTCAGCCGGCTCTCCCCGGCCGTGAAGCAGATCACCGGGCACGAGCCCATATCAATAGGCGAGTTCATCAACGCCCACCTCGACCAATGGAGGAGAAGCCCGACGTCGGCCCCGTAGCGGCCCACCGGCCGGGCCGGTGATCCGTCAGGGTGCCGGGCCTGCGCGAGCTCGAACAAGCCCAAGGGCCCGGCGCGGATCTATGGGCATGGTTCCTCAGCTCGTGGGCGATGAACGCCAGTGCAGGCCAGCCGCCGTACACGCCGGTAAGGCGTAGGTGACTCCGGTCAGGCGTTCGGACAGTTGCCACAGGTGTGTGGCCGTATCGGTGTCGCGGATGGCGCGTTCGCGGGTGCGGCGTACGGGCTCGCCGCGCAGTTGCAGTGGCCCGTCGGGAACGATGTAGCTGCCGCCGGACAGGTCCGGTACCGTCGCCGCGTACAGTGAGGTCTTCGCCCCTTCCGGCGTCGGGCGGAAGGCCGCGCGCACCACCAGGCGCGTGAGGGTCGCGTACAGTCGTCCTCTGTCGCTGTTGGCGCCGCCGGTGAGCACGTTGGTGCGGGTGAGCCCGGGGGCGACGGCCATGCTGCGCAGCCGCAGCCCGGCGGCGTCGGCCCGGCGCTGCATCTCCATGGCGAAGTAGAGGTTGGCCCGCTTGGACTGCACGTAGGCGAACGCCGTGCGATATCTGCGCTCGGCGTTGAGGTTGCGCAGGTCGAAGCGGGCGAAGCGCTGGCCTTCGCTGCTGACGGTTATCACCCGCGGGTCGGGCGCGGCGAGCAGGTGCGGCAGCAGTAGGCCGGTCAGGGCGAAGGCGCCCAGATGGTTGACGCCGAACTGCGACTCGAACCCGTCGGCGGTCCGGGCGTACGGCACCATCGCCACCCCGGCGTTATTCACCAGCAGATCGAGCCGTCCACGGTCCCACCCGGCGGCGAACTCACGGATGGAGGCCAGGCTGCCCAGGTCCACCCGGCGCAGTTCCAGGCGGGCGCCAGGCACCTCGCCTTGCATGCGGGTCAGCGCGAGCCGGCCCCGTTCGGGGTCGCGGCAGGCCAGGACGACCTGCGCGCCGTGGCGGGCCAGTTCGCGGGCGGTGATGTAGCCGATACCGCTGTTGGCTCCGGTCAACACCACGACACGACCGGTCTGGTCGGGGATGTCGTTGAAGGTCCAGGCGGGAGGGCTGTGCATGATGTGCCACCTCAGAGGAATGGGACCAACACATCGCAAATTTGAGTTGCGATAAATTGATCCTGTCATTCACCTTCGAATATCGCAACTTGGAGTTGCAATGCGGTCTGGTCAACCCCCTGCCCGGCCGGTCGGCCGCGGCGCCAAAGTACGCGTCGCCGTCCACGCCGCCACCCTCGCCGAGCTCGTCGACAAGGGCTACGCCGCGTTGACCGTCGAGAACGTCGCCCAGCGCGCCGGGGTCCACAAGACGACGGTGTACCGCCGGTGGAAAGATCGCGAGAGCCTGCTCATCGACGCTCTGGCCGAACACATGGCGACGGACATCCCCGTGCCCGACACCGGCGCGATCGAGACCGACCTGCGGGCGCTGGCGCGCTCGATCGTCCAGGCGTTCACCAGCCCGGCCGGGCAGGCCATCCTGGCCGCCATGTTCACGGGGGCGGCCCACCTTCCGGAGATCGCCGCAGCCCGCCGGCAGGTGTTCGACGACCGGCTGGCCAGGGCTGAGCCGGTGCTGAGGCGTGCCATCGAGCGCGGCCAGCTTCCCGGGGACACCGATCCCGCCGAGGTGCTGAAGACCCTGGCCGCGCCGATCTACCTGCGCCTGCTCATCACCGCCGAACCCGTCGACGAGACGATCGCCGACCAGGCGGTGCGCGTCACGCTCGCCGCCGTGCACGCGGGCGCCCTACGGCCGGGGCGCGACGATGAGCCGGTCGGCGAATGAGGACGCCGGTCTGGTGCGGTTGCGGCCACTGCCCGTCTCCCTCGGCGCCGGCAGACCTTCGGCAGCACCCTTCGGCAAGGCCTTGATGAACCTGCCTCCACTCGCAGCCGAGCTCGGCCTGATCACCGTCGCAGACCATCAGCGACCGGCCCTTGTTGAGCTTGTCGTACACCGTGGCCGCAAACGAGGCAGGAGCGGGGTGATGGGCGTTCGCGGTGATCACGGTGGAGGTACCCGTCGGCAACGGCACCGGCCACCTCACCTCGGACTTCAACAAGGTCAAGCCCAACGGCGGGTACGGCCCGCGGTCGGGCGCTCCATCGTCGGTGAGCGTCCAGCGACAGGGCTCCAACGCCTTCCAGGCCACCGCCACTGACGGCACAACACGTTTCGCCCCCAGCGCCGGGCCGGCCGTGCCGAAGGTGGCCGAGAAGGGTCGCCGGGGTCCTGGCGTCCGTCGCCGTACCCACTGATCAACTGAGTGGCGACTGGCCGGAACTGTGGGAGTCCGGGCCATCGCGGAGCACTGACGGGCAAAGAAACCCCAGGTCACTACCGCCAATTCCCACACCCAGCCTTCTCGGGGGCCTACCCGTTTCCCCGGCACCCAGCGTTGGACGGCCGCCCACCCGCCCTTGCGCGCTCGCGTTCCCAGCTACTCGGTGTTGCTGAATAGCGGTACTCGGTGCTACTTTGTACCGGTAGTCAGTGACACCGAGTAGTCGAAGGGGGTCCATGGACAAGCAGATGACGGAGATGCTCAAAGGCACACTTGAGGGCTGCGTGCTAGAGATCATCGGTGGCGAGGAGGCCTACGGGTACGCCATCACGCGCCGGCTGAACGAACTCGGCTTCGCCGACGTCGTCGAGGGGACGGTGTACACCATCCTGCTGCGGTTGGAGCGGAACGAGCTCGTCCAGGTGACGAAACGGCCCTCCGAGGTCGGTCCGCCGCGCAAGTTCTACACGCTCAACGACGCCGGACGCGAGGAACTCGCGAAGTTCTGGGCGAGATGGCAATACGTCTCATCACGTATCAACAGCCTCAAGGAGGGCCGGAGATGAACTTCTGGGAGACCGTCACAGGCAGCGATCTCACCCGGGAATGGAAGGCGTTCGAAGCCCGGGCCAAGGCCCTGCCGGACGACCACCGGGCGGCGTGGGAGCAGATCAAAGGGCAGCTGTTCCCCTACGGAAGCTTCACGAGCCGCAACCTGACACCGATCTTCGACGCCGCGCTGGGGCTGCTGGAGGAGACGGCTGCGGACGGGCAGAGTGCCCAGGAGGTGCTCGGCGACGACATCGCAGGCTTCTGCGCGGCGCTGACCGGCGGGGAAGAGGCCCGCACCTATCGCGACCGGTGGCGCGAGCAGTTGAACAGGAACGTCGCAAGAAAACTGAGCCGGCTGGGAGGCTGACGTGGGAATCCAAGACATCATCGAGGGCAAGAAGCAGTGGCGGGCGCACACGGCACGCGTCAAGGCGCTCCCGCCCGACTACCAGATCGTCTACAAGGAGATGCAGAAGTACCTGTTCAAAGTCGGGCCGGTCGATCTGCCCGACGGGCCCCTGCTCCCCGGGATCGTCGACTTCTTCGAGGAAGGCGCCGCCGCGGGCAAGGGGGTCCTGGAGCTCATCGGCAGTGACGTCGCCGCGTTCTGCGACGACCTGATCAAGGGCTCTCCCACCTACGCGGAGATCTACCAGGAATCCATCAGCGGGGAGGCCGGCGCGACCGAGAAGTAGTCCGCTCGCCCAGTGTCGGCGGAGTTCTCCGGCCGATGAACCGCCCCCTGACCACCGCACCGGCAGTCCTTTTTGCCACTACGCGCGCCAAGCCGCGCCAGTCCTCCCGCCGAAGTCATCACGGACGTTCACGCCGATCGCCGGCAGCCGCCCGCTCGCGCCTCCCACGAATGGCCGACCCACCACTAAGCAGCCGGAACGCCAAGATCCTAACGATCAGCGATCAAGCCCCCGGCCCGTTTCTGCCGTATTTCGGGGGCGCCCCAGGCCGGGCACCAGAGAGAAGGGTCCCGGCCTTGCCGGGACAGCCCGTGCGCCGCCCGTACGGTGACGGTCCCCGATCTGACTCCCGCGCCCCGGTACCGCCCGCGGGGCAGGAGAGCGCCGACTCGACCAACGTCATTCGGTGACAGGACGGCGTTTCCTCCCCTCCGGGCTGAAGATGAAAGTGTCTCTGAACCGTCCTCTCCCGTGGCGGACGGCGAGGAGGACGGGCTCACTGTGGAGCGGCGGCCAGGTCGACACGGCGTCCGAGTCGGTCCCGTTCCAGAGATGGAAGAAGATCATCGGTTCGTTCACCTGCTCGGTCAGGTAACCCAGAGTCTTCCCGTAGAAGGGGTTGCTGCCGCCGAAGAGCACCGAAGGCGGGCCAAAGGTCTCCACTACCTCGCTGAACAGGCGGTCTTGTCCAACCCAGGTGCGTGATTCCTGACGTACGGACTCATGTTCCTCGGCCGTGAGCACCCGGTCCGCTCGCAGCCATCCGTGAACGTGGGCGAACTCCGCGTAGACCGAGGCCGGGCCGTGTTCTTCACTGTTCGGTAGCAGGGTCCTGAACGCCCCCGTCACACCGATCGAGGTGAAGGCACCTCGAGACTCCATCGCCCGGCGCTCCTGCTCCCAGGCATCGTCTTGGTTCTCGGCGTAGGCGAGGTGGTCGAGCAGTAGCAGCAGAGCCGTCTCCCCGCCGAACATCCCGGGACGGCGAAGCGCCGAATTGAGCCGGTCAGTCAGGTAGTCGCGAATCTCGGCGGCGGAACGTGGCCCGGAGGGAGCGATCATCACGCCATCTTCACCTAAGCCTTGACGCGCTTCCGAGGCGGTCGCCGGGCTCACGAGCCTGCTCGTGCCCGGCGTCAGCGATCGCTGAGCCGCGTTCCTTGATCCTTCTCGGTGGCGACGGCGGAGGCGGAAAGGAGCGTCGCGGCGGCGAGGCCGCCCCAGAGGGCGGCCGAGCCTCGGGTGGCGAGAGCGGTGATGACCGCCGGAGAGACCGCGAGGCCGAAGCCCGTGGAGAGCTGGAAACGGGCGAGGGCCCGTCCCAGGAGATGGGCCGGAGCGAGAGCGGTGACGAGCGCGGTGGCGCTACCGGCATAGATGATCTCGCCGATGGTGCAGACCACGGACACCGTGGCGACCGCCGGGGCGCCCCAGCCGCTTCCCAGTGAGGTGGCCGCGAGAAAGCCGAGGTAGGACGCGGCGAGCACCACACCGGCGAGAGCCAGTACGGTCCGGCGGGAGAAGCGGGACATCAGGACGGTGACCGGAACCTGCAGGCTGACCACCAGCACCGTGTTCGCCACGAAGATGGCCGCCGACCACACCGGGGACGCGTGCAGCTGCGTCACCAGGATCAGGGGGAGTGCGATTTCGGGGACGTTGAGGCAGAAGACGTAGATCACGTTGGCGGCCAGCAGCGCGCGCATCCGAGGCGCGGGCTCACCGGCCCCGTCCGCGGCCGGAGGGGTGGCCGGATACGTGCGCAGGTGAACCGACCATGCCAGGGCGGCCGCGGCGAGATAGGCGAGCCCGGTGACGGCTGCCAGCGCCTGCAGTGCGGCGGTGCCGCCCGCCAGGCATGCGGTGGCGAGGAGGGCGCCCACGCCCAGGCCGGCGTTACGCAGGGCGCGGCCTCCCGCGAGAGCGGCGTCACGTTCGCGGCCGTGGGCGACCGTGGCCACGAGGGCCGCGTGGGCGGCCGGCCATGCCTGGTTGCCGATGCCGAGGAAGAGCGCCGCCGTCGCGAACAGCCAGACGTGCCCCGCCGGGGCGGCCAGCAGTAACACCACGCCCAGCACCCGCACCAGCATCGACGCCGCCACGACCGTGCTGCGGGCGCCCCGGTCAAGCCACCGGCCGACCACGGGCATGCACACCAGGCCCACGACGACACCGGCCGTCATGGCGATTCCGGTGACCGGCGCGGACAGCCTCAGCACCGTCACCCCGTAGAGCAGCAGAAAGGGCCGTAGCAAGCCGGTGCCGAGCGCGTCCACGACCAGGGCGACGGCATAGCGGGGGCCTCCGGAGGCACGGACGAGGGCGCGCGGCTGAAACTCGGTGGTGGTTGCCATGGCGTCAACGATGTGCTCGGCCGCCGGGCGGGCTACGTCGGTTGACGAACACCGTCAACCGACGCGGTCGTCGGCCGTCCGACCAGCGATGATGAGGAGATGACGTTGAGGATCGACATCGGCGGCCTGCCGTCCGGGCGGCTGCGGTTCGCTGTCTCACCGCTGGCCGAGCTGACCGCGATGCTGCACGTGCTGGCCGAACCCGGGCACCACCCGCAACTCGCCGGCTGGGCCGGGGACGTCTGGGCCGGGCTGCGGCCGGAGCTGGCCGAGCGGCTCAGGGAGGCGGAGTTCCTCTGGCGATCCTCACGAGCCGACTTTCTGGTTCCCGCCTGTCCCCGGCCCACCCTCGCCGAGGAACTGGACGATGTGGACCAGATCGACGATGAAACCTATGTCACCGCCGCGCTCATCACCACGTGCGGCAGCAACCGGGTCCACTTCTCCGCACCGTCGCCGCTCGCCGACGCGACGGCGCGCGAGCGGGCCCTCAACCTGGCCCAGGCCCGCGGCGCGACCCAGGAGGCCTTCGCGGAACGGCTGCTCGCGGACCCGGCCGCCGTGCGGGCGCGGGTGCGCCACACCCTCGAACAGTGCGCCGAAGCCTTCTTCGACGCCACCTGGACGAGCGTCGCCGTACAGCTCGCCACCGACCTGCGCCTGAAGAACGACCTGCTGAAGCGCCAGGGCATCGGGGCGGCGCTCGCATCGGTCTCCGGCGCCGTGACCCTGACACCGGACGGCGACTGCATCATCGTGGACAAACTGCAGGACAACGCGACCGCCGCCCACGGCACCGGGGTCACCTTCCTCCCCAGCGTCTTCGGCCGCCCGCACCTGGTGGTGGTCCACACGCCCGGGTGGCAGCCGGTGGTGCAGTACCCCGTGGCCGAGGCGAGTCCGTCGGAGCCGGTGTCGCTGGAAACGGTGACGCTCCGGCTGGAGGCACTCGCGCATCCGGTACGGCTGCGGCTGCTGCGCACTCTCGCCCGCGGTCCGCACACCACCGGTGAGCTGGCCCACGCCTGGGAACTCTCACCCCCGGAGGTTTCCCGCCACCTCGCTGTCCTGCGCCGCGCGGGTCTGCTCACGGCCCGGCGACACGGTCGTTACGTCCGTTACACCGTCAACCTGCCCGATCTGACGGCGCTGGGCGCCGATCTGCTGACGGCCGTACTGCGCTGAGCCGACGCCTCGTAGGCCGTGGAGCGGCCGATCTTGAGGGTGCGGGCGGCCTCGGTGATCGAGACGCCGTCGTCGACCGGACGGCGCAGGCGGGGCGCCGCTCAGTGACCGCCACCGGCGGCGTGCTCCCGGCGGTCGAGGTCGGCCTGCATCTGGGCGAGCCACTCCCTGCCCCTTCTGCGCCCGTCGGGGAGCTGGTCGTCGCGGTCCCAACGCCAGGAGACCGCGAGGGCGAGGCTGAGGATCCGGCAGTCGGCGAGCAGCCCGGAGTCGGCGCCTGGGTAGTGCGCGGCGACGTCCTCCGGGGCATGCGCGAGGTCGAACTCGACGGGTCCGCGGCAGGCGGTCTCCAGGTCGATGAAGAGCAGCCCGTCCGCGGTGGCGAGCAGGTTGCCGGGGTGCGGCTCGCCGTGCAGGAGCTGTTGCCGCGTGCCGCGGTCCAGGATCGCGCGGCTGATTCCGTGGAGGGTGCCGGTCAGCAGGGCGCGTTCCGCGGCGCCGAGGTCCGGGCTGGCGGCAGGGTCCTCGACCACCCGGAGCGCGTCGGCGACGCGGTCGGTGAAGTGTGGTGCGGCGAAGTCGACGCGGCGCAGGCCGGCGTGCAGCCGGGCCAGGGCGTCGGCGTAGGCGGCGGGCGGGTGCTTCTCGGGTGCGGCGGTGGGCTCGTGGTAGGTCCAGAGGGTGACGGCGAAGCCGTCGCGGACATGGACGCGGGGCTCGGCCCTCGGATCGAGCCCCGCCACCGGGCTGCCGGTCCCGGCGAGGCGCCGGGCGATCTCGACCTCGGAGTCGAGGCGGTGCGCGAGGGGCGCGACCCGGGCGAGCACACCGCTGGGCCGCAGCAGGACGACGATCCGGTTCGAGTTGTGCAGCACAGCGGCGTCGTCGGCGCCCAGACCGTACTGGGCGGCCGTGTCGACGGCCGCGGCCACCGCCCGCGGGATCTCGGTGTCCTTCACGTGTTCGGTGCCTCTCCCTGCTGGAGTCGATGTATGCGGCGCAGGCCCTTGGCCCGCCCTGGCTTCCCCGCCCGGACAGCGGCCCGGCGTAGCCGTACCGCGATCACGCCGATCCTGCCGTGGAAGACCTTTCCCGCTGGCGCAGGACGGGATTCTTGCGGGCTGCGCACGCCCTTGATGCCGCGCCGGTAGGGCTCCTCCACAGCGTAGGCGAGGAAAGGGGAGACCCTTGAGGATCCGATCGTGGTGGGCGGCAGCCCCCAGAGCGGGGTTGGGTCGCCGTCCCTCCCATCCTGCCCTGCCCGACCCGCGACATCGTTGAGCGCCAGCGAGTGCTTGGCCGACTTCGGATCCGTGTCGGTGCGCGGCCACGTCACTCCGCCCTTCCTCAGGGCTCGGCACAGGAAGCGGACCTCTACGCGAAGGCGACGATGGCGTAGCGCTCGTCTTGGACGGACCGCCCCCACAAAGCGGGATCGAGGAGTGGCTCGACGCTCAAGGTCTTCACCAGCGGGCGCAGAGCCCGCACAAGCTGCTCGGCCTCGACTCCGCCCATCCACGGCATCGCCCCGGATCCGACCTCGTAGGACTGGTCTTCTCCCGGCTCGCTGCTCGCCCATCGCCCCTCGATGAGCACCAACCGCCCGCCAGGGCGCAGCAGGCCGATCCAGCGGCGCAACGCCTGATCAGGGGCGGGCAAGGTCCACAGCAGGTGACGAGAGAGGATCACGTCGAAGGACATCCCAGCCCGCGCGGGTGGGTTGCTCGCGTCGCCCACCGTCATCAGCGCGTCGAAGCCGGCCGCAGTGAGCTTGCGCCGGGCCTGCTCGACCATCAGCGGAGCCAGATCCACTCCGACCGGCCGGTGCCCCTGCTCAGCGAGCACCAAGGACAACGAGCCGGTGCCGCACCCCAAATCCAGGACATCGGCAGGCGACGGAGGCATCCACGAGCGCAGACGTCCCGCCCACGCGGCCCTGACGTGAGGATCGCGAAGACCGTGATCGGCCTCCTCGTCGAAGGAGGCAGCGAAGGCATCCCAGAAAGACGCGATCGAAGCACTGTTTTCTGGCATCGGTCGATCATGTCATCGAGCACCGACAAGAACGCGGGCCAGGCCGAACGTCGGTTCGGAGAGGGCTCGGGAGCGGCCCCTCCCGATCAGGGGCCGGTCACCTGCCGCCGACGCCTGAAACTCCTCACGCGGATTAGCGGAGGCACACGGAACAGCGCATGTGGATCATGCTGTGCACCGTCGGAGTGCGGCATCCGCGGCACGCGCGGGTAGACGCGGATGGCGTGAACGGGTTCCGAGCGCGAGGCTCCCGTCACGGTGATGTCGCATGTGTCCGATGGCCGTTGGTGTCCTGCCCAGAAGTGCCTTGGGCGGGGTCACTCATGGCTGTGCGCGCCAGGCTCGCGCCTTTGACAGGGCACGGGCCTGGCTTTGCTCAAGGTCCTGGCCGGGAGTCCAGCTCGGCGCTCACCCGTCGGCGCCGGGATGGAAGTCGTCCTTCATCGGGGGACCCTGCCGCTGTGGGGCCGGTGGCCGTCACCCATCGGGCGAGGGCCGCGACGACGTGGGCGGATTCGGAAACGGCTCGCGTGACCGTCACCGGATTGTTCAGCGTGGGAGCCGCCATCCGATGGCGGCGTCGCTCGCCCGTTACAGGCCGATCCAGCTGTTGGCCGAGCAGGCGCTGCGGGTGACCCACCGATGCGAGGAGATCTGACGAGCCATGGGGCCCTTGGTGTTGCCGTTGGAGTCGACGAACCTGAACTTGCTCAGGTCGGACTCCCAGTCGCCCACACCCAGGCATCGGTACCCGGCGGCGTAGTCGTAGTTCTCGTAGTCGTACAGGGCGACGACCTCGTACTTCCCAGGTATGCCGGTGTTGAGGACGGACATGGCGTTGTTGCCGGCACTGTCGCGGAACCCACCCGAGTTGTCGGCCCAGTTGGGGTCGTCACCCGAGTCGTAGCCGATTTCGCCCCCGTAGCAGAAGGTGTCCGCGTAGGCGTTGATATCGCCGTCCTGCCCGTAGATTTTCTTCATCGTGAGGCAGTGCGACTCCATGGCGGTACCGGCCGCCGAGGAGGGGGAGGACACGGGAACTACGGAGACCGCCAGACCCACGGCTACAGCCGCGAGACGGATCTTGCGCATGGTTCTCTCCTTCGTGAGCCCTGGTTGAAGGGCGATCCGCGACCTTGCGCCGCGGAGGTCAGGGGGTGGAGTGGTTGATCTCTTTCGCACGCTCAAGCGCCTCGCGCAGCAGCCGGGCATGGGTCCGGAGACCGGCCGCGTTGGGGCCCTCCACCTTGGGCCGGTACTCGGCTTGCAGCGCACGCAAGGTCGAGGTGAGCGAGGTGGCGCGTGCGCAGGTGGCCTCCGCCACCGCCAGCTTCACCTCGACGGCATGAGCCTGGGCGGGAGCCAGCCCTTTGGTCAGGCCGGGAAGAGCCGCCCGGATCTCCATTGGCGTGGTGTAGGTGTGGCCTTTCCCGCGCATGCATCGCGACCATGAGGACAGGGCCGTGGTGAAGCGCGCGTCCTTGGTGATCGCCCGCATGTACAGCGGCGCGATGTTGGAGGCGAGCGCGTCCAGGGGAAACCATCGCTCACGGTCGCCGTAGAGCTTTTCGTTGCTCGACAGCTGACACCCACCGAGGGCGTTGTTGATCGTTCCTCCGTCGGGCAGGTGCGCGGCGAGCACTTTGACGTCGTCGCCGCCGCCCATGGCGAGGGTGTACCGGGCTCGACGGGCCGCGGGCAGGCTGTCGCGGTAGGCGAGGTTGGGGTCGTCTCGCTTTTCCCGCATGACCTCCTGCTGATCGAGCCCCCCGTACCCGTGCTCACGCGCCCAGCCCGGATCGTCCAGGACGAGGCCGAACCCCCGCGACGGCTCCCACATCTTCGGCACCCAGTACCAGAAGCCCTGCTCACGCATGCAGTCGCGGATGAGCAGGAGTTCCGCGCGTTTCAGGACCACGTAGTCGGTCTGGGTGAGCGGAGCGGGCGGCGCGCTGGGGCCGGTGGCGCAACCGGCGAGCGACCCCAGGATCAGAGCGTGGCCTGCGATCACCGCTACGGCCCGTCCACGCCCCGTGAAGAGCATTCTCCTGCCCCGTTCTGCTCGGAATCCATGTCGATGCGGTACCTGCCGTCGCTCCTCTGGTGAGAAGCCCTGCCCTGTGACCGCTGGAGACGGTCCCGGGTGGCGGCAGGCAGGGCTCAGTCTGGGCGGCTGGTGAATTGTCTGAAATCCCGATTCGCCACCGAAACAAAACATGGTCACCTCGACGGCACTGGCACTATGCCCGTTTTGTCACATTTGGGAGGATGTGAAAGCCGTCCGGGACTCCATGGTTCCGGTCGGCCCGATGAGCCGGCCCGGACCGCGTGAGGCGATCACCGAACCGGCGGCGGTCGCCGGGCTGACCGTCACCGGCATCGAGAGGACGGCGGGCGATCCCGGTCTCCGCGGGACCTCGCTCACACGCGAAAGGCACCGAGGACAGAGCGGGGCGCTCCCGTTCCCCTCGCCGCCCGGCGCCGCGGAGAAGGGCTTGCGAGTACGGTCCTCGATATGACGCTTCTTCCGGATCTTCAGGGATGGATCGACCGGGCCGCCGAGCGGCATGGAGTACCGGGAGCCGCGGTGGCCGTCGGGATGGGGGATCAGCTGGCCGAGGCGGCCACCGGAGTGGTCAATCTGGACACCGGGGTTGAGGCCACCGTCGACAGCCTGTTCCAGATCGGGTCGGTCACCAAGGCCTGGACAGGCGCCCTGGTGATGCAGCTCGCCGGGGAAGGGCTGGTCGACCTCGATGAGCCGGTCCGAAGGTACCTTCCCGAGTTCGGGGTGCTGGACGCCGCCGCCTCGGAGAGCATCACCGTGCGGCAACTGCTGTCGCACACCGGTGGGTTCGACGGGGACCTGTTCGAGGACACCGGACGCGGGGACGACGCGGTTGCCAAGTTCGTCGCGTTCATGCGTGGCAACGCCCGGCAGGTCAGCGGGCCGGGGGAGCTGTTCTCGTACTGCAACGCCGGTTACTGCGCCCTCGGCGCCCTCGTCGCCAAGCTGCGCGGGCGCACGTGGGAGGCCGCCATGCGGGAGCTGCTGATCGATCCTCTCGGAGCGCGGCACATGGCGCTCTACGCCGAGGAGGCGATCATGTTCCGGGCCGCGGTCGGGCACGTCGGCGAGCCGCTGCGGGTGTCACCCCGGCGGCAGCTGCCGCAGTCGAACGCACCGGCCGGGTCCACGCCGAGCGCCGCGCCGCGCGACCTCGTACGGTTCGGGCGGATGCTGCTGGCCGACGGCGTGGCGGCCGACGGGACACGGGTACTGCCCCCGGGAACCTTCGCCGAGATGCGCAGGCCACAGGTCACACTGCCGCGGCTGGGAGAGCGGTACCCGGCCGCCTGGGGCCTCGGGCTGATGCTCTTCGACTGGGACGGCGAGGCCGTGGTCGGCCACGACGGCAGCACCCCGGGGCAGTCAGCGATCTGGCGCATCGTGCCCGGCCGAGGCCTGGTGCTCGCCGTCCACGCGAACGGCGGCCACACCTCGGCCTTCATCGACGAGGTGCTGGCGGAGATCCTCTCGGCCACCGCCGGGATCCGCCTGCCGTCGCGGGTGCTGCCGCCGGACACCCCGGTGCCGTTCCTGCCGGAGGCCTGCACCGGCAGGTACTCCGCGCCGTCGGTCACCTACGAGGTGAGGGCCGATGCCGACGGGCTGGAGATCACCGACATCCCGCACGGCCTCGCGGCGCAGTTCGGGGAGAGCGGCACGACCGCCCGCTACGTCCACGCCGGCGACAACCGCTTCGTCGGCGTCGAGCCGGACCGAGGGCTGCACCCGTTGATCTCCTTCCTCCAGGACGGGCGCTTCCTCTACAACCTGCGCGCCGTGCCACGGGTCACGAGTTAGAGCTCGGATCGTCCCTGCGGGGCCGGCGGCGCCGTCGCCGGCCTGGGTCACGGGCGGCCCTCGTACGGCGGCCACGGCTGTCAGCGCCTCCCGATGGAGAACCGGGGGATCCGGCGGTTCCAGGGCATCGCCTGCTCCAGCTGGTGCGCGATGCGCAACAGCAGGTCCTCACGGCCGTAGGGCGCGATGATCTGCACCCCGATCGGCAGCCCGTCGTCGCTCTGACCGAGCGGCAGGCTGATCGCAGGCTGTCCGGAGACGTTGAAGACCATGGTGAACGGGCCGTAGTCGAAGATCGATCGCAGCCAGCTCGTCAGGGTGTGGTCGGGGTCGTCGTAGCGAAGGGTGCCGTGACGGGCTGGAAGCCCGCCCAACGTGGGCGTGACGAGCAGGTCGTGTTCGGTGAAGAAGGCGCCCACCGATCGGGTCACCCGGTTCTGCGCGCCGAAGGCGGCCATCATGTCCAGCGCGCTGTAATCCTTCGCGACTTCCAGAAGCCGTCTGGAGACGGCTTCCATCTTGGCCGGGTCAGGGCTGCGCGGGGCCAGGAGCAGCGTGGAGGCGATCGCCACGGATGTCGCCGTCGCGCAGTGCAGGACGTCGTCCCAGTCGAGGGCCGGGCGGGCGTCGGTGACGGCGTGTCCCATCTCCTCCAGTGTCCGGCCGACCAGGAGCGTCGCCGTCGCCACCTGGGGATCCACCCGGGCCCCCGACCAGGCGGCCGTGGTCACCGCCACCCGCAGCGGCCCCGGTTCCGCTCCCAGGACGTCGGCGTACCGGCCCCGTGGCGGTGGCGCGGTGTACTTGTCGCCGACGCCGGGCCCCTGAACGGCGTCCAGCAGGTGAGCGGCGTCGCGGACGGTCCGGGTCAGCCCGAACTCGTAGACCATCCCGAGCATCGCCTCTCCCATGTCGGGTCCGCACGGGACACGGCCTCTGCTCGGTTTGAGGCCGACGAGGCCGCAGCAGGCGGCCGGGATCCTGATGGACCCCGCTCCGTCACCGCCGTGGGCCACGGGTACGGCACCGGCCGCGACCAGGGCCGCCGCGCCACCGCTCGAACCGCCGACGCCCCGCTCCAGGTTCCACGGATTGCGCGTCGGCCCGTACCTGACGGACTCCGTGGCGAAGCTGATCGCCATCTCCGGCACGGTGGTCAGGCCCAGGGTGACCAGGCCCGCGGCCCGGAAACGGGTCATCAGGTCGCTGTCGTGCCGGGCGACGACGCCCCGCAGGGCCCGGCTCCCCATGGAGAACGGGATTCCCCGAGCCACCGGCCCGTGGTCCTTGATGAGAAACGGGACCCCGGCGAGGGGCCCGGCCCCGTCACGTTCGAGCGCCGGGGTGAACAGCGGCAGCGCCAGGCCGTTCACCTGGTCGTTCGCCACGGACAGGGCCTCGCGCGCCGCGGTTTCCACCTCTTCGGCGGTGACCTCTCCCGCCCCGATCAGTTTCCGGAGCCCGATCGCGTCGTACCGCGCGTACTCGTGAAGTTCCATAAGACTCAGTCCCTCTTGGCGTCCTGGACGCCCACATCGATCACAGGAGGGTTCCGTGTCGCCGGAACCCTCATCGCTCACATGGGTCGGCGGCGCGCCCGGCGAACCGAACGGCTGCGACGACGGGCAGCGCCGACGGGGTGGCGGCCTCAACCGGGCCGTCACCTGTCGGTGATCGAGGTGTTTCTACGCTCGGGACATCAAGGGAGAGCCTCGCAGAGCCCGGCTTTCGGCATCAACTGAAATATCCCGACTCCGCAGGCGTCGGCCCGCGGGTTGGCGCCGTGTGTCCGGGCCCGCCGCCGGACCCGGTCACACGGCCAAAGCCTCCTCATCCCGGTCCGCGGCCTGTCCCACGGCCCGGGCGCTGAGCATCGGCTACGCGCCGGTGGCCAAGGCGGGCGCACCGGCGTTCGCTCTGGCCGCGAAGGGTCAGTTCGGAGCAGACGCGAGAGTCACGCCCAAGCCGATGAACAGGGTCCCGGTCGCGGCGTCGAGACGGCGGCGCACCACCTGCCGGTCGCGCAGCCAGCCGCCGATCCGCCCCGCCAGCACGCCGACCGTCGCGTCGGCCAGGAACTCCAAGATGATCAGGATCGCACCCAGGATGGCGAACTGCAGCCAGACGGGCCCCGCCCCGGGGTCGATGAACTGGGGCAGAAAAGCGACCATGAAGGTGAACGTCTGCGGGTTGGCCATGGAGGACACCACACCGTTGAGGAAGGCACGCCGACCGGTCATGCCGCTGCCGGTCCCGCCGGCCCGGCCCTTCCTGAGGTTGCGGAGCATCTGGACGCCGAGGTAGACCAGGTACGCGGCGCCGCCGAGCCGCAGCGCCGTGAACACGACGGGAAGCGTCGTCAGCAGCACGGAGAGTCCGGCCGCCGCCGCGGCGATGTACAACGCGTCCCCCGTGACCACGCCGAGCGTGGCCAGCAGCCCGGCGCGGGCGCCACCCCGCACACCGCAGCCCAGGACGAACAACATGTCCGGGCCCGGGGTGATCAGAGCGACGACGGTGGTCACCGTGAACACGGCGAGCAGGTGTGAATCAATCGGCATTCAGATCATCCTGTCATTCCGGTCAAACACCTTGAGCATGTGTGGATCGCGGCGGACGTCATGTTGTGCGCGACCTGGCCGTCCGTAACCGGGAAAACCTGCGGTGCGTACAGCTGGGCGCTGGCGCGTAGGGGAGGGCACGGACTGTTCGTGGCGGTCAGCGGCCGATCCGTCCCGTACATGCCGGACATCCGGCGTATGAACGGCCGGGGGCACGGCGCCGCGTTCGCCGAGGAAGGTCCTGAACACCTCCGCGGGCAACGGCGCGGCGGATCGTCCGGGTGCGACCGAAGGCGCTGCGCGCCGCGGGAGGCCGTGGTGGTGGCCGACGCCGAAAGCTCCGAGCACCCGGCCTAATACTACAACAACATTTCGTTGTTGATTAAGTGTCGTCGCTGGTA
>NZ_JBHSBC010000057.1:0-2433 GCF_042650425.1 Streptosporangium jomthongense | reverse complement strand
AGGCGGTTTCCGTGCACGTTCCGGGCGTGCTGGGGAAGGGGAGCCGTCTGGCGCACCGGCCCTGTGTCCTGGGGCCGGTCCTCCTCCAGGGTGCCCGGCCTGTGCTCCCCGGCTCGGGGCCGGGCACCCGCCCCCTCCCCACAGGGACTCCGCTGACCCGAACGATCGGGACCCCGACCCGAAACGACGCCCTCCGAATCAGGACGACCATGACCGGCGACGAACGACGGCTGATCAGCCTGCTCCTCAGCACCCACCCCGCCTGGCGGTACGAACAACATGACCTGCCCGGCCTCCCCACATGGTGGGCCATCCGGTACGAACCGTTGCGGCTCGACCGGCGAAAGGCCGGGGCCCGGGTGTGCTGGGCCGTACGACCCTGTGTCGGCTGGCCGAGGCGCTGGCCTGGCACGACGAGATCCTGCACCGCAGTCGTTACTGAAGGAGAGCCCCATGTCACCGCTCAAGGCCGTAGCCCCGGACGGCACCTTCTCCACCGGGCCCGGCACCACCGAACGGCTCCTCACCCCCGGCGAGGTCGCCAGGATCTTCGGCGTGGACCCCAAGACCGTCAACCGGTGGGCGTTGACCGGGAAGATCCCCTCGGTGCGGACACCCAGCAGGCAGCGCCGCTACCGCGAAAGCGACATCAAGGCCCTCCTCGACGTCATGACCACGCAGCTCCGGCCTCAAGAGAAGGATCACCAGGCCGGTGCCGCCTCGACGTCGTAGGCCGAGAGACGCACCTAGGGTCCGTCGTTCATGGCGGCGCGTTCGATCTCGACGAGGGAGTCGTTTCTGCGTTCGGCCTCGTAGGCGGCCCGGCCGCCCCGCAGCCCGAACAGCCGTTTCGTCCAGACGAGGTAGCCGAGCAGGGCCAGGTTGACCAGGAGGGCGCCCAGCCGTAGCGGGGTGACCCGCTGGGTGAGTTCGTGGATCTCCAGGGGGAGGAAGACGCCGGTCGCGACGAACGCGAAGTACTCCCCCCACCGTTTGAGCAGCCACAGCCCCACCGCCTCGACCAGCTCGACCGCGGCGTAGGCGACCAGTGCGACGGTGATCCAGCGCAGGGTCGTCTCGCTGGCGCCGAGCGCGTCCTGGATCCAGGACAGGACACGGGAGTGCTGGACGTCGAGGCCGGCCTGGCCGAGGATCGGCAGTTCCCGCTGGAAGATCTGCTGGAGCGGCTCCCGATTTCCCCTGAAGCGCCAGACCGCGTACGCCGCCAGGAGCAGCAGGACCGTTCTGAACAGGCGCTCGACGGCGAAGAAGCGCAGCACGACGATGTCGCGCAGGTGGTCGCCCCGGCTCACGTCCGGCGCCAGGTCGGCGGGGCCGCCACCCTGGGCGGGTCCCACGGTGAAGTCGGCACAGCGCAGGCAGCGCCACGCCTCACCCGCCGCCGTCGCCGTACGCAGACGTTCGCGCAGTTCGGGTTCGTCGGGGGCGTAGGTGCGGTGGCCGGTGAAGGCGCAGGTCAGCAGCGACCAGTCCATGACCGCCACCCTAGGCGCGTCCCCGGGGCGCCGGACGGGCCGACACGGCCCAGGGCTCCCGAAGCCGCAAGTAGGAGGCTGACCGGACAGGACCACGACTTCACGGCGCTGACTCCGATCGCCCCGCCAATCCGGTCCCCCACGCCGACCCGGGACAAGCCGCCGGAACTCGGCCCCGGGAAACCCTCGCTGAGCTGGACCGGCCCGCCTACTTTGCGGCTCGTCGCGGCTTCGGGAGTCCGGGGCCAAGATGACGACGGCCGCGTCAACGACCCACCACCGAGACCGACAGCGAAGCCGACGTACGGAACGGTGGGCCCATCGGTCCTGGACGTCGATGGCGGGCAGCGCGGGACCTTGATGCCGGCACTCGCTCCGGCTCGGTGAATAACTAACATTCTCCGCTGAACATTGTGGTGACCTCAGTGGATAACGCCTCATCCGTGAGGGAGAAAGCAAGGCGGAACCCGGCGGATAAGACGACATGGTGAGCGATCTGTTTGAGAAGGGGGCCGGCCGGTCCGGAAAACGGGCCCTTTCCCGACGTCGCCGACGCCGGGTTCAGGCCCTGGCCCAGAGCGTCGGCGGCCGATCCCGGCGGCGTCGAACATGCTGGACGGTTGACGCGACCGGGCTGCGGGCCGATCCGGAACGGGGCCGAATCCGCGCCCAGCAGGTTGAGATGGGCGGGGCGGCCGACACAACCGCGTTCGGGCCGAGGCGGCCGGGCCGGTCGCCAGGAGCGGCAGGACGCGGCCAATACGGCTTCCAGTGAGCGTATGGATTGACGTTCTAGCAGCTCAGAGGAGTTTCCGAATCATCCCGAAAGCCATTTGATCTTGTTTGGCGGGGCAAAGGAAGCAAGACTGGGACCGGTGAGGCGCTCGCGCGCCCGCCACCTCGGATGCCCGTCTTGTCTTCCTGGGCGCGGCGTGGA
>NZ_JBHSBC010000056.1:415-64102 GCF_042650425.1 Streptosporangium jomthongense | reverse complement strand
GTGCGCGGGATCGGCTACCGGTTCAACCCGGCCGCGGTCGCCCACACGACAACCCCACTGGGTGCCTACACGGTCACCGTGGTCGACGGCCGGCTGACACTGCCGTGCCCGCACGACGACTGCCCGGTCGACCTCCTCGCCGCCGAGCCAACCGGAACACTCACCCGACTGCGGGAACTGGCCGCCTGGCATGAGCTGAACCACTGGGCGGAAGCGGCAAGCGAGGCGACCGCATGAACGCCACGTCTTCCTCCTCCCTCCCCTTCCCGGGGAGGGCATCAAGTAGACGGCTCGGCCGGGGGAGCAGAGGCGGCCACTGCTGCCTCGCCGACGGCGACAGGAACGACTGCGGCGATGCGCCGGCCGCGCGAGGTGATGAACGTGACGGTGCCGCTGACGGCTGCTTCGTTGATGACCTCAGCGAAGTTCGCGCGGACTTCCCGCGTGCTGAGGTCCTGCGCTCCGTGAGTCATAAGGGGAGTGTACACCGGGGTTCTCAGGTGTACATTGGTGTACACAAGAGCAAGGGTGGTCGCCCCTGCTCCACTCACCCCAACCGGGAGTCCCCCTTGGCCGTCAGTAAGCGCCTGCGCTCCGAGATCTTCCGCCGCGACAACAGCACCTGTCATTACTGCGGGGCCAAGGCTCCCGACGTGAAGATCACTATCGACCACGTCATCCCCGTCGCCCTGGGCGGAAGTGATGAACCCTCCAACCTGGTGACTGCTTGCGAGGACTGCAACAACGGCAAGACCTCCGTCCCCCCGAACGCCGCGACCGTCGCGCGGGTCTCCGAGGACGCTGTCCGATGGGCCAGCGCGCAGAAGCAGGCAGTTGCGGCGATGGCGGCCGATTTCCAGCAGGTTCTCGCCAAACGTGAGCGCTTCCAGCAGGAGTGGAATGACTGGACCTGGGATGACGGAAAGAAGACGTTCGGGCTGCCGTCCGGGTGGGAGGACAGCGTCGACCGTATCCTCCAGGCCGGTCTGTCGATGGAGTTGCTCCTGGAGTGCATGGCTGTCTCCATGCGAAGCAGTTCAGTCAAGGTCGACAACAAGTTCCGTTACATGTGCGGCGTGGCCTGGAACAAGGTCAAGGAACTTCGGCAGGCCACGGCTGGCTTCGTCGGCGCTTCCGTGCCGGAGGCCCCTCCTACGAAAGACCACCGCGAATACTCCGACGCCCTCTATGAGCTCACTCTCCCGGAGATGGAGTTGTACGGAGAGCTCGCCAAGGGAGTACGTGAGCGCCTAGGCCTGGACAGCATCGATGAAGACGCTCTGGCTGGCGCGATCGCGCAGGCGGAGATCGAGTACTCCGGCCGACGCATTGACCTCATCAAGGAGTACCTGAAGAGTGGCGTCGTCAACGGTGAGCGCTTCGTGGAACAGGCATATCGAGAGTGGCTCGACGCCTACTCAGACACCAAACGTGATGACCCTGAGGTGTGGGAGTACGCGGCAAAGTTGGCGCTCAAGGAAGAAGCCCTTGACCAGCAGGCATGGAGCTATTTCTACGGCCTGAGCGCCAACGAGAAGGACTCTTGGATCCGATATTGCCGTAAGGCGTTCGCGAAGGAAGAGCTCGATGAACGGGCCATCCAGAGCAAGGCGTATCGGGTCGCTTTTGACGTTTCGCACGGCGTGATGGTTCCGGCTGGCATGTGCCATGTCGCCGAGTCCAACGCTATTCACCTCTGCTTCAACTCGGCGGCTTTCCACACCACGTTGACTGACTGCCCGATATGCGCTGAGGGCTGCTCCGGCAAGCACGCCGTGTGCGAGCACCACCTAGAGGCCTTCCTAAGTGGCTTCCGAAGCAGTTCCGGTGCTCGCCTGCAAGTGCGCGACTTCAAGAGTTTGGAGGCCGAGGAATGACCGTAGCTGGCCTCGACGGCGACGTCCGGAGATAGGGACTGCTCCGGACCAATCAACCCTCTCGATGAAAGGCAAGCTCTTCAGTGGCACGAATCCGCAGTATCAAGCCGGAGTTCTGGTCAGACCGGTCGGTCGCCAGGGTCTCCCGTGATGCTCGGCTGCTCTACATCGCGATGTGGAACCAGGCGGACGAGCATGGGCGTCTTCATGGAGACACGCGTTGGATCAAGGGGCACTGCTTCCCTTATGAGGATGACCTCGATCTAGCCGATGTGGATCGGCTACTGGATGAGCTTGTGTCAGGGCGTAAGGCGCAGCGCTACGTCGTTGCTGGCGACCCGTACGTGTTCCTGCCGAATCTGGCGAAGCACCAGAGGTTGGAATCGCTGAAGGTTCCGAGCCGCCTGCCGCCCCCGCCGGAGCCGGACGACGACCCGCCTGGGCACCGCGCAAACAAGTCTGCGCCGGGCCCGGACGAGTCTGCGCCCGGCTCCGATATCCACAACTGGGGAAAACCCGATTCCGGGGCGTCTTCGCAGGTCAACCCCGTCACGCAAATCGGCGCAGAGAAGTCCGCGCAAGGCGCCGATGAATCTGAGACGAATCGCGCTCTGCAGGTTGCAGGTAGCAGGTGGCAGGCAGCAGGCAGCAGCGACACGCGCGAGGCCGAATCGCCGCCGCTGCCGCACGAACTTCCCGAACCCGTCCGGCGTCTTCGACGACAGCTTGAAGACTCAAGGCTCGTTGTCCGCTGGGACAAACTCGGCAACGACCTGGTCGCCGAGGTCACCGTTCTCGTCGAAATCCACGGAGCCGACCGGCTCGTGAAAGCAGCCCTTGCTGCATACCAGCCGAATAAGCCGCCCGCTTTCGCCCAAGCATGGCTGGCGATCTGGCGCGCACTGCCGAGCCGCACAGAGCGACTTCGAGCGGTCACCGAGACGTGCGCCGTCCACATCCTTCCGTTCCCGTGTCGCAGTTGCGCGGCGGACAGATTGGCAGGTGAGGCATGACCAAGACCGACAGCAAACCCGAGATCTTCGCCGCTGTTCCTGAACTGGTCGCTCTGGCCGTCGCGGTGCGTCGCGACTGGCGGGCCGAGGAGGTACAGGCGGCCCTGGTGAACGCGAAGTCCCACAACCAGACCTGGCCCCAAGCCCTGGTCGGCCTGGTGCGGCTGGCCGTCGACCCCGAGTCCCACCCGGCGGAGCTGGTTCCGCCGCCGCTCGACCCGCAAAGGCCCGGCCCGCGAGTGGTGGGCGACCCGCAACGGCACGCCGACGCGCTCGCCGCGGCGAAGCAGGCCTGCGCCGACGGAGCAGCCGCTCTGAGGGCCGCCGGGCGGACGGAGGCCGAGTCGTGACCCGCCGGCCGCCAGTGGTCGACGAGCTCCGGGACCGTACCCGCCGGTTGGAGGCGGAGCGGCTCCGCCCGGAACGCCCCCTGCCCCGCCAGGCGACTGACCTGGACCAGGTGATCGCCGTCCTGGAGCGGCTGTTGACCCGTCCCGGGCCGCCTGACGCCGTCCCTGCCCCTGTCCCCGTGTGTCCCCAGGTTGGGGACACGGCTGTGGAGGAGAAGTCGTGACCGCGCCTGTCCCGTATTTCGCTGAGGACGGGATCGAGCTGTACCTCGGCGACTGCCGGGAGATCCTGCCCCACCTGACCGAGCAGCCCGTTGCGTGCGTCACTGACCCGCCCTACGGCGAAACGGCCAACGAGTGGGACGTGTGGCCGGACGGGTGGACCTCCGCTGTCGCCGCCGCGCTGCCCGCCTCGGCGTCGTTGTGGTGCTTCGGGTCGGCCCGCATGTTCCTCGACCGCCGCGACGACTTCGCGGGTTGGAAGTTCGCCCAGGAGGCCCTGTGGGTGAAGCGCAACGGCACTGGCCCCGGCTCCCGGGACCGGCTCGTGAGGCTTCACGAGTGGGCTTACCACTGGTACCGGGGCCGCTGGTCGGACCTGCATCACGAGTGGGAGCGGGAACGCACCACCGCGAACAAGGGCACCGTCCGCAACCTGGCCCGCGCCGCCGAGCACCAGCGGGATGGCCGCCAGAACGCCTGGACCGACGACGGCACCCGCCAGCCGCGTTCCGTCACCTACCTGATCGAAGCGCCGTCGGTGCGCTACCAGAAGCGCCACCCCGACGAGAAGCCGCTGGCCGTCGTCGAACCGTTGGTGCGCGAGTGCGTACCGCCCGGCGGTCTGGTGCTCGACCCGTTCGCCGGGGTCGGAACGACGCTGCTCGCCGCACGTCTGACCGGCCGCCGCGCCATCGGGATCGAACGCAGCGAGGCCTACGCCGAACTGGCCGCCGAGCGGCTGGGCGCCTCTGACCTGTTCGCCGGGGTGGTCATGTGAACGGCCTTTCCCCAGCTTCTGAAGCCATTGAGGAGATCTCATGAACACCGCTCGTTCAGACCGTGCCGAACTCGCCCTCATGGTGATCGGCCCTGAGCGCCGGGAGCGCCTGATCGCCTGTTACGCGGATGGGTTGTCTCTCCGGTACGGCATGACGCCGGACGCCGCTCGCCGGTACGCGACCGGCTTGGTGGATGACGCCGACCAGGCGGCGATCCTGGCCGTGGGGCAGGTCTGGTCCGAGCGCGACGGCCACAAGCCGCACGGATTGGAGTTCTTCCGCTCCGGCGACGAAACGTCGTACGAGGTGACGGGGTTCACCGATGACGGCATGGTCATGGTGGGCGACGGCAGCCTGCACCTCGGGGCCGACCTGTTCGCACGCATGTGGCTGACGGCGTGGCCGGACACGTACACGCTCGTCGACGAGCCTCAACAGCCGTCGGCTGAGCTGCCGCAGCCGGACCAGGAGGCGGACGAGTCCGACGCCGCCGAGGGGCGTTTCGACCCGCGCAAGCTGTGGGTCATGGTCAGCCGCGTACGCGAGGACGGGCTGCCTCTCGGCGAAGGGCTGCCGCTCCTCGGCGCCCACTACCGAGCAGTGAACTGGAAGAAGCCCGAGTACGAACCCTCCTACGGCAACGCCCTCGACGTCCCCGCCTACCTGGCGGAGCACCTCGCCGACTACCGGGCGGGCTGGGACGACTTCCGGAACCAGTTCGAGGCCAGCGACTGGCTCGACTACTTCAACGAGCTGGGCTCTTGCGAGTGCGACCTGGAGGTTGCCGCCTACCTGGGGCGGTGGCTGTGGCAGCGGGTCCGGTCCGACGTCGTCACCGAGTACGGCGGCACCGTCGCCGACTACGACCCGATGTTCCCCTGGGCGCCCCACTACGCGGACGCCGTCCTTGAGGTCGCGCCGTACGCCGACCCGGAGTGGGACATCCCCGTTGACCACCCGCTGGCCCAGTGCGACGGACAGACCAGCCTCCTCTTCGAGGGGCAGCCGTGACCACAGCGCATCCGACCCTGCTCGCCCGTCTCGCTGAAGTCCGTGAGGAACTGGCGGGGCTGCTGGGCGACGTCGACACCCGTGTCCGCCCGAAGCCGTCACGCGTCGTCCCCGCCTCGGAGCCGTTGCCCGGCCCGGTGTGGGAACCCGCCGAGAAGTGGACCGTCAGGGTTGTCGACCCCGACGAGGCGCCGATCTGCGTATTTGTCACCCACCCGCAGATCTGGGACGACGACATCCTCCCGATCGACCCCGCCGTGTCCCGCCGGATCGGTATGGCGTTCCTCGCCGCTGCGGACTGGGCGGACCGAGTGCGGGCCCGTGAGATCGCCCCCACCCCCAAGACCACCGAGGAGACCCTGTGACCGCCCTGATCATCCGAGGCGATGCCCGCCAACTCTCGCTCCCCGACGCGAGCGTTGACCTCATCGTCACCTCACCCCCGTACTGGGCGCTGCGCTCCTACACCGACGGTGGACAGCACTACGACGGCCAGATCGGCGCCGAGCCGACTCCGTGGGGCTACCTCGGCGCCCTGTGGGAGTGCACCGCTGAGTGGGTGCGGGTCCTCAAGCCCACCGGCTCTCTGTTCGTCGTGCTCGGAGACAAGTACGCCAACCGCACCCGCGGCGCCTGGCGCGGCAGCAGCGACGGCTACACCTGGCGCGCCGGCACTCCCCGCTACGTCCGCCCTAAGGACCTGCCGGAGAAGTCGCTCATCGGCCTGCCCTGGCGGTACGCCATCGGCTGCATTGACCAGCTTGGTCTCATCCTCCGCTCGGAGATCGTGTGGTCCAAGCCGTCGCCCATGCCCGAATCCGTCACAGACCGGGTCCGGCGCAGTCATGAGCAGGTGTTTCACTTCACTACTCAGCCGCGCTATTTCTCCAACACTGACGCGGTCCGTGAACCGCATAAGGCGCCTAACCGGGCTGCTGGCATGACCGCGTTCGGCGCCCGGGACGCCAACCTCACCCGCACCGGCACCGGCCGGTACACCGGCCCCAACCCGGCGGGGGCAATCCCGGCCAGCGTGTGGGAGGTCGCCACTCAGCCGCTGCACGTCCCCGACGAACTCGCCGTCGACCACGACGCCGCCTACCCGCCCGCGCTGGTGCGACGCATCGTGTCCGGTTGGTCCCCGGACGGCGGGACGGTGCTCGACCCGTTCGGCGGGACCGGCACTACCGCGCTTGTCGCGAGCGTGCTTGGCCGCCGCGGCGTCACCGTCGACCGGTCCGCCGACTACTGCCGCATCGCCGCATGGCGCACCACCGACCGGGGGGAGCGGGCCCGCGCTCTGGGCTTACCGAAGCCTGAGCCGGTTCTGGAAGGCCAGGAAGCACTCTTCGCGAGCGTGACCTCGTGAACCGCGTCTGGCCTTCCCGCGAGGAGTGGTCGGCTGCTGCTGAACGGTCGGTCCGTACGGCGTGCCTGCCGCAGCAGCGCGTCCCCGAAGGGGCCGAGCACTACCTGCGGTCCGAGGAAGTCGCAGAGATGAACCGGCTCAACGTGAAGTTGGCAAAGGAGGCCCGCCCGATCCTGACGGCCGAGATCAAGCGGCTCGCCGAGGAACTACCGAAGCCGGTGCCGACCGCCCGCACGCGACAGGCCGACCGTGTGGCCTGGCAGGTCGCGCTGACTGGTGAGCAGATACGGGTGGAGGAACGCATGTACACACTGCGGCGCGCCCGGACCGACCTCGGTCGGCAAGCCAAAGCCAACCCGGCAACCTGCACGACGTGGCACCGGTCGCCGCTGACGCTCACGGTCCTGTCGCCCGTGGTGCGGGACCTGCTGTGCGACCTGGACGGCTGGCTCCTCCTGCACAACCTGGACGCCAAGTACCAGCGCTACCGGTGGGACGCCGCCCGGGAAGCCGAAGAAGCCGCAGTGGCCAAAGCCATCGAGGTCCGCTCCTCCGACGAGGGGTGGGCCCGCGAGTTGGAGCGGCGGGCCCGCATCGGCGGCGGCCCGGCCGTTCACGCCCACCACACCCCCGCCAAGACCACCGAGGAGACCGCATGACCACGCAGAGCCTCCCCGCCCCGTCCGGCTGCCGCTGGTGCGGCCTCGAAGAGCGTGAGCACTTCCAGCGGTGGAAGTCGCCTGTCGGCTGGCATGTCTGGACGGAACCCACGTCCGATCAGCGCAAGGAACGCATGCGGGAGCGCCGCGCCGCTTCCGCCTCCGTTGAGACCCCGAAGGAGACCCCGTTGACCGCTGACGAGTGGAACACCGCCTGGCCGGTCGGAACGCCGATCCTGGCATGGCCGGGTAGCCGTGACGCCGAGCCGCTGACGACCGCCACCCGCACCACGGCGTGGACTCTCGGGTCCGGGCACGCCGTGGTGTCCGTCGAGGGATGCACCGGCGGCATCTTCCTCACCCACATCCAGCCCATCCACCAGAACGGAGACCCCCGATGATCGTCGAACCGAAGCCGACCATGGTCCTGCACTGCGACCGCGACAACGAGCCCCTGCTCAACGACTACGAGCAGCCGATCCTGTGGGACGGCATGGCTGAGCTCACCCAGGCGTTCGCGGGTGGCTTCTACGCGGACTGGGCGCGGATCGGCTCCCGGTACCTGTGCCGGAGCTGCTGGAACGGCGACGAGGACCACCCCGCCGAGGCCGGGCCGCTGAAGGCGGTTGACGAGATCCGGGTCTTCAAGGAGCGGGCCACCTACGCCTCCGCTGTCCGCCCTCAGGGCGGGGAGGCCCCGGAAGCGACAGGGGAGGGGTGCGGCGCGGATGGGGCTAGCGGGGGCTGTGAGGCCCCTGTGGCTGGAGTTCCCGGTAGCCGCGTCCATGACTGAGGGAAAACCCCACAAAACCGTCTGAAGCGCTCTGAGAGCCGCACCTCTGCGGCCCTCGATCGGAACATCAGTTCCTCAAGACGATCAACTAGCGAACACAAGATCGATTTACATCGGAAAGGTGGTCGGCATGCTGACCCTTATGGACTGGTTCTGCGGAGCCGGCGGCAGCAGCCAGGGCGCCCACGCGGTGCCCGGCGTCACCGTGACCCGGGCCGCGAACCACTGGGCGAGGGCCATTGAATCCCATGCCGCGAACTTCCCCGGCGCCGACCACTACCGGGGCGACATCCGCGACGCCCCGGTTGAGAAATGGCCCGTCTGCGACCTGTTCTGGGCCTCGCCCGAGTGCCCCCAGTGGAGCAACGCCCGCGGCAAGAAACGCGACTTCACCTCGGCGACCGGACCAAGCCGCTCGCGCCCAAGACGCTCGCCCGCATCGAGGCGGGCCTCGCCAAGTACGCGCGCCCGCTGATGGTTCCGGCCGGAGGGACGTGGCGGGACGGCGCGCTCCCGGTGACCGACCCCATGCCGACCAGGACGACGAGGGAGAACGACGGTGTCGCCGTGCCGCCACTGCTGATCCCCGTCGAGGGCCGAGACGACAAGGTAGCCAGTCCCGCCATCGCGCCGCTGCGCACCCAGACCGCCCGCAACGAGACTGGCCTGGCGTGGCTGCCGTTCGTCGCCGAACTGCGCGGCGGCGGATCAGTCGCCCGCCCGGTCACCGACGCCCTGGCCACGGTGACCGCCTCCGGCAACCACCACGGCCTCGTGGCACCCGCCGGGCTGGTGATGCGCAACAACACCCCACGCGGCGACGCGGGCTACCTGTCCACCCCGGTGACCGAGCCGTTCCGGTCCCTGACAACAGCCGGCCACCAGTCGCTCATCACCTGGGAGACGCTGCTCGTGCCGTACTACGGCAACGGCTACGCCCGGACCGCGACCGAACCGATCGGCACCCTGTCGACGCGCGACCGGTACGCGGTCGTCCGCGGCATCGAGGACATCGACCTCGACGACGTGCTGTTCCGCATGCTGGAGCCGCACGAGATCGGCCGCGCCATGAGCTTCGCCGACGACTACATCGTCCTTGGCAACAAGCGCGAGAAAGTCCGCCAGCTGGGAAACGCCGTCACCCCGCCAGTCGCCGAAGTCATCGTTTCGGCCCTCGTCGAGGCCATCAATGGTGAAGACCTGAACCGCGCTGCGTGAACGCCCTCTGATCCCTTCGCCCGCCCTCACCTGAGGGCGGGCCTACCCCCGACAAGGAGAAGCCTTGACCGCCATCGACCTCAACGCCCTGAACGAGGCGTCCCACCGACTCGCCCCCGCCGACGTCGAAGCGTTCTTGAAGAGGGAGCGCGACGAGAACGAGAAGCACTCCGAGTGGTGGGACGCCATCAACGAAGTGCTGGACGCCTTCCGCCTGCACATGGTCACCGGCACCCCACTCACCTCCCCACACCCTCAGGAAGGGCCCGAAGCGCTCTTCGTGGGGGAGGAGCCGAAGACCGAAGCCGAAGAACTGCGGGCCGAACGGGACGAAGCCCTCGCCAAGCTCGCCGCCGTCGAGCAGGACGCCGCCTGCTGGCGGAGCGTCGAGCCGTTCCTCACCCGCGCGAAGGCGAAGGGCGCCCTCTACCTCGACGTCGACGACCTTTTGGACGCTGTTCCGACTGCTGACTGACCTTCCCCCGCCCGCCCCCTTCGGTGGGGCGGGTCTCATCCCGAAAGGACAAGACCACCCATGAAGAAGATCTCCACGGCCTTCATCCGCGACTGGGGCAACAACCCGAGGTACGTCACCCGGGAGCGCAACCCTGCGTGCGCCTGGGTCTTCGATGGTGAAGGCACTCCCACGGTGAAGTGGGACGGCGTCTGCGTCGGCTACCTGATCCTCAGCGAGACCGGAGGCGAACCGGCCTGGTACATCCGACGCGAGATCAAGCCAGGCAAGCCGAGGCCCGACGCATTCTGGGCGACCGGCACCGACGGGGAGACCGGCAAGATGACCGGCTGGGAGCCGATCGACCGATCAGGCTTCGCGAAGTACTTCCGTGAGGCCGTCGTCAACGTGCCCTTTGGCAACAAGATTGGCACCTATGAGCTGGTCGGCCCGAAGATCAACGGCAACCCGGACGGCTTCGACGCCCATGTCCTCATGGAGCACGGTTGGGCGCCCCTCAACATCCGTGAGGACGTGAAGACCGCCCCCCGCGACTATGACGGCCTCGCCGCGTGGCTGCACGCCCGCCCGTACGAGGGCATCGTCTGGCACGGACCAGACGGCAGGATGGCGAAGATCAAGAAGCGTGACTTCCCCGCTCCCGCTGGGGAGGTGGTCCCGTGATCAACCCCGGCCTGCTCTCCTCCATGTGGGAGCGCAACGCCCAGTACTGGGCCACCACAGACCCGGGCGGCGCCGAGTCGCCCCTCCCGGTCCGGCGCCCCGTCCTGCCGTCCTGGACCTTCGGCGAGGCCGACGTCGCCCTGGAGGACAAGACTCTGGAGCGGCTCGCCCTCCTGACAGCCGAGTGCGGCTCCTCCTGGGCGGCCGCTTGCGAAGCGTTCGGGCCGTACTCGTTCGCCCGCGAGTTCTTCGCCAGCCAGCCTCCCAAGGTTGAGCGTCTGGCCCGGGAGCGCCGCCGCTGGCAGATGCTCCGCCACCAGTGGCCCGTCATGTCCCGCGTGAAGGCCAGCTACCACCGACGCAGGAGGAACCACCGTGGCTGACACGACTGGCTTACTCGCCCGGCTACGCCGGAAGTCCATCGTCCCTGGCTGTTCTCATGAGACTGCGGTCGAGGTCGAGTCCTACGGCCAGGTGGTCGCGGGCTTGTGCTTGAAGTGTGGGGAGCAACTGACCGCCGGGTGGTTCTCATGCCCACACGACTCGGTAGTGATAGGGCACGTCGACCGGCGGGTCATCCGATGGGTCGACTTCGGTACGTCGCTGCGTATGGCTCACCACCGATGCCCAGACTGCGGTTCCGCTTGGTGGGCGCCGACCGAAGTCGCCGAGTGGGTGAAGTGGCTGTGACCAACCCCAAGAAGCCCACCCCGGCGGTCAATGTCGAGGTGACCCGGTACGAGGTGTCTTGCCTGCGCCCGGACCAGCGCGAATACAAGAACTACAAGATCCTCGTGGAGCGCTATCGGGATGGGCTCTGGTTCGCCCACGACGGCCTCATGCGTCTCGCCGCCGACGGCGAATGGGTCGAGTCGCGCGGCCTCGACCACCTCCACGACGAGGAAACTGCCCTCCGCCTCGCCCGTCAGGCCGCACCCCACCTGACATGCAACGGCCACACCGTGGCCGAAGCTCTCAGCGAAGGAGGCGACCGTGGCTGACACCGCGTATGGCCTCGTGCTGCCCTTCGACACCGACGACGAGGAGTTCGTCAGGGGCTTCCAACTCGGCATGCTGTGGCGCTCCCTGGAGCTGACTGGGCACGCGCACGGCCTCGCCTACGCGAGGGCGGCGGAGATGGTGATGCGCATGGCGGAAGCCAAAAACCTGCCCTTCACCGCCCAGATCACCGGCGACTGGGCGGAAGTCACGATCGGCGTGGCCGAGATCGGAGAAGACGATGGCGACTCCTGACGCAAACCAGGCCGCTGTCGACGCGGTTCTCGCTCACCCGTGGCAGGACTCTCCCCGGTCAGCCCACCAGGATCACACCTACGACGCCGAGTGCGCTGTCTGCCAGGGGGACGTGGCCGCCGTCCTCGCCGTAGCCGCCCCGCTCATCGCCAAGACGATCGTGGCAGCGATTGACGCCGAAGCTCGCACTGGCGAAGCAGGCGCCCGTGGAGGACAGCACCTCACCTACGCGGGAGGGCTCCGTCGAGCTGCCCGCATCGCCCGCGCGGCTTTCGGGGAGGGCGGCCATGCCTGACATCCCCGACGCCGCCTTCCAGGCCGCCTCCGAGGCGATGGAAGCAGAAGACGGCAACCGAACCTACTTCACCTTCACCGCGATGGCCCGGACCGCTGTGGAAGCCGCAGCCCCGTTCATCGCCGAGCAGGCCCGCGCCGAGGAACGTGCCGCCATCGTCGAGGACCTCCGGACGTTCGCCGAAAGCGACGATCCGCTCAGCGCTCAGGACCGCGAGTTCATCGGTCATCACGCCTACCACGCCTCCGGGGCCGTTGTCGCGGCCGTGATGCTCGCCATCGCCGACAAGATCGAAAAGGGGAGGTCCGGTGCCTGACATCCCCGACACTCTTCTCCGCACGGCCGAGGACGCCATCCGGTCTCGTGTACGTCTCCGTCTGGGGGAGCGGGCTCTCGCCGCCGCTTCTGCGGGGGAGGCCGTCATGCTGTCCGGTCGGGAGGCGGAGGAAGCGGCTCACGCTGCGCTGGAGGCCGCCATCCCGCTTCTCACCGAGGCGATCGCCAACCGCATCGCCTCCGCCTGCCCCACCCCGGACGAGCCGCACCAGGTGCCCTGCGACTACATGGACGCCGCCCGCATCGCCCGGACGGCCATGCCCGCCTCGCTGTCCTCCGTGGACGACCTCCGCGGCCAGGACGTCACCCCTGAGGACGCGGAAGCCCTTCGCCACCGCGGCGACGAGCCCTGCTGTGACGCCCAACAGGCGCTTCAGCGGGTCGTAGCTCTCGCCCGCAGCTTGGAGGCCACCCAGGTCGTCGCCGCGGACAACATCGCCGCTGCGGTGCTTGACCTCGACCGTGAGGCGTACTGGCCGGGGGAGCCGATGGCCCTCCTCAACCAGCGATGGGGCGCGACACCGTGACCCAGCTCGACGTCGAGAACTCGGGCGAGGAGAAGCCGCGCCGAGGCCGATGCCGAATCTGCCGACACAAGCTCGAAGACCCTGTGTCGCAGGCGTACGGCATCGGCCCGGACTGCCGGGCAGCGCTCGGCCTCACGAAAGGGCCACGCCTCGTGCGACTCGCCCGAGTCCGTGTCGGCGGGCACGTTCCCGGACAGGAGGACCTCCTCGCGGGGGAGGAGTGAGCGTTACTCGGCGGTCTGCTTGCGAGGTCGGCCTCCTTTGCGGGCCCGGCGCTCAGCGAGCTCCCGCTCTCCCTGTTCCAAGAGGGCAACTTCTTCGGCGGTGCCGTGCTCACGGACGACGGTCCGGATGTGGTTCAGGAGGTCTTCGGAGCGCTCGAATCCGAGGCGGGCGCAGACGGTGCCGTAGGCGTCCCAGAAGGGGTCGGGGACGCGGAATTTCCTGGTGGTGGTGTGTGCGGCGTCTGGATTCTGTGTGGTCACACGGAAATCTTGCCACATCTGTTGTGTGGCCACATGGTTTCGGATACTGTGTGGCCACACGGAAAAACGAGTGAGGAGCACGACATGGACACCCCCACCACCCAGACCATCCCCGCCGAGCGCATCAAGGACGGTGTCGGATTCCAGGTGGTCAACGTCCTCAACCGGGAGGGTGAGTACGTCCGTCAGCTCCGGTGCTACGGCACCGAGGAGCAGGCCCGGGCCCGTGCGGAGATGGGATTCCTTCACGACACGAACCCCCGTTGGTGGGTGCTGCGGGCGATCGTCCTCGGTGACTGACCGACCCGGCCCCGGGGGAGACCCCGGGCACCCCACCCCCTGAACACACTTGGAGGACCCGTGAGCACCAGTGAGACCCTGCCCCGCGCGAACGACGAGGCCGACACCTCCGTCTCCGCCCCGACCAACACGCTCGCCACCGCCCTGAAGGGCCGCCCCGCGACCCGCCTGTTCGCCGCCCTCGGCGTCACCTCTGCCTGAACTTCCCGGCCAGGGGGACCCGGGCCCCACTCCCTGATCTTGAAATCTCCCGCCACGACCTGAGGAGAAGTGATGACGCTCATGGACGCCAAGAAGAAGATCCAGCTTTGTGCCGTGTGTGGCGAAGACGCCATTCCCGACAACATCTTCGGCGGCCTGCGCCACGTCATGAACTCGTTCGACTGGCTGCACAAGGCCCAGGCCGACGCCGCCACCGTCCCGAACGTCAACCCCGACCCGTTCACCATCGCCTGCTTGGCGCTGGCCAACCAGGCCGTTCAGTCCACCACGCTCCTGGGCGGCCTGGGCGCCGAGGTCGCCGACCGCCGCGCTGACGTCCTGCGCAGCCCCTGGGCTTACGCGCTTCAGGAGGTGCTGGAGGCCAGCCTCCTGCACGGCCCCGAAGACCAGCGCCCCCACAGCCTCACCGAGGCCGCCCAGCGCGGTAGGGCCGAGGCTGAGCGGCTGATCGACTGGGCCCTGGAGAACCCCAACGGGATGCTGCTCGCCGAGCGCCTGCCCGTCATCACTGTCTGATCCGCCCACTGTGTCTGCCGCTCCTAACCGCGGAGGAGCGGCATGCAGAACGACCGGCCAGACCGCCAACTACCGAATGGAGGCCCAAATGCCTTACACCAGCCACGGGCACTGGTACGGCCCAGGAAAGCCGACCTTGCCCGCCCCTGCCCAGCGCGCCCGGTGTGGTGGCCTCTCGATGTGCCGGATCTGCATCAAGGAGGCCACACCCAGCGGTGGCACTTACAACCTGAGCCTCGACAGCCTGAACGCCGACCAGGCGCAGGCCTTACTGCGTCGCCTGCGCGCCGAGGGCTACACCGCCGAGTACGTGTAACCACACCTCCTGGCTCTCTCCTCCGGCGCTCTGGCCGGACAGCCACAGCCTGCGGAGAGAGCGCCACATCCTGCGCGAACGAACCGCCCCACGAGAAAAGGCCGCCCATGACCGCTCAGCCTTCCCACGCGGTGCTCACCGTCGCTGTCGCCGACCATGAGACAGACGAACCGGCCTGGCGACTCCAGCACGCCGCCGACACCATCCGCATCGTCCTCGCGTACTTCGCCACGGACACCTCCGGCCTGCCCGTACGCGCAGCAGACGGCACGTACGACGTCCACGCCCCCTCCCAGAACACGTTGGCCACCTTGCGTCAGATGCTGACGCGGCACGAAGGCTTCACGATCGTCCGCGAACGGCAGGAGCCTGGCCTCGGCGTCCTCCGAGAAGACCAGACCCGATGATCACCTCCCCGTAACTGCAGATGGAGGGATATGACCACGCCCCTTTCCGGAAGTCCCGACGTGGCCCGCGTGAAACTCGCGGGGGCGCGTGAACACCTGGGGCGCCACCCGATACCGGACCCTGACCGGGTCCATGAAGCGCTGGACATGATCCCGCTTCTCGTGGCCAGGCTAGAAGCCGCCTACCAGCAGATAGATCAGCTCCGGGTGGAGCTCTCCAAAGCAAAGGAGAGCAAATGGGAGCCCACCCCCTGACCGCCTTTTCCGGCCCGTTCCTACGGACTGACACCGGCACACTGGACCCAACCCCACCTCAAGGAAGAAGCACGATGACCGACAAGACCGCCTTAGGTGACCGCATCAAGGCGTACGAGCAGCCGACCCGCATGGTGTTGCCGCGCCGCATCTACTCCGTGGTGCGCGTAGACAGCAGGGGCTTTGTGGCATGACTAGCAGGCTCGGGCCCGCGATCACTCGCACCTACGACTTAGGGTTCTTCGATCACTTCACTCCTGAGTCCACCTACTGGGCGGGCTTCCTAGCGGCGGACGGGTGCGTACGCAGCACCCGCGCCACCGTCTCGCTTCGCCTTGCCGCCGTTGACTTCAATCATGTGGAGAAGTTCCGACAGGCAGTGCACTACAACGGTGAGGTCAAAATCTCAGGCTCGGCGGCATACCTGCATGTCAACGGACCACGCTGGGTTTCGGCACTTAGTCGCAACTTCAACGTCACCCCACGGAAGTCGCTGACCTACACCCTGCCGAAGTTGCCGTTGGACGTGCTTCCGCATTTCACGAGAGGCATCATTGACGGCGATGGCTCAATCACTCTTTCGGCCGCCCCTACCCTCGCCATCGTAGGCACATGTTCTCTGCTGAATGACCTCTCAGAGATCTTCTACGATCACTGCAATGTCAGGCTGAAGCCCAGGAATAGGGTTCCCCCTATCATGCCGAAGCCCAATGGGATCTGTGGGCAAGTTTCATGGAGTGGCAGAAATGCGGCCAAGATTCTCCGGTGGATCTACGCGGACTCCACTGATGCGATCAGACTGGAGCGCAAGTACGCCAAGTGGCGAGCGCTGTGGCCTATGGGGGCAGCGAATGATCAATGATCGCTGTTCCGCCGACCCCGACGGGTGGCTGGCCGGCGTCATCCCGCCTCTACCCTCCCTGGGCCGCACATCCCGGGAGGAAGCCCATGCCCTCACCTGATGACACCCTCGCCGCTATCGACGACGTCATCACCTGGTACGGCAGCGAAGACTCCATGACGTGGACTGCCCGGGAGCCGAAGCGGCCTGACCTGTCCGGGCTGGCCGCGATCGTCGAGGCGGCCCGGCCTGACCACGAGGCTCTCCAGCAGTTCGGGGCGCGGGTGGTCGAGCAGTTTGAGGCGCTCCGAACGGCTTTCCAGCGCATGGGCGAGCAGATGCTCCGCAACGTCGGGGATGCCTACCAGCTGGTTCGGCGAGCGCGCCTGCAGGAGCTGGCGGAGGCCGGGAGGGCCACACGCCGCACCATGAAGGCCACCTACCACCAGCGCACCCGAAGGAGAGGACGTCGATGACCTTGGGCCAAGAAGCCGAATGGGGCGACCTGATCGTCATCCGTGACGATCTCAGGGAGATGGCGGACCGCCTCGCCGAACTGCCCTACGCCGGTGCAGCAGCAGCTGAGACCGCAGCCATCATCGCCCAGTTGGAGGTCGCGAACGCTCACGCTCGGCGTCTGGCTGAGGTATGGCACGCCGTCGAACGGCACGACCACGGCGACGGCCAAGGCGAAATCGACATCCACAACGCTCTCGCTGCCTATCGAGACTTGCCGGAGAAGGAGCAGCAGTGACCGCAGACCGTACCGCGGAGCTCCGCCAGGCCATTGCCGACGCGGAAGTCTTCGCGACCCTGGAAGAAGCCGCCAGTGACGAACTGGACCGCCTGTGGCACGACCTCGACTCCCAACTCCGACTGGCCCGCGACGGCTGCTGGTCGATGGGGTGTGAGGACATCGCCCACCGCATCGTCGCCCTCACCCGGACGCTCGGCCGCCCGGCCCGGTGGCAGGACATGCCGCTCGGACTGCTGGAGGCCGGCGTCTACCAGCGCATGCACGACCTGCTCGGCATGCCCTACGATCCGCCGGACATGGACACCGTCGCTCAGTCGAGGGCCCGCCTTCAGGAGGCCCAGTGATCCAGGACCTGATCGCGTTCATCCGCGCTCGCCTCGACGAGGACGAGGAACTGGCCTCCACAGCATCACCCGCACCCTGGTCCGCGAACGCGGAGCATGACGAGGTACTCGCCGCTGATGGCATCACTGTGGCGGACGGGTTCGCGTTGAGCGGGCGACAGCTCCGTGCCACCGTGAACCACATCGTCCGTCATGACCCTGCCCGCGTGCTGGCTGACGTGGAGGCCGACCGCAAGCTCCTCGCCCGATACGCGGAGGCCGTGAAGGAGCAGGAGGAAGCCCTCGCGGCGTTCAGGGTCGCCCGCGACGAGTGGGAGTCCTCCTCTGAGGAGTACGCCGACGCCTACAAGGACTGGTCTGCCGCCCTCCTCCGGGAAGGGGCTTTCCTGACCGTCATCAAAGACAGAGTCGCCCGCTTCCCCGACCACCCCGACTACCGCCCAGAGTGGAAGCCATGACCGACGACTATGAGGAGGGGTGGGTGCGGTGACTTGGCCACCAGCAGGAGAGAACTGGGAGGGCGGCTACCGCGACGGGCAGGGCCGCCGCTGGGTGCACGTCCCGAACGAAGGATGGCGGGAAGTGAACCCGGCGCCCTTCCTCAAGGCGGAAAACTCACCCCCTGCGCTCGAAGGTCGCATCATCCACGAGGACGACCTCTGGATGCACGACGACCAGGAGCCGGTCACCCTGACGACGGCCACAAGCTGGGACGGCAAGACGTTGACCGTCACCTGTGATCAGCCATGGAGGTGACCGGAAGCTCTGGACACTCCTGCGAACCGCCAGCGGACCCGATCGACGGCCCACTCACATGGACATGCGCCGCTTTCGGCCGAGCGTGGGAGCGCCGCGAGGAAGACGGGTTCGAGTTTTACAGCACCTGGTACCAGCCCGTGGAGGACCGGTAACGATCTGCTTGCGTGGCTCCACGCCGTCCTGGCCGCGCGGAACACTGTCCGCCATGACCCCCGAGACCTGGTCCGCGCTCATCGCTGGCCTCGCCCTGGCAGGGACCGGCGGAGCTTGGCGGACGGCATACCTCGCCAAGCAGGCCACCGTGGACCTCACCCGGATCGAGGCCCGCCGCTGGCACGCTGACATGACCCCCCAGTTCGAAATCACCTGCGTTCCCCTACCGATGGGGGACCAAGTTAGCGAGGACCGGGCAGAGCTCCGTATCCGCTTCGTCGGCCCTCCGGGACTCACCAAGCTCACAGTCACCCCGACGATCCGAGACGACTGGCCCGACCGCAAATCCATCTTGGAAGGCGGCCCCACTCAGGAAGAGGTCACTTCTCAAATCTGGGGGCCCTACCGGTTCATCCACGGAGTAGACGGCGGCTCCGAGGACAGCCGCACCGTCACCCCGATCACCCTGCTGCCCGGCGACGGCCGCCCGCTCTCCGTAGAACGGACGTCACCGCCCCGGTGGGCCGACTCCGCGGGGTGGCGTCAGCGGTACAACGGCACCCCAGTACGGCTCGCCCTGCACTGCGTCCACGAAGGCGACGAACCCTGGACCGTGTACAAGGAAGTCCCGACCGTCCACCAGTGACCGCGCAACCTGGGAGAATGGCTTCTCATGATTGCTTCTCCTCCCGCGTCCCGCGTGCACCCTGACGTGCCTGGGGTCGAACTCAACTATGGCCGGACCGGCACCTTCTACCTCATCGCCGGAGCCCCGCAACTCACCGCCGATCAACTCGTCGCGGTGGGCGAATGGCTAGTTCGGGTAGGGCGGGAAGAATCGGGCGCCTCGGGGCGCTAGGAAGCGAAACGGCCCTCCGCCCCAACGGAGAGCCGCCGCCCACACCACTGCTCCGGACCCTGCCTGATCGCGAAGCCTCACCTCACCGCAAGCGTACGACCTCGGGGAGGCTTCACCGCCATGCACGACATCGACTCCTGGTGCCAGGGCCCATGCATGAACGCCAACCGGCGCAAAGTCCGCACCTACCAGCAGGCCCTCGACACCCACAACGCCGAGTGGGAGCGGTGGCACGCCCCGCGCACCCTGCCCGAGCCGCCGGCCGAACCGCGGCTGGCCTACCCCACCTACGGGGAACCCGTCTACTGCTCCACCTGCGCCTACGGCATCAAAGCCCAGCTGTCCCAACTGGACGGGCTGGCGTGCGTCTACCTTCGCGAGTGCGACGGGATGCGTGGAGCGTCATCCGAACCGCGCGTGTCCGGCTCCGCGGAACCGCCCTCCCCGTCACCCGCTCTGGACGTCCTGGACGAACTCGACGACTGGTTGCGCTCCTGGCGGGCCGACTACCTCAAGGTCGACCACTTCGCCCGGCAGGGGCCCCTCGTGGACTCCCTCACCTACGGCTGCGCATGGCTGACCGCCCGCGCTGAACTCATCCTCACCCGCGCCGACGTGGCCAAGCCGTTCGGCGACGAGGCTACGGCCTGGCACAGCAGGCTGGCCGGCACCGCCCGGATCGAGCCCCGCCGCGTCCCCAAGGCGTTGCGCTGCCCCCAATGCCACCTCGCCACCCTCAGCCAGCTGGAAGGCGAGGACCGCGTCGAGTGCCGCAACACCGGCTGCGGAGAAACCCGGGGCGGCCCGATGGTCATGACGCTCGCCGAGTACGAGGGGTACGTCGCTGACTCGCTCGTCGCCGCGAAGGTCACCCGGAGGGCGTCATGAGCGAGTCCTGCCCCACCTGCCACGGCCGCGGCGCCATCCCCGACCTCAAGACGTGCGCGCTGCCGGATTGCGGACGCGAGTTCCGGTGGCAGGACGACGGCCGCGGCCGGAACCACCCGCGCGAGGACGCCGCTTACTGCTCGCGGTCCTGCCGGAAGGTCGCCGCTCAACGCGCTTACCGCCGCCGGATAGCCGCGTGATCGCATCGCTCGGAGGGATGCGATCACATTTCTCTCTATTGCCCGCCATGTCTTGAAATTGAGGTGTGACACGTCACGGCATGGCGCTAAGTTCATGCCGTGACGAAGCTCAACCAGATCCTCGCCGTCGAAAAGGGCGTCAAGTCTGACGTCCAGCGCAAGGTGACCGACGCGTATCACACGATTCAGAAGACGCCGCTCCTGTCTGGCATCTCTCGGTCTTACCAGCCGATCGACGACGAGGGTGAGCAGCTTCCGCCCGAGTCGACCAGGGTTCAGGTCCAGGCGGAGACCGTCCTCAAGGAAGTCGGCACTTCGCTGACCCGCCTGTTCGACGTGACCGCGACGAAGGACTGGGCGAACTGCGGCGCGAAGGCCGACGTCAAGGTCGACGGCGACGTCCTGCTCGCCGACGTGCCGGTGACCTACCTGCTCTTTCTTGAGAAGCAGCTCACCGACTTGCACACCTTCATCGCCAAGCTGCCGACGCTCGACCCGTCGGAGACGTGGGCGCTGGACGAGAACACCGACACCTGGCGCACCGAGCCGGTCAAGACCACCCGCACCAAGAAGGTCCCCCGCAATCACGTCCTCGCCGAGGCGACCGACAAGCACCCCGCCCAGGTGCAGGTCTACAACGAGGACGTCGTCGTCGGCTACTGGACGAAGGTCGCCTTCTCCGGCGCGCTCCCGCAGCGCCGTATCAACGAGCTGCTCACCCGCCTGCAGAAGCTCCAGGACGCGGTGAAGTACGCCCGCGAGGAGGCCAACGGCACTGACATCACCGACCAGCGGGTCGGCGACAAGGTGTTCGCCTACCTCCTCGGGTAGGCCCACGAACCCCCTCGCCAGAGCGCGAGGGTGCGCTAGGAGCGCAAGCTGAGGCTGAGGCTGAAGCTGACAAACGGTGACAGCGAAGGTTCGAAACCTTCCCCAGGCACTCCATGCCTGGGTAGCCCAAGTGGTAGAGGCAGCCGATCAAGTTCAGATTCTCGCTCCAGATTCAGCATTGCCGTCGAGCGCCAGATCAACCGAGGTGGACTGTGATCGTTGAGATGCCGGTTCGAGTCCGGCCCGATGCTCTACACCCGTGCATCGGTAGCTCAATGGCAGAGCGCAGCATCGTTACGACTGATCCACACTCTTAAACGCCGCTGGCGCCGCGATATGGCGGCTTCGACAGACCCCCGGGGACAAGGATAGGTGCCCGGGGGTCGCTCCTTTCTCGCGTCAGGGAACCGATTCACGTGCCGGAAGACGACCGCAACCGAGGTCTGGAACGCCGACCTGCACGCCGACTTGTCCGAAATGGCGTGACGCGTTACTCTCGGTTCTCGGAGACGTATGCCCCCTTCCAGGAAAAGATTCCAGGCGGGGGCTTTTTCGTGTGCTCGGAGGTGAATGTGGCCGAGTACGACCCCGAAGAGGTCTACGTCACCACGAAGGAAGCGGCAGAGCTGTGCGGGGTGAAGCCGGCCGCCGTACGCCAGTGGGTGAGACGCGGACACCTGGCCCCAGTCGACCGTGACGAGCGCGGGCAGATGTTGTTCACGCAGCTTGACGTGGCGAAGGCGGAGTACAAGACACGCAAGCATGCCCGCCGCTCCGAGAACGTTGCGGCGTAGGTCTTCGAACTTTCTGATCGCGCACCACCTGGCGGGGGTGCGCTGCTCCGCGAGGCGACTTCCCCGTGCGCTTCGTGTTGAGCCCTTGGCGGCTGGTTCGGGCGCGGCGGCCCGGCCAGCCGCCCCAAAGACGCACGCCGTCTCGGCGGCGTGCCCGCGTGACGCAGAGCAGTGGGGTCCCCCGACGACACCGCTCGCCACGCACGGTGCCGGTCCAACCTCCCTGGGGGGTGAGGGAGGACCGGCACCACACAACCCCCTGTAACCCCCTGGGAGACCAAATGCCCAAACCCGAGGGCCGCCGCCCCTACCGGCGGATCTCCGAGCCTGGAGAAGAGCGGGTTGTCGTCCACGCCGCCCCCGACGGCCGGACGACCCGCTACACCCTGCGGCAGATCGGCTGGCACGGCCAGACCGGAGCCTTCTACGAACTCGGCGAATCGCCAGCCCGGTACGAGCCGGGCTCGTTCTCGCCCATGTGGGTGATCGCTTTCGCTGATGCCCTCGACGACGAGGGGAGCCCCCAGCAGGTCGCCCGACAGCTGAACTTCGCCATGGGGCGGAAGCCCACCGCCCGGCAGGTCCTCATCAACTCCCTACGGCAGGACGACTTCTTCGCCCAGGACCCCGCCCACAGGGTTGGGTGGCTCGCCGACCGGCTCCTGCTCGCCCTCGACGAAGCCGGACTGGAAATCGTCGCCAAAGACGAACCGGGGGTGGGCGATGTGTGACGAGTGGGTCTTCGTCGAGGTGGATAGGTGAGCATCTCCGCCCGCGTCGCCGGGTGGTTGTACAGCCTGGCTGACCGCATAGACCCGCCAAGGCCGACGAACCTTCCCCCGCCCCTTTGGTACGCCTACACGGAAGCCCTCCGGTCTGTCGGCTGGCTCCCCTCGGAACGCGAAGAACATAACCGTGTGGTGGACGCCCTCCTCGCAGCCCGAGACGACGAATGGGCGGCATTGGAGAAACGGGTGCAGGGCTACCACGACGAGGCCGCCCACTGGTGTGACCAGGCGATTCAGTGGCAGGAGCGCGCCAAGAAAGCGGGGCACGAACTGGATGCTCAGGGGAAGGGTTAATACGGGCGAGGGATTGTCCGTATTTCCCTGGAATGGGCGGTCAAATTGCCCTCGGCGATGTCCGATTAATCCCGAATATCCGGTATTGGCCTGGTAAAATGCACACGTGTTCGACGCCATTTCGGGCGCGAATTTTCTGTGCCCCGACGGTCGCTTAGGACCGACCGCCAGGGCTGCCGATCCCAAGGAGATCGACTTGTCAGAACTTAGCTGGTTCGGCGCCGTGGGTGACACACCGGGTGCCGACAGCGGGGTCATCCATTACCCGCAGACGGGGCAGTCGCTCCGCTGGGTCAAGATCGACGGGGTTGTGTGGCTCCACTTCGCAGACCTATGCAAGGGGACCGGACACAGCAATCCGCGCTCGGCGATAAACCTGGTCGAGGAAGAAGACAAGCGAAAGATCGACATGCGGGAAGTTTCCGCAGGTCATCCCGCCGTCAACTTCCTTACGGCGGCAAACAAGGGCAACGCCGAAGCTTGGTTTGTCAACGAAGACGGCTTCGCTACCCTCGGCTTGGCTGGCCGCGGAGACGGCCCCAAGGTGTTCCGCCGATGGGTCGTGAAGGTCGTCATCCCTCGGTTCCGCCAGATGACGACCGAGCCGTCCCGCAAGGAACTGGCCCTCATGGTTGTCCGCTCAGAGGAAGAGCGCGAGCGCGCCATCGCTGAGCGGAACGCTGCCCGTCTTGCACTCGAAGCGGCGGCAGAGAAGGTCGAGGTCTACGACGAGTGGCTCGACCCAGATAACGCGGTTGAGACGACGGACTTCGCCAAACGTCTTGGTCTCCGCTCGGCCCAGGAACTGAACGGGCTGATGCAGCGGTGCGGGATCGTCCGCAAGGACACGAACCCGCGCACCCGCAAGTCCCGGAACCTTCCCACGGCCGACTGGGGGCACTGCTTCAAGGTGGTCCCGACCAAGATCCCCACGGGTGGCTTCGTGGATGTGGCCTGGATCCTGCCCGAGGGGCAGCTTGAGATCGTCGAAGAGCTTCGCAATCACGGGCTGATCGACGTGTAACCCACTCTTCGGCTTGGCTCCCTTGTCCACGGGGTCAGAGAGCTGGGCCGATCATCTCCGGGCGGGTGGCTGACAACCCGTACGCATGCGGTCTGAGACAGGTCACCCGCCCGGCTCCAACCCCCAGGAGGCCCCGTGCCCCTCTCGGATGAGACCAGAGCCGCGATTGTCGCGATCCCCGGGGAGAAGGGCTGGTGGAACTACGCCGCCCGCGACGACTACGTGGTGTTGGCCGCTGACCTCATTGGCTACGGCCTACAGCCCGAGCAGGCGGTCAGCGTACTGACAGTCGCCTTTCGGATTGTCGCTGAAGAAGTCGGGGAGTAGGCCACACGCCTCACCTGATCTGTCGGTACCGCCCCGTACCCTCAGCCTCGTGTCCCCGCCCGCCGCCTCGACCCGCCCTCCTCTAGTGAGGTACGGCTCCCGCCTGGTGTGGCTGAGTGCCTGGCGCCGCGGCGAAACCATGTGGCTGGCCCTCGTCTTCTGGGCCGAAGAGGGCGCCGAAAAGCCCTACGTCGTCGAGCGGTGGGTCACCAAGGACGACATTGCCAAAGTCAAGGGCGAGAACTACACCCGCGTCCCGCGCGTTATCTCCCCACCCGCTACCTGACTCGGGCGGGAGGCGCCGTGCACCTCCGCCACCGCTGGGTCACGGTCGAGACCATCGGCCGGGTGACCACCACCCGCTGCAGGATCTGCGGCAGAACTCGAACCCGAGTCGCCTGACCTTCAGGGCCGTTCACTTGGGCGGCACTTTCGCATGTCCTTCTACCTCTGGAGTCCCGTGCCTGACCCCACTGTGTACCTCGTCGCCGGTCCCGTCACTATGTCGGGCACCCTGAGCTCCCCACCGCAGAATCTCTTCACGGTGTGGTTGGACGACGAGGACATCGACCGGACCCGCGGCCCCAAGCTCACCGTGTGGACTGACCTGAGCGCGGAGTTCGAGGTGTGGGACCTCGACGAGGAAGGCGCCCGCCTCGAAACAACCCACCCCGAATCCCTGACCGTCACGACGCTGCCCCCGATCAGCGGAACCCCTGCCTGACGCCTGACCTCGCCCTCCTGGGCGTGACCTACTCTCACCTGCCCAGGAGGGCTGCATCATGGCCGTCACGGTCTACACCTACGGCAAGCTTCAGCAGTCCCTGCTGGAAGGCCGCATCAACTTCGCCACCGACACCATCAAGGTGATGCTGCTGTCGGCCTACACAGTCGGCACCACGCTGGACACCGCGCAGTTCCTCAGCGCAGTCCTGGCCGCCGGCACGGAGGCGTCCGGCTCCGGCTACACCGCAGGCGGCGCCACCCTGGCCTCCAAAACGGTCACGTACACCGCTGCGGGCAGCTGGTCGACGCAGCGCGCCAACAGCACGGCGTACACGGTCGGCGACGTCGTCCGCCCTGCCTCCACGAACGGGTACGTCTACCAGGCCGTCGTGGGCGGCACCTCCGGCGGCTCCGCCCCCACCTGGCCCACCGTGATCGGCACGACCGTCACAGACGGCGGCGTCACCTGGGTCTGCCAGGGCACCGGCGTGCTCGTAGTAGACGCCGCCGACCCGTCCTGGACCACGTCCTCCGGCGGCACCCTGGCTGCGTCGCACGCCGTGTTCTACAAGGACACCGGCACCACCAGCACGTCGCCGGTGATCGCGCTGTGGGACCTGGGCGGCACCGCCACTGCCACCAACGGCGGGGCCTTCACCATGACCCTCGACTCTGGCGAGGGCCTCCTCACGCTCTTCACCAACTGACCTCCTCGCCCAGCCCGGCACGCTGAGGGGAGACGCCCGTGACCCGCCGCAACCTGTGCATCAACCCGGCTCTCACCGTCGACGCCACAGGCTGGGGAGGCGGCTCAACCCCCACCAGGGTGTCCGTGACGGGCTTCCCTCGTGCGTGGGCTGCCGAATACACGACCAGCAGTTTCATGTCGACCGCCCCGACCGACACCGGAGCGGTCACAGTCGGCGCGACCTACACGGTGTCGATCTACGCCCGAAGCAACACCTTCAACGTCAATTCCGGCAACATCTACATCGAATGGGTCAACGGGTCGGGCACCGGCTTCGGCTACCCGGCCGCCGGGTGGACCGCCCCCTTCGCCACCGTGACCCGCATCAGCGTCACCGCCGCCGCCCCCGCAGGTGCCGTGGCGTGCCGAGTCATCGTTGATGGCATAAATTTTCCGATCTCGCCGGGTGACTTCACTGCCGCCTTGATCGAGGAGTCCGCTACCCTCGGCGACTACTTCGACGGCGACTCCCCATCCGCGACCTGGGACGGCACCCCAGGCGGCAGCTCCTCCACCCTGGTCGACGCCGCTGTCGTCACCGCCGTCGGCACCGCTGGAACCATCCGGGTACGCCCAGGCTCTGGCGCCATTTCCACCGTCCAAGCTGCCTCCCCGACGGGCTCGGCCGGGACGATCCGGGTCAGAGCATCCGCCGGCGTCGTCACCGCCGTCAGCAACGTCGAGGTGACCGGACGCGCCGCCACGATACGGCTACGCCCAGGTGCTGGCGCAGTCTACGCAGGCCAAGCCGTCGCCCTGCCGGGCGCCGCAGCGACCATCCGCGCACGCCCTTCACCAGGAACAGTCACCGCCGCTGCCGGCGTCATCGTGGCGGGCCCCGCAGCGAGCATCCGCCTCCGCGCCGCTCAGCCGACCATCACCACCGTTCAAGCGCAGACACTCGTCGGCCGCGCCGCCTCCATCCGCATCCGGGCCGGCCTCGGCCGAGTCTCAGCACGAACGCCGTCCGCTGACGACATCACGATTCGCCTTGGCCCGTCTCGCCGACGGTGGGCTGCCCGCTCCTCCCATCACTAACTGCGCTGGGAGGTGGCGGTGGCGATCGAGACGTGGCCCCGGGAAACAAGGGAGTACCTCGCCGTCGTCGTTGAAGGAGACGACAACCTGAGCACTCTTCCGGTCCAGATGGCTGTCCTCGCCTACGGAGTCCGCCCGGCCGAAGACGACTGGGAAACCGCGGAGTGGGATGTCGACGATGACGGCGCCACCGTAGCGAAGATCAAGATCGGCCCCGGGACCGCCTTTGACTTCAGCGCAGCACCCGGGCCAAAAGTGCCATGGGTGAAGATCACCGCTTCCGAGGAACTCCCCGTCCTCGATGGCGAACCCATCCGCATCTCCTGAGAGGGGCGCCGTGTCCGACCTGCTGGTCATCGTGCCGTCGAGAGGACGCCCAAGCAATATCGCCGCCCTGCACAACGCCTGGGAATCCACCGCAGCGGGCGTCGCGGACCTCCTGGTCGCCGCCGACGAGGACGACCCCACCCTGAAGGGCTACCAGCAGGTGTGCAAGGCCCGGCAGATCGAGCTCACCGTCGGGCCGCGGCTGCGTATGTGCCCCACCCTCAGCAAGATCGCTGTAGAGCGGGCGCCCCACCACTTCGCGCTCGGCTTCATGGGAGACGACCACCGGCCCCGCACCCGAGGGTGGGACCGCCGCTACGTCAACGAACTCCACGACCTCGGCACCGGAATCGTCTACGGGGACGATCTTCTCCAGCACGACCGGCTCCCCACCCAGGTCGCCATGACCTCCGACATCGTCCAGGCGCTCGGCTGGATGGCACCCGCCGGCCTGAAGCACCTGTGGGTCGACAACGTCTGGAAAGACCTCGGCCAGGCCATCGGCCGCCTCCGCTACCTGCCGGACGTCGTGGTTGAGCACATGCACTACCTCAACGGCAAGGCCGCCGAAGACGACCGCTACCAGGAAGTCAACAACTCCGCCGCAGCCGAAGCCGACCGGCTCGCGTACGCCGCCTGGCTGGAGCACGACATGCCGAGCGACGTCGCCAAGCTGAAAGCGCTGCTGTGAAGCTGATCTCCTACAGCCTGTTCGGCAATCAGGAGTTCTACACCCTCGGCGCCCTCGCCAACGCCCGCCTCTGCGCTGACCTGTACCCGGGCTGGACGTGCCGCTTCTACGTCGGAGACTCCATCCCGCAGGAAGCCTGCACCCAACTGGCAGCCCACCCCAACGTCGAACTCGTTCCCATGCCCAGCGTGCTGGAGAACTGGTTTTCCACGTTCTGGCGGTTCCACGCCCTCCGTGACGAAACCGCAGACGTTGTGATGTTCCGCGACGCCGACTCCCGCCCCTGCGAACGCGAGCAGGCCGCCGTCCACGAATGGCTCGCCTCCGACAAGCAGTTCCACGCCATGCGAGACCACCCCGAACACGGCATGCCGATCCTGGCCGGCATGTGGGGCGCCAAACAGGACGGGGCCCGCACCGCCGCGGCGCTACTGCCCGCCCGGCACGACGGAGCGGAACGCTGGCAAGCCGACCAGCTGTGGCTGGCCCACCAGGTCTACCCGGTCGCGAAACACTCCCTGATGGTCCACACCAGCCCCGAGAGCCCCCAGTTCGAACCCGACGGGTTCGACGACAAACGCGACTTCCCCACCCCTCGCCGCCCCGGCCGGTTCGTCGGCCAGGGCTTCTACGGAGACGACACCCTCCGCATCCCCGCTGACGCCCTACGCGTGTGAGGAGGCGCTCCATGCCTACTGCGCTCGTCACGGGCGCCGCCGGCTTCGTCGGCCGCCACTTCACCCGCGCTCTGCAACAGGCGGGCTACGACGTCACCGCCTTCGACATCAACCCCCGCAGCCTGCCCGGGGTGCGCCTGCTGGACGCGAGAGCCTTCTTCGCCGCCAACACCGAACGGTACGACCTCGTCGTGCACCTCGCCGCGGTCGTTGGAGGACGCGCCAAGATCGAAGGCGAACCTCTGTCGCTCGCCGTAGACCTGGAGATCGACGCTGGCCTGTTCCAGTGGGCGCTGCGCACCCGGCCGAAGCGCGTCGTCTACTACTCCTCCAGCGCCGCTTACCCCGTCACCCTGCAGGACGGCCACCCGCCGAACACCTTGGCCGAGCCCGACATCCGGTTCGACTACCCGCTGGGCGGCCCGGACCTCAGCTACGGCCTGGCCAAGCTCGTGGGGGAGCAACTCGCCGGGTACGCCGAAGCCGAGGGTATCCGGGTCCACGTGTTTCGCCCGTTCTCCGGGTACGGCGAAGACCAGGCGCTGGACTACCCGTTCCCGTCGTTCGCCGACCGGGCCCGACGCCGCGACGACCCGTTCACCATCTGGGGCGACGGCACCCAGGTCCGCGACTGGATCCACATCTCCGACGTGGTCGCCGCGACCCTCGCCGCCGTCGACCAGGATGTGCCGGGCCCGGTCAACCTGTGCACGGGCAGGCCAACCAGCTTCAACGACCTCGCCCACATGTTCGCCGACGCCGCCGGCTACAGCCCGGACCTGAAGCACATCCTGGACGCGCCAAAGGGCGTCGCTTACCGGGTCGGCGACCCAGGCAAGATGCTGACGTTCTACACGCCCAAGATCAGCCTCGAAGAGGGCATCGACCGCTCCCTGAAAGCCAACCCGTGGCCATCGTGAACGTCGCCGCGATCGACGCCCGGTTCCGGCTCTGCGGAGACGAAGACTGCGGAGTCGGCCTGCACTGCCGCGACTGCGAAACGGGCGGCCGCCCCGTGGCCTACTACGCCGGACTGTACGCGGTCTACGAAGACGACCCCACAGTGGAGAACGTCACCTCCCTCTTCGGCCTGCTGGCCGCCGCCGACGGCCACGAACGCACAGTGCATGGAGGCGAGCCGGTTGATCCCCATGATCGTCCTGACGAACGGTCGGGCTGACTGCATCATCCAGTCTCTGCCGTCAGCCACCGGCAGTGTTGTCGGCATCGGCTCAGTGACGATCGTCGACGACTCCGGCGACCCCGAATACCGGGCATGGCTGGCCGAGGAGTTCCCAGGCTGCACCATCGTCCCCGTCGCCGAGCAGGCGGCTGGCTACTGGCGGGCCATGCAAACCGTGTGGAGCCTCGCAGCTGGAGCCCCGCACGTGTTCTTCGTCGAGGACGACTTCACCTTCAACCGGCCCGTCGACCTCGCCGAACTCGCCGCAGCCCTGGACACTTACGACCACCTCACCCAGATCGCCCTGATCCGCCAGCCCTGGTTCCACAATGAGCACGCCCACGGCGGTCTGATCGAAGCCCTCGAAGCCCAAGGCCAGGTGTTCGAGGAGCGCACCGACGGCCACTTCTGGTGGATCGAACACCGAGCCTGCTTTACCGGCAACCCGAGTCTCATCCCGGCCCGTACCCTTGCCAAACCGTGGCCGGAAGGCGCCTGGTCAGAGAGCCGCTTCGGCCGCGGGCTGTTCCGGGACCGGGCCGTCCGCGGCGCCTACTGGGGCAGACGCGGCGACCCGCCCGCAGTGACCCACATCGGCCACGAAAGGGCAGGCTATGACTACTGACCCGACCGTCATGATCGTCATCCCCTGGCGCCCCACGGCCGACCGGCAGTACGCCTACGACCTCACCGTCGCCCACTACCAGGCGCTGCTGCCCGACGCGATGCTCCTCGCCGTCGACACCGACCACGAACCGTTCTGCCTGGCCGGGTGCCGCAACAAGGGCGTCCGCCTCGCCCAAGACGCCAGAGCCGACGTCGTCATCCTGGGGGACGCCGACACACTCCCCGAGCAGGAACCGCTCCTCGCCGCGATCCACGGCGCCACCACGAGCGGCTTGGTGCACCTGCCGTACACCTCCTACCGGTCTCTCCGCCGTGACGGCACCGCCCAGTACCGCCGCGGCGTCCCGTTGCAGGACTGCAACCACTTCGAGGTGCCAGGCGCCTGCTCAGGCGTCTACGTCACCACCCCCGCCACCTGGTGGGCGCACGGAGGCCAGGACGAACTATTCCTCGGCTGGGGAGGCGAAGACGCCGCATGGAGCGCCGCCCACCTGACACTTCTCGGCGCCGAACCCGTCCGGCACAACGGCCGGGTGTACGCGCTACACCACGCCTCCGCCGTCAAGGAAGGCGAGCAGTACTCGGCGAACTTCGCCCGCATCTACCGCTACCACCAAGCCCAAGGCGACCCCGACGCAACATGGGCGCTGCTCCGCGAAGGCGAGGCGGCCAATGCCGAACAGCCAGTGGCAGGGACACAACAGGCAAGCGTCACTCCCTAAAGGCTGGGCTGCGATCCGCCTCCACGTGCTGGAACGCGACCGCCACACCTGCTACCTGTGCGGCGGCCACGCCACCCACGTCGATCACGTCCAGAACGCAGCTTCAGGCGGGTCAGACGACTACGCGAACCTCGCCGCGATCTGTGTAGACGACCACCGCAGCAAGTCCAGCGCCGAAGGCGGACGAGCCAAAGCCGCCAAGCAAGGCCGTCGCCTCCGTCCTGCAGAGAAGCACCCCGGGCTACGGGACTGACCACCAGCACCCTCCAGGTCGCTCCTGGAGGTCAGAGAGCCCTGGCGCGTCCTCGTGCGCCAGGGCTCTCGTTATACACGAGGAGAGGCCGCAGCATGGCTGTGCGATTGGAACACGTCATAGCCCGCAACATGGCGGAGCTGAGGGAACAGCAAGGATGGACACAGGCCGACCTTGCATACCAGATGTGCGTGCAAGGCGCGCGCTGGACATCGAACAGGGTCGCACAACTGGAGACGCTTCGACGCCCTGTGTCTCTCATGGAGATTTTCTTGCTCACGGCGGTGTTCGGTGTGCCAGTAGTCCGCCTTCTCAATGGCGATGACTTCGTGGAGATGCCATCTGGCAAGGAGATCCCTCTCGGCCGATTTCGTGAAGGCTTCCAGCCCTCACGCGGAGAGGGTGACCATGCCTGACCTCACCACCGCCCATCGTCTCGCCGCCTACCGTGAGGAACTCATCGGCGCCGGTTTCTCACCTGAGGAGACGCGGGCGCTCGTGATCGAGGCTGCTCGCCATCAGTGCGAACTGTGGCTTCACCCTGACTTCGTGGCCCGAGCCGTGCCAGTGGTGCCGTACGGAAGCGAAGCCGCCCATGCCTGAACTCCCCAAGCTGATCCGGGTGGAGCGCATAGGTGGCTCGTTCTTCAAGCTGGAGATCAACGGTGAGGACTTCCCGCACGCCCTTATCGCTGACGCACCGATCACCGCGACGATGGTTCAGGACAGTCTGGCGTCTCTGAACCTCACGCTCATGGCGGAACGAGTCGAGTTCATCGACGACCCCTTCGGGAAAGGGGTGCCCATCAGTGACTGATCGCATCATCACCTCTGAGCAGTGGACCGACGCCTGGAACGAAGCCGCCGCCGAACGTCGACTCCAGATGGCTGAAGCGGCGATCCGCAACGCCGGGCGCGCTGACCGCTGCTTCCTCCTCAACCACGATGGACAAGCCGAGGAGATCGCCCACCTCCGCGCCGACAACGCCCGGATGAAGACACTCCTTACCCGAGTCCTCGATATCCCCCGCAGACCCGCAGTCTCCGAGCAAGAGGGCGAACTCGGGCGCGCCTACACGCGCGGCTGGGAGTCCGTCATCCAGGCCGTCGACACAGCGCTGCTCTCGGGGGAGACGCCCTCTAAACCTGAGGACCCCACTCTCTCAGATCGCTCCTAGAGCGACACCGAAACCCAATAGACGCCTGCGGCTGATCCCCGCAGGAAGAAGGCTCCGAGTCTCCCGGCTCGGAGCCTTCGCATTTCCGGGAGAGAAACATGAAGTGGAAGTGCCGAAACTGCCTTGGCGCGAGGGCGTTCATCGACTTCTCGCAGGACGATCCTCAATTCGCTTGCCTTGACTGCGACTGGGGCAAAGCCCTCGACGAGGACAGATGCACAGAGCCTTGCCAAGAATGGGGCCGCCATGGCGCAGGCACCCGTTGCAGCGGTGCGGCGGTAGTCGGTGGACGTTGCTGGCGCCACATCAAGGCTGATGTTCTACACCGAGAGATCTACCGGTACTTCCGCAACTACGCCAGCGACGATGGCCTTCCGCGCCTCCACCACGTCATTTTTGCAGAGGCCCTGAAGAACGCCGCCGTTGTCATAGCTGACGAAAGACACGGGGCACACCTCCGCAACACTGCCGTAGAACGGCGAGTCAATCCTGAGCGCGGACCCTCGCTGGTGTACTTCGTAGGCCGTGAGGGATTGATCAAGATCGGCACGACGACCAACCTTGAGAAGCGCCTCAAAGCGCTGAGCAAGGGAAGCGCCATGCCTTCCGGCATGTCTGTTGGGCCTGTCGAACTGCTAGCGACGGAGCCGGGGGATCACCGGACCGAAGGCGTCCTGCACAGCCGCTTCGCCAGCACACGTGTCGGCAGAACAGAGTGGTTCCGCCCATCTAAAGCGCTTCAGAGCTACATCGACGACCTGAAGCGATACCAGCAGAACGAAGACCACTTCATGCGCAGGATCGGGGTGGCATGAAGCTCTTTCGCCACGTCCGCCACGAACTGTGGTGGGCGGCTGAACAGTGGTCGGGCCGCCTCTGGCACCAGGTCTGCGCGGACGGCATCTCCTGCTGGCTGGACTGGCTACCCGCCTTCTGCGCACGCCGCCGCTACGCAGCCCAACGCGCACTGAACCCCAGCCTCTACTCCTGGCCCAAGCGATGACCACCCCAGCCCTGATCGCCCTCCGAGCAGGCGACAAGGTCCTCGTCACCTTCACCCAGGAACTGTCGGACGAGGAAGCCCAACATGTCACGACGACTCTCCGCCGCTCTTTCCCCGGCGTCACTTTCACAGTTCTGGCCGGCGTCTCCACGATCTGCGTACAGGCGTAACCCCTCACCGACACCAACCCCAATCAAGACACAAGGGAGGTGAGCGTGGGACGCCACAGCACCACCTGGACCGAATCCGCCCACCCGCGCGACCCCGACGGAAAATTCGCCCACGGAGGCGGCATAACAGGCCGCACAGCAACCGCCCGCGGCATGCCCGACATCCTCGCCGGATCCGACATCCACACCCGCAAAGACGGCGACGTTGCCCTCGACTTCCACGTCAACGGCGACCTCAGCATCACCACCTCCAAAGGGTCAGTACGCATCCCCGAAGAGAGCGTCCCGGATCTGAAACAGATCATCAGGGACATCGACAGCGAAAGCTTCACCCCTGGCCACGAAGCATGGCTCAAACGCGTCGAGCGCAAACCTGACGGCACCGCACGCACCATCCCTGTTGGGATGATCCACAAAGACGACTGGGACGCCTACTCGCTACACCTGACTCCCAGCAGCAACGCGTCCTACGACGACGTACGCAACACCCCTGCGGTCAAGCTCAGAGAAAAAGACATCAACAAGATCGACGATGCACTACGTCGCAGAGACGCAGCCAGCCGGGTAGACACCGGCTACGGCGACCTCGACGTCTTCATGACCGACGACAACAAGTTCGGCCTACGCCACCTCGGAGACGACGGCCGCCCCGTCGAAGTCGTCTTCGACAAGAAGTCCTTCGCGAAGCTTGATGGGGCCACCAACGTTGTAGCTGAGGGCTTCGACGACCTAGACGAGAACGGCCCGGACGAGGGCGTCACACATGTAGACGTTGATACCAACGTCGGCAAGGTGCGCGTCGAACAACTGGGTGAGTGGCGAGGAGACGGCCCAGAAGATCGATTCAAGATCACCCCCCTAGACGGCGACGACTGGGGCATCTATGTCGAAGGAACCCACCAGAAAGCCTTCGACGCAGCCTGGGAAAAAGCAGTCAACGCAGCAGAGATGGCAGGCTTCTTCAACCGCTTCTCCTACTTGCGACCTTGATCACTACGAGGAGAGGTGACTACATGCCCTCCACCAGAGGCAACGCTGAAACCCTCAGACGCTACTGGAGCACAGGCGCAGGAGGCCGCTCCATCAGATGGGGCACCAAGAACGACTACACCCGATGCGCCACCAAGCTCAGCAAATACCTGGGCCCCAGAGCCAAGGGCTACTGCGCACGCCTCCACCGAGCCAACACCGGCATGTGGCCAGGAGACCGACGCAACCGGTAACCCGCAAACAGCTAACCCCAACCCTCACACAACGTCACCAACACACGCCCCGAACCACCCAGAGTGGGGGGACACCCCCACCACCGCCAGAACCGAAATCGGCAGGTATACGAGCCGGGGTTCTGTACAGGTCTGGGACTTCCCGCAGCAGCTCATGACCCTGCTGTAGCTACTCATCGTCATTGGAGGTGATCCCTCCATGGCCGGAGTAGGCCCTGCGCCGAAGGACCCCTCGCGGAGGGCACGACGCAACAAGGATCCGCAGCCCCAGACGGTCCTGCGGTTCGAGAAGGCCGAGGCGCCTGACCTGCCTGGGGACATCGACTGGCACCCGCGCACCCGCGAGTGGTGGGAGGTATGGAAGCGTTCACCGCAGGCTGAGGTGATGTCCGAGACGGACTGGTCTTTCCTGCTCGACACAGCACTCATGCATCACGCGATGTGGTCGAAGGGCCAGTGGACTCTGGCGGCTGAGGTTCGCCTGCGGGTATCCAAGCTGGGCGCTACTCCTGAGGACCGCGCCAGGCTCCGTATGGTGTTCGCCGACGCGGACGAAAAGGACGCTAAGCGGCCTGAACAGCCGAAGTCGCAGAGCCGGTACGCGAACCTCAGGGTTCTGCCGTCGCGGCAGGTCGGCGAGGGTTCGTAATGCCGTGGCGGGGGCCGAACTACCCCGGCGAGCTTCCCACTCTCGGCTACATCGTTCTGGACTGGATGACGACTCACCTGGTCGTCCCTGACGGGCCGAGCGCCGGGGAACCGCTGGAGCTCACTGATGAGCAGGCCCAGTTCATCCTGAACTTCTACGTCGTCAACCTGGACTTCGTCGGCCCGGCGGTCAAAGGGCGGCACCTGGACAACGCGCGCCGTGTGCGGCGTGCCGTCTTGTGCCGCCCGAAGGGCTGGGGTAAGTCGCCGTTGCTGGCCGCATTGTGTCTCACAGAGGCGCTCGCGCCGGTGGTACTGGACGGCTGGGACGCCTACGGCGAGCCGGTGGCGCGCGAGTGGACGTCCATGGGGTTCAAGGCGAAGGCGCAGATCGTCGCCGTGAGCGAGGACCAGACGGCGAATACGTGGGATCCGCTGCTGGAGATGGCGCGCAACGGGCCCGTCTACGACGCCTACGACATCGAACCGATGGAGTCCTTCATCAATGTCCCGCGAGGTCGTATCGAGTACACGACCTCGGCGGCCACTTCGCGGGAGGGTTTCAGGCCGATCTTCGCCGTGATGGACCAGACAGAGTCGTGGCTCCCGTCGAACGGGGGACGCAAGCTCGCCAGCACGATCCGTCGAAACCTGACCAAGGTCAACGCCGCATCGGTGGAGAGCCCCAACGCGTTCATCCCCGGCGAAGACTCGGTGGCGGAAAAGTCGTGGGATGCCTGGCAGAACCAGCAGGCAGGCAAGCTTAAGGGCAGCGACGGCATCCTGTACGACCACCGGGAAGCTTCGGCTGACACCGACCCGGAGGACCGGGATTCGCTGATGGCTGGCCTGGCGGTCGCCTACGGCGACTCGGCGGACGTGAACGGCGGGTGGGTCAACCTCGACCGGGTCCTTGAGGACTACTGGGATCCGGACACGGACCCCACAGACGCCAGAAGGTTCTTCCTCAACCAGATCACGCACGCCACCGACTCCTGGCTGTCGCAACCGGAGTGGGCTGCCTGCACAGACGCGACGAAGGTTGTCGCTGATGGCGAGCGGATCACGCTCGGGTTTGACGGCAGCCGGCACCGGGAGCGGGGAGTCACCGATGCGACGGCGCTGATCGGGTGCCGTGTCAGCGACGGGCACCTGTTCGAGGTCGCGGTGTGGGAGCAGCCTGACGGTCCGGCAGGCCGGGACTGGTGGGTGCCGATCGCTGAGGTCGAGGCTGCGGTGCGTAGCGCATTCTCGAAGTATCGGGTGGTGGGGTTCTACGCCGACCCTGCAGCTGACTGGCGGTCGTACGTGGCTGGCTGGGAGGCCGCGTACGGGCGTCGGCTCCGGATCCGCGCTACCCAGCATCACCCGATTGAGTGGTGGATGAACCGCACCAACCTGGTCGTGCGGGCGCTGGAGCAGTTGCATGCTGCGATCGTCAACGGCGAACTCACCCATGACGGTTCTTTCGCGCTGACCAGGCACATGTTGAACGCTCGCCGGCGCAGTTCCCGTTCCGGCCTGCAGATCGCGAAGGAACACCCGACCAGCCGCAGGAAGATCGACGCTGCGATCGCCGCCACTCTCGCGTGGCAGGCCCGAGTCGATGCCATTTCCAAGGGGCTGGGACGTAGAGGACAAGGGCGGGCGGTGGTACTGCGATGACCGCGACGATCCCCGACCTGCCGCTGCTGGCCCTGTCGGACGACGAGCAGAACCTGCTGATGGCGTTGCGAGCCGAACTCCTCGCGGACCGGTTCCGGCTGGAGCTGAGGGACTGCTACTACAACGGCGAGCAGCGGGTCCGCGACCTGGGTATTTCGATCCCGCCTCAACTCCGGGGCCTGCACACGGTCATTGGATGGCCGCAGATCGGTGTGGATGCCCTGGAGCAGCGCCTCGACATCGAAACATGGCGCTACAAGGACGCCCCGGGCGAAAGCAACGAGCTGGCCGACATCTGGGAGCCGAACGAGCTCGTCGCGGAGTCCCAGCTCGCCCACCTGGATTCCCTGATTTACGGCCGGTCGTATGTGGCGGTCGGGTCAGGGGATTGCGGGTCGGATGACTGTCCGCCGCTGATCTCGGTGGAGTCGCCGCTCGACATGACGGTCTTCTACGACGCGCGTGCTCGCGCGGTGACGGCGGCGCTGCGGCTGTACAGGCTGGACGGCGAAGATGCCGCGGTGCTGTACCTGCCGAACACGTCGATTCATGTGGTGCAGTCCTCCACTGGGTGGGAGGTCATCGATCGGGATGACCATGAGCTTGGTGTGGTGCCGGTGGTGCGGATAGCTAACCGGCAGAGGACCGCGGACCGGGTGGGGCGCAGCGAGATCACTTCTGCGGTCATGAGCATCACGGACGCGGCGTGCCGGACTCTGATGGGGATGGAGGTCGCCAGAGAGTTCTACGGCGCCCCCCAGCGCTACATCTTGGGTGCGAGCGAGTCGGCGTTCCAGGACGCTGAAGGTAACCCCTTGAGTGCCTGGGAGACTTACCTGGGCCGTGTGCTCGCGCTTGAGCGGGACGAGGACGGTGAGGTCCCGCAGGTTGGCCAGTTCGCCGCCTACGACCCGTCGGTGTCGACCCGCATCGTCGACCTGTACGCCCGCATCATGGCGACCCAGCTGGGGCTGCCGCCCCACTATCTGGGTTACACCACCGACAACCCGGCCTCAGCGGACGCGATCCGCTCCACGGAGGCGCAACTGGTCAAGCGGGCCGAGCGTAAGCAGAGCCTGTTCAACACGCCGTGGGCGCAGGTGCTCCGCCTCGCCCTGCTGATCAAAACAGGCGACCTGCCCGACCGGGCGCGCCGTATCGAGACGGTGTGGCGTAACCCTGCGACCCCGACGATGGCGTCTCAGACGGATGCCGCGGTGAAGTTGGTGCAGCAGCAGATCTTGCCTGCGGATTCCGATGTCACGTTGGAGATGGTCGGCCTGACCGAGGGGCAGCGGCAGCGGGTCCATGCTGACCGGCGCCGCTCAACAGGGAGGCAGGCGCTGGCGGAGGTCGGCAACGCCATGGCCGCCAACCGTCGGGAGAACGCTCGCCCGGGGGTGACGGTCGCCGATGACGCAGCAGGAACGGGCGGCTGAGTACCAGGACGCGCAACGCGCCTTGTCTGCTCAGCTGGTTGAGGAGATGGATCCGCTGTGGAGTCTGGTCCGTCTGGGTGCGTTCGCCACTACCGTCCCGGCGTGGATCGACGCGGTCATTGACTTGCTGCGGCGGTTCGCCGGCATGTCTGGGGCGCTTGCGGCGGACCATTACGCAGACGAACGTGACGCCGCTGGCGTGCGAGGGATTTTCCAGCCTGCCCTGGCGGAGATTCCGGACGGTAAGGCGGAAGCTTCCCTGAGGTGGGCCATCCAGGACCTGTGGATCCCGGAGGCGGACGATCCGCCGCCGATTGAGGATCGCCTGGTCGCAGCACGAGAGAAGGCCGCCGGGGTCGCACAGAAGATCGTGGCGGACGTGGGCCGCGACACGATCGTCCAGGCGGCGGGCGAGGACCCCGAGGTTTTGGGGTGGGGGAGAACCACGGGCCCTGACGCCTGCCACTTTTGTGCGCTCATGGCATCCCGAGGGCCGGTCTACCACTCCGAAGAGACCGCCGGCGGAACTGCGGATGCCCAGTTCGAAGGATCCGGCAAGTACAAGTTTCACGACCACTGCGACTGCACGGTCTACCCCATCTTCCAAGGCCAGCGGTGGGAACCGCCTGCCTACGTCGATGAGTGGGATCGGCTCTACACCGTCTCCACCGGCGCTGAACGAGGGACCCGAGCCAAGCTCCGCGCTTGGCGGCGCGCGTTCGAGGGCCGCGAGGACTGACCACTGACTCCCGCCTTTGGCGGGTGATTCCCCCTGGCCGTAGCCGCGATGGCACGCGCCACCACTTTGAGAGGCCGCGATGGCTGACGACACCACGACCGAGCAGATCGACTCCACCTCTGATGTGGAGCCGACTGTAGAGGCCCCCGCGACGGAGACCTCTGAAAGCAGCGCTTCTCTCGGCGAGGCTGGCAAGCGCGCCCTGGAACGGGAGCGGAAGGCCCGCTATGAGGCCAGCAGAGCGCTTCGTGAGGCGCAAAACCAGCTCAAGAAGTTTCAGGACCGAGACAAGAGCGACCTCGAAAGGGCTACGGCTCGCGCCGAGGGTGCGGAAAGCCGCATTCAGGGCCTGGTCACCAAGGCCGTCCGTGCGGAGGTTCGCGCTCTGGCGAGCTCCCAGTTCGCCGATCCGGCGGACGCGGTCGCGTTCCTCGACCTGTCGTCCTACGCGGACGAAGACGGCGAGATCGACGCCGAACGTATCCAGGCAGACCTCGCTGAGCTGCTGGAACGCAAGCCGCACCTGGCGAAGAAGGCGCCTCAGCCGGAGCCGGAGGCCCGGCGCCCGGCTCCTGATCGGACGCAGGCGTCCAGCGCCAATGCCCAACGATCTTCCACTCCTGCGGACGAGTTCGCGGGATTCATCCAGTCGCGGCTCGCCAAGGGCCGCTGAAAGGTAGTGCCTGATGGTGGCGACCGCCCCGATCAAGCTTTCCGATGTCAATGACGCGCTACTGCCGCGTACGATCACCGCGCCGATCTTCGAGAAGAGCGTGGAGCAGTCCGCCATCATGTCGCTCGCTCGCCGAGCCCCGCTGGCGATCGACGCCACCACCTCGATCCCGGTCCCGCTGGACGTGCCGACCGCGGACTGGGTCGGGCAGGGCTCCCGTAAGCCCCTGTCGAGCGGCGGGATCGACGTCAAGCAGATGTCCGCGAAGAAGCTCGCCGTCCTCATCCCGGTCGCGGAAGAGGTCGTCATGACCAACGCGGCGGGCCTGTGGACGCAGCTGCAGGACGACCTGCCGACTGCTTTCGCCCGCGCCTTCGACCGGGCGGCGATCCACGGCAAGACCATGAAGGGCGCCGCGGGTCCGTTCCCGGACCACCTGATCGAGACCAGCAAGTGGGTCCAGCTGGGCACCGCCGCTGACGCCGAGGGCGGCATCTACGCCGACCTGGTGAACGGCATGGCCGAGGTTGTCGACGACGACTGGGATTTCACCGGCTTCGCCGCCGACCCCCGTCTGCGGCCGAAGCTGCTGCTTCAGACCGACGCCAACGGTCGCCCCATCTTCGTGGACACCACCACGCCCGGGACGGACGCGGCCGTGGCCGGCACGCTGATCGGAGAGAAGCTCGCCTATTCGCGCAGCGTGTCCGGCAAGCACCGCCGCCAGTCCGCGTCGACCGACACCGGCCTGCGGGCGATCGGCGGCGACTGGTCGCAGGCCGCCTACGGCGTCGGCATGGACATCACCGTGCGCATCTCCAAGGAAGCGACCTACGTCGACGAGGACGGCGGAGTGCACTCCGCGTTCCAGGAGAACCTGGTGCTGCTCCTGGCGGAGGCGTACTACGGGTTCGTCCTGGGCGACCCTGAGGCGTTCGTGAAGTACACCGCCGGATCCGACATCTCCTGATGCCGCCCCGTCGACGAGCGACCGAGGCCGCCCCGTCGCGGCGAACACGCACCTCGAAAGCTGAGGCCACAGCAGAGGGCGGCGCCCCACCGGCGTTGCCCTCTTCTGCTGCCCAGGCCCTTACCGGCCGGGCCGCGAAGCCGAAGCGCGTTGTGGTCCGGATCCACTCGGCGCCGCCGGACCACAACGCCGGCGGCGAGTGGGCACTGCTATCCATGCTGCGTCCTCTGGTGGTCCGTGGCCATGAGGTGACGGTGTGGCTGTCGCGGTACGGCAAGGCCCGCGACCCGTACAGCATCGACGGCATCGGCGTGGTTCCACTGGCGTCCCGTCTGGACTTCGGGGCGGCGATCCGGCACGCCGACGTCGTCATCAGTCAGTACGAGAACGTGCCCGCCGCCGCGGCGCTGGCCCGCGGCTACGGCATCCCGTTCGTAGGGGTGGCGCACAATCCGGCGCCGATCATCTTCAAGAACCTCGCTGCCGCGTCGTGCGCGCTGGTCGTCTACAACAGCTTGCACCTGCAGGCTGAGGCTGACGCCCAGTTCGCCGAGCACCCTCAGTGGGTGCGGCCGGCGGCGTCGATCGTGGTGCGGCCTCCGGTGTTCACCGAGGACTATGCCACCGTGCCGGGTGACCGGATCACTCTGGTCAACTGCAACCCTGCCAAGGGCGCCCGGGTGTTCTGGGAGCTCGCCCGGCGTCTGCCAGGCCACCATTTCTTGGCTGTTGAAGGCGCGTACGGGCAGCAGATCAAGGGTGACCTTCCCAACGTCGAGTGGATCAGCCAGGTGCCTGGCGGCCGGATGCGGGATGAGGTGTACGCCCGTACCCGCGTGCTGCTGATGCCGTCCGCGGTGGAGTCATGGGGTCGTGTCGCGGTGGAGGCGCTCGCCTCCGGCATCCCCGTCATCGCCAACCCCACCCCGGGCTTGGCGGAAGCCCTCGCCGATGGCGGGATCTTCTGCGAGGCCAGCGACGTGGACGCGTGGGAAGCGACCATCCGGACCCTGGACAACCCCGCCGAGTGGCAGGCGGCGTCTGGGCGCGCCCGGCAACGCTCCAAGGAACTTGACCCGACTGAGGATCTGGCCCGCTGGGTGGAAGCGATCGAGGCGCTGTAGGAGGTCGCTGTGGTGCTGACCGCTGTGGATCTCGCGTTGTACCTCGACCTGACGGAGATCAACGAAGCTCGCGCGGACCTACTCCTCACCCAGGCCACTCTGCTGGCCGAGTCGATCGTCAAGCCCCTCCCGGAAGGGGCGAGCGCGGTGGTGCTGGCTGCGGCGGGCCGATGCTACGCCAACCCCCAGGGTGTCTCCTCGGAGTCCGTGGGGCCGTACAGCGTGCAACGCCCCCAAGCGGGCCTGTACCTCACCAAAGCCGAGACGGCGACGCTGAAACGGCTGGGCGGGAGGGGAGGGGCGTTCACCATCGACCCCACTCCGGCTACCGCTGACCCGTCCGCGTCCTGGCCGATCCTGATCGACCCGACCTGGCCGGAGGAAGGCTGGTACGAGGAGGGCTGGTACTGATGCCCGTCCCTTTGCCGCAAGGCGAAACCGTGGTGATCCTCCGGCCCGGCGCACGCACCCGAGACAGCGCCGGCAACTACCTGCCGGGTGCCGATCGGGAGATCCCCGTGCCGGGATGCGCCGCCTGGCCTACCGGAAGCACCGAGCAGGTGCAGGCCCAGGACCAGACCAAGGAACTGTTCACTGTCCTGACTCCGCACGGGACAGACGTCCGTGCCACGGACCGGGTGCGCCTGTATGGGCGGGTGTTCGCCGTGCAGGGCGAACCACAGCCCTGGAAGTCCCCCCTGACAGGCACCGCGCCCGGCGTCGAAGTCCGCCTCGAACGCACCCGCGGCTGAACGAGGGGAGAACCCCGTGGCCAAAGCCCGTTTCAAGGCGAACACCAAGTCCATCGGCGAGATGCTGCGCTCCCGCAAAATGCAGCAGGAGATGGTCGAACGAGCACGGCTGCTCGTCTCCTACGCACAAGCCGCCGCCCCGCACGACTCTGGAGAGTACGCCGAGTCGTTCGAGATCGACAGCGGCCAGTCAGACAGCCCCATCCAAATGGGCACAGGCGACCGCGCTTGGGCGAAGGTCCGCAACGACTCTCCAGCCGCGGCCCCTCTGGAGTTCGGCAACCGACGAATCGGCGAAGGGCGCCGCATTCTGGGGCAGGCGATTGACCAGGTGAGCCGCGAGTGATCGACGTTGAGGCCCTTCTGACGTCGTGGATCGAGGCCAACGTCACCGGTGTGCACGCCATGTCCGAGACACCCAATGACCTCGACGACCTCGTCCCGGTGGCCAAGGTGCGGAGGATCGGCGGCCCTTACGACGGCTTCCGGCTCGACCGGGCAACTGTCGACGTCGACGTGTTCGACACCACCCGCGACGGTGCTTCCACCGCAGCGCTGGACGTGCAGCAGGCGCTACACGACCGTCTGGCTCGCAACAAGACCGGCAACGCCGTGGTGACCCGTGTGGAGACTCTCACTGGGCCGCGGCCCCTGCCTTACGACAACACCGGTCTGCGCCGCTTCGGAGCGACGTACCGGATCACTGTTCATCCGGCCTGACCTGGCCAGTTCTTCCAGCCCTGGACCTCATCGGCCGGGGCTTTCTTCATGCAAGGAGACGTCGTGGTTACGATTGCTCGCTCTGACGACCTGGCCATGGTCGGCGCCAACGGCGGCGGCTGGGCGGCCCCGCTTGGCACGGCTCAGCCCCTTGACCCGCGTAACGCCCCCACCTCGCCGTGGTTGGCGCTCGGCACCATCTCGGATGACGGTCTGACGACCGCGTTCGACGAGGACAGCGAGTCCTTCACCGGCTGGGGGCAGTCGGCGCCGTTCCGCACCGTCATCACCAGCAGCGTCCGCACCTTCCAGCTGACCCTGTGGGAGACTCGCCGGCCGATCGTCCGGTCGATCATGTTCCGGCAGGACCTGACGGCGCTGGACCCGGATGTGGAAGGAATCGTGACGTTCGCTGAGTCCGCGACCGTCACTCCTGACCGCCGGTCGTGGATCTTCGACATCTACGACGGCACCCTCTGGGAGCGCATCTACGTCCCTGAAGGCGAAGTCACCGACCGAGGCGACGACACCGCCAAGCAGGACGAGATGCGCGGCTTCGAGATCACCATCACCGCTTACCCGGACGCCGCCAACAACACCATCTACCGGTCCTACCTTGCCCCCGAGCTCGATGAGGTCAACTCCTGATGCCCCCTGCCCGCCGCACTACCCAGTCGAAGGTCATCACGCAGGACGGGACTCCGGTCTCCCTGTTCTCTCTGCGGGCCCGTAAGCGGGAAGCCGTCGCTGAACCGTTCGTCTTTGACGTCGATGGCGAGTTCTTCACCATGAAGCCGCCCGCCTCGACTGATTGGCAGGTCGTCGCTGACCTGAACGGCGGCAACCAGGACTTGAGGAAGTTCCTCGCCGAACTGCTCGGTGAGGACTACCCGCGGTTCTGCAAGGTGCCTGATATATCCGCTGAAGACGTCAACGCGCTCATCGAGGCGTGCACCGAGCACTATCAGGGGCTCAGCCGGGGGGAATAGCAGGCCTCGCCGTGCTGCTCGCCGAGCACTACGACGCGGTCGAGGCCGACCTGTGGATGCATTGCCACCGCACCGACTTGCGCGACCTGTGGAGGCCGGGCGGCGGCGACACGAAACTCACCTGGCGGCTCCTGCGCAACCTGATCCGGCACCTGCCGTCGGAGTCGGCGACCAAGACAGCGCTGAGAAACCGAATGACCGACGCCCAACTGGAACAGGCCGGCAAGGAAGCTGACCCTTCTCAAGCGCCATGGTCGCAGGAGGAAATGCTCCTGGCCTCACTCATCGACTCGGTGCGGACGTTGATCTACGTCGTTATCCGCGTCAACGGCGGCAAGGGCAGGCCTCCGCAACCCATGACGCGGCCCGGCGTGAAGAAGGCTCGTCGACGCCAATTCACCGCCGAGCAGCGTGAAGCGATATGGCGCCGTATCAACGGCGGCCGGATCGAAGGCGCCGTCATCGACGTCACGGTTGAACGCGTGACGGTTCAGAGCAAGCCCGGCGCAGCCAGCACATAGACCCGCTCTTCCACGACCCCGAATGGCAGGTGAGTCGTGGCTGAGTTCACCGCTGGCGACGTCATTGTCCCTGTTGTCCCGTCTGCCAAGGGCTTCATCGATGACCTGAAGAAGCAGATCCTTCCTGGCGCCTACAACCTCGGACAGGCGATCGGCAAGGACATCCAGAGAGGCATCAGCGATGCCCTCAAGGGGGTCTACGAGCCGCTCCAGGAGGAGACGAAGAAGCGGAGGCAGCAGGCTCCACGCGATGGCGATGAGGTTGGTGGCGCTTTCGCCCGCGGCTTCAAGCGTCAGGTCGAAGCGGCGTTCAAGTCGTTGCCGAAGGCCGAGATTGACGCCGACTCGTCTGAGGCCCAGAAGCGGGTGCAGGAGCTTCGCACTTCTCTGGAAACCTTGTCGAAGAAGACCATCGGCGTCGACATCGACGCTAAGACGGCTCTTGAGGAGCTGACCAAGCTCCAGGCGGAGCTGACGGCACTCAACGAGGACGCCGAGGTCGACGTCAAGGCGGATACCGCCGCAGCGCTGGCTCAACTGGCGAAGATCCAGGCGGACGTCGACAAGATCAGCGGCAAGCCGGTCGAGGTTCCCGTCCGGGTGGAGCCCGAAGAGGATCCGGCCGCTGAAGGGGCCCGTCAGGGCGGCGCTTACGCGCAGAAGTTCAAGTCTCAGGTCGAGGCCGCATTCAGGTCACTGCCCGAGCTGGTGATCGACGCCAACTCAAGCCCGGCGGCGGCGAAGATCGCTGACCTGCGGGCCCGGATGGAGGCGCTGGCCTCCAAAACGGTCGGCATCGACATCAATTCGGTGCAGGCGCAGGCGGAGCTGTCGGCCCTCAAAGCGGAGCTGTCGGCACTGGACGGGCAGCAGATCAGTGCGGACGCCGAGGTCGATGTGGCGGCGGCCCTGGCTGAGCTGACGGCTTTGGACGCGGCTCTGGAACGGGTCGACGGCAAGACCGCGCGGGCCGAGGTTGATGTTGACGCGGCGGGGGCGCTTGCCCAGATCGCTCTGGTCACTGCCGCTCTGGCGGCGATTCCGGCGGTGGCTACGGCCGCTCTCGGCGCCGGCGCCCTCGGCGGTGTCCTTGCGTCGGCCGGGGTGGGTTTCGCTGGGCTGGCGGCTGTGGCGGTGCCGAGCCTGCAGCGCATCCAGGAGGCGGCTAAGCAGCAGGAACAGGCGGTCAAGTCCTCCGCCGGTGCTACGACATCGGCAGGTGCGGCGGCGGCTCAGGCCGCGCTGCAGAGCATGCAGTTGGAGGACGCCGAGCGGCGCATCACGGACGCCAAGACTGCGGCGAAGCAGGCTGAAGAGGGGCTGACTGAAGCCCGCCGGGCGGCGAAACAAGCCGCGGATGATCTCGCGCGGTCGGTCGCAAACGCGGCCCTGTCGGAGGAGTCGGCGGCGCTGTCCGTTGAGGAGGCCCGCGCCCGGCTGGCGAAGCTCCAGATGGAAGCGTCCAAGCCCGGCAACACAGTGACCGATCTGGAACTGCAGCGGGCCGACCTTTCTGTTCGGGAGGCCGAGCAACGCCACAAGGACGCCATCGCCCGGACGAAGCAGCTCCAGGCCGAGCAGAAGGCCGCCGACAAGGCTGGCATCGAGGGGTCGAAGCAGGTCGTCGCAGCCAAGGACAAGATCACCCAAGCGGACAAGCGCGTCGAGGACGCCGAACGGCAGCTCAAGGTCATGCAGTTGCAGCAGGCCGCCGCGGCGAAGACCCAGGCGGCCTCGACGGGTGGTGTGACCAAGGAGCTGGTGAAGCTCACGCCCGCCGCCGCGGCGGCGGGGCGACAGATCGAGGCGTTCAAAAACACCTACGAGGCGTGGCAGAAGCGGCTGGAACCAGCCGTTCTCCCTGCCGTAACGGGCGCACTGAAGGTGGTTCAGGGCCTTTTCAAGCCTCTGACTCCGCTGATTTCAGGGTCGGCCAAGGCCCTCACCGGGCTGGAGCAGGCCGCCTCGAAAGCTCTTGGCGGCAAGTTCTGGACGTCGTTCTTCTCCGACCTTTCTAAGCAGGCGCCTACCGCGATTACCGGGCTCGGCAAGAGCCTGCTCAGCATCGGCACCGGTGTGGCCGGTGTCATCAAGGCGTTCCTACCATTTGTCCCGACGATCGTCGGCGGCATCCAGAAGGCCGCTTCCGCTTTCGCAACCTGGGGCAAGGGGCTCGGTAAGTCAAACGCCTTCCAAGCCTTCATCGCTTACGTCCGTCAGGCGTGGCCGTCGATTCAGGCGATTTTCATCAACCTGTCGGCCGCCATCAAAAACGTGGTCTCCGCCCTGGCGCCGATCGGCACGACTGCGCTGGCCACCATATCCGGGATTTTCAAGGCCATCGCGTCACTACCACCGAATGTAGTGCGAGGCATAGCGGTGGGGATCCTCGCGATCGCCGCAGCGGTCAAGGTGTGGGCGATCACACAGCAGATCCTGAACCTGGCGCTGAAGGACAACCCGATCGGGCTGATCATTACCGCGATCGCGCTCGTCGTGGCCGCGGTGATCGCTGCCTATCACGCCTTCCCCGAGTTCAAGGCGGTTGTCGACGCCGCGATCCAGGGAATCGTCCAGGTGATCTCCTGGGCATGGGAAAACGCCATCAAGCCCGCCTTCGAGGCACTCAAGGAATTCGTCATGACCGTGGTGGCCCCTGCGGTCACCTGGCTGTGGCAAAACGTAATCGTCCCTGCCTGGCAGGGCATCTCGGCGGCAGTGACATGGGCCTGGAACACGGTTATTCAGCCCGCCTTGAAGGCGCTGTGGAACTTCGTCAAAACGGTGTTGGCTCCGGCGGTCACTTGGTTGTGGGAGACCATCGTCAAACCTGCATTCACCAAGATCGGTGAGTGGATCAAGACGGCGTGGACCACAGTGATCCAGCCCGCACTGACCGCGCTGTGGAAGTTCATCACCGAGACGCTTGCGCCTAAGGTCCTGTGGCTGTTTGAGAACGTCGTCAAGCCCACGTTTTCCAAGGCTGGCGAGGTCATCAAGGCGGCATGGGAAACCGTCATAAAGCCCGCCTTGACGGCACTGTGGAAGTTCATCACCGAGGATGTTCCGAACGGGTTCAAGAAGGGCGTTTCGATGATCGAAACGTTCTGGAACAACCTCAAGGACATCGCCAAGAAGCCAATCAATTTCATAATTGAGACCGTTTATAACGGCGGTATCGTCAAGGTATGGAACGCGGTCGCCGACGCGCTTGGCCTCAAGGACACCACGAAGCTTTCGGCAATACCGGCCCTCGCGAAGGGCGGCATCTATCCGGGGTACACGCCAGGTAAGGACGTCGGTCTGGCGGCGGTCTCGGGCGGCGAGGCCATCATGCGGCCAGAGTGGACACGCGCCGTGGGCGAGGACTACGTGCACAGCGCCAACGCCGCAGCCAGAAAGGGTGGCGTCGGTGGTGTCGCGCGGTTCCTCGGCATCGCTGGCGACCCTGGCGGGGCCGGATTCGCCGGCGCTTTCGCGTCCGGTGGCATTGTTGGCAACATCAAGGAGGTCCTGGCCGGCGGGTTGAAGATCGGTGCCGAGAAACTCCTGAACCCGCTGCTCGACCAGGCGCAGGCAGCCATGGGTGGCAGTCCGTGGGCGAAGATGCTGGTCGGTGTACCGAAGAAGATGATCTCAATGGTCATCGACAGCATCGGAGCCAAGGAGGAGAAGGCCGGCGGGCCGAAGGCTGCGAAGGCGATTGCTTTCGCCCGTGCTCAGCTCGGCAAGCCATACCTGTGGGGCGGCACGGGGCCCGACGCCTTTGACTGTTCAGGCCTGGTGATGCGCGCGTTGCAGGCCGCCGGTGTGAGTGGGGTGCCGCGGGTCAGTCAGGCCCAGATGAAGTGGGTCAAGCCAGTGCAGACGCCTACGCCGGGCGACTTGGGCTTTCCGCACCCCGGCCACGTGTGGATGTACTCATCCAAGAACTCGATCATTGAGGCGCCCTACACCGGCGCCAACGTTCGTGAGGTCGCCGCCCGATCGGCTCAGCTGATTGGGCGGCCCCAGTACGACTCCGGCGGCTACCTCATGCCGGGCACATCCCTGGTCCACAACGGGACGGGCAGACCGGAGCCAGTGCTGACCGACCGGCAGTGGCAAGACATTTCCCGTAGCACTCAGGGCGGGGATGGGTCACTGGTGAACATCGGAGAGATGCATGTCACCCCTGAGCAGTCGCCGTATGCGATTGCCCAGGATCTCCGGTTCATCATGGGGCAAGGAGTGCGGTCCAGAGGGTGAGGGTGTGGGCGGTTTAGTTGACCGCCCACACTCCCTTCTGGTCGGCGAAGCCGCTGTTCAGCGCAAACTGGAATCGGGTGATTTTGGCGTTTGTGGGCACTTCGAAGACGAGGGTGCCTTTGCGGACATCGCCTGGTGCGATCGTCGTGGCGTTCAGTTTGTGGGTGCCAGCGATTTCTCCGAAGAGGCTAGCGTCGTATTCCTGGCCTTCGTCGTCGATCACCTTGGCGCCGTTGCTGGGAGAGTCGTCGTAGGTGGCGGTGCCGGTGACTTTCAGCACGAGCTCTACGCCGTAGAGGCGCTTGCCCGCGTCGGCTTTGACCATGTCGTTCGCGGGCGCGCCTTTGGTGATGACTTTGGCCACCTTGACCGAAACCTTCAGGGTTTCCTCGGAGCCAGTGAGGGTGATGATGTCGCCGACTCCGGCCTTCTTCTTGGCGGGGGTCGCGGAGGATTCAGCGGCGGAAGGCTTGCTGATTGCTGCTTCCTGGGCTGCTGTGTCGGGGCTGGTAGTTACGGTTGGTGTCCCGCAGGCCGTCAGGGCGGCAGCGGTTCCGAGGGTGAGTGCGAGCAGGCGTGTAGACCTCACGGATCACTCCAATTAACGGCGTTCACGATGGCGTCCCCCGACGTTTTGGCAGTTTGCCACGGTCCAAGTGCCTTCTGTTGCCGCTTTGGGCCCATCAGTAATCAAAACGTGGCCTGACTGGTTTGCCAGCGGGCTTCTTCTCTCTTCTCTCGGGAGGCGATTTAGGTATGGCTGCCCTGCAGGGCTATAGCCCATCTGACCTGGCGCGGCTCCGGTCTGTGGCGGTCCGCCCCCAGGGGTGGTCGCACCGGGTCCGGCCGAAAGTGACTGAGTACCGGGATGAGGTCACCGGCCACTGGATCAAGGTCATCAAGGATCCGCTCGGTAACCGGGTCCGGATGCGGTGGGCGGGTCAGGACGCTCACGTCACCCTCCCTCACCTGCGGCTCAATCCCTGGACGGGCATCACTGAGGAGCGCGACTGATGGTGAAACGCATTGTCCGCAGCCGAAGCAGCCAGCAACTGCGTGGCGAACTGGAACTTCTTGAGGCGCTGGAGCCGATCAGCGAGGAGCACGCCGACGCGAAGGAGGCTTACCAGGCCGCCCTCACCTCCGGAGACCCGGAGGCCATCAGGGCGGCGAAGGCGCGGAAGCAGGCCGCCTCGAACCGGTTGAACGAGACCCGGGAGTGGCTGCGCAGGGAGCGGGAGATCGCGAAGCTCAGCGCGACGACGATTCCCGAACTGGAACGGCTCCTCAGCCAGCAGGGCGGGGGAGGCAACGCCCGGCGGGCCGAGCTTGGAGCAGCTCTGGAACAGGCACGCGCGCAGCTGGAGCGTGCGCAGGCAGAGGCAGCCGTCGTGCGTCGGGAGTTGGCTGTGCTGACTGGGGTGGAGGCCTGACATGGCGAGTGGCGTTTACCTCCCGACGATGGAGGACATTCTCGACACCACCCAGCTCGCGCTGAATTGGGATGCCGAGACGCACAAGTGGGCGCTCTACACCTCTTCGAGAGCGCCTGACTACAACGCCAACACGGCGTACTCGTCGACGAACGAGATCAGCGGCACGGGATACACCGCGGGCGGCCAGGTCGTCACCGGTACGGCTTTCTCCCGGCCCGGCGCCGGCGTCAGCAAGTACAGCACTGACGCGGTCCAATGGGCGTCCTCCACCCTGTCAGGCGTCCGGTACGTCGACATGTACGCGGACGCGCTAGCAGGCGACAACCTGATGATCGGCATCGATCTCGGTACTGGCTACAACACCAACGACGGAACCCTGTTGATCACCCCGCACAGCAACGGGTTGATGACGATCGACTGGACCCCGTAACCCCGCCGTCCCTCGACCATCCCTCGGCCTTGTGAAGGAGGTGGGGGATGGCAGTAGGCATCGCCACCAGTCCCGCACTGGTGCAGCGGTGGACCTCTGGGACCCTTACCACCGCCGCTTTCTCTCCGGCGGCGGGCACACTGCTGGTGGCGTGCGTCGCCGCGTTCAACGCCGCCCCCACCGTGTCCGGTGGCGGGCTGACCTGGACGCGGCGAGTCCAGCGCATCTACTCCGGCGCCTACCACGAGATCTGGACAGCTCCCTGCGCGGCCGGGGCCTCCGGTATCACTGTGTCCGTTACCGGGTCCTGGAGCGGGGCCGCGCTCAAGGTCTACGTCGTCACCGGGGCGAGCCTGGCCACCCCGGTGGGGGCGACCGGAAACAACTCGACGGCCGTCAACAACTCGAACGTCGCCGCCTACACCTCAACAGGTGCAGGAAGCCGGGGCTTCCTGGTCGCCGTCGAATACACAACGGGCAGCCCGACTTCGACGGATGATTTCACGGCATTCGGCGACTCCAGCCACTTCTGGGGGCTCGTCGCGGCCAAGGCCGCCAACACGCCAACGGCTGGGACCAGCGTCACGTTCAACCTCGACGCAGCCGGATCCGGGACGGCGGACTGGCAGTGGGCAGCCATTGAGGTCCTCACCGGCTCCGTAGACGCGTCCGTCACCCCGGCCTCGGTCACCGCAACCGCCTCCGTGCCTGCCCCGACCGTGTCGTACGGTGCGGGCGCCCACCCGGACCCGGTCACCACGGCTGCGGGTGTCCCAGCGCCGTCCGTATCGGCCGGTGCGGGCGCCCACCCGGACCCGGTCACGGTCACCGCCGCCGTGCCGACGCCGAATGTCTCCACGCAGCCGACTGAACTCGTCTACACGGACCCGGTAACCGCGGCGGCGGACGTGCCTGCCCCGGCGGCGTCCGCAGGAGCAGGGGCCCCCCTCCTCACCGTCGAGACCTCAGCCGTGGTCCCGGCGCCGAGCGCCCGGGTGGATGCCGACGTCATTCTGGGGCCGGTCGCGATCGCTGTCTCGATCCCGCACCCCGTCGTGACAGTTCCCGTCCTCCCGGGCGACCAGATCACTGGAGACTTCCAGATCGAGTTCGGAGGCCTGCTGTTCGGCGGGTACGGCAACCGGTACCAGGTCCTCGCGGGCAGCGTGGAAGGCTGGGACGACCTGCCCTCTTTGGACTCCGGTAATGTGCTGCGGCCCTCCCGGCATGGAAGCTGGGCGGGCCGCCGCCTCAGCCAAGACCGGCAGGTGTCCGCCACGATAGGCATCGACGCCAGCGGCGACTTCACGTCCGCGTTGTCCGCCCTTCGGCAGGTCCTTGTGCCGCCGGACGACGAAACGGAAGTGCCGCTAGTCGTCTCGGGGCGAGACGAGGTTCTGCTCGCTTGGGCGGCAGTTGATGCGCGCGTGATCCCCACCCAGGACTACGCCACCGGGTGGGCGCCGGTGCAGGTCCGGTGGACGTGCTCGGACCCACGCCGATACGGGCTGATACGGCTCGGCGTGACAGTCCCTGTCGGGGTAGAGACGTCCCTTTTCAACGGCGGGAACGTCGCCACCCATCCGCTTATCCGAATTCCAGGACCCGCTGTCAACCCGATCCTGACGAATGCGCTGATGGGCAGAAGTATCCAGTTCACGATCACGCTCGGCTCCGACGAACGGTTGGACATCGACACCGATGCCGGAACGGTCGCGGTCGGCGACACGAACAAGATGTCCGCGCTGAGCGGATCCAGCGTTCCGGTGCAGGACTTCGTACTCGGCGTCGGAGCCAACCCGATCACCTACACCACCACCTCTGGCGGCGCCGGAGGCGCTGACTTCCTGTGGCGAGACGCCCACCTGTAGAGACGAGGGGGTGCCATGCCCGCTCTGATCCGTGGTGTCGTAGGCACGTCAGTACACGGCGTCTCCGGCCCGGCGGACGCACCGGCGGTGCAGGCCGGAGACGTACTGCTGGCATTCCACAGCTCCGACGCCGGTAGCTCCAGTGGGATGGGCAGGCCACAGGGCGGCACCACCTGGCAGCCGCTGTACCAGCTTCCGGGCGGCGCCTGGGCCGGCACGAAGGTATGGGGGAAGGTAGCCGGTTCTTCGGAACCGGCCGAGTACACCATCAGCCAGAACGCCAACGCCGACGGTGTGGTCATCATCGCTGCGATTCGTGGCGCCACCCTGAACGACATCACGATCGTGGCGGGGGACGCCACGACTCCGGAGGCGACTCCTGCGACAGCCAGCGGGGTAGATCTCCGGTACGGCGCCGGTGTGCCTTTCGTCGGTGCGGACGTCACCTGGTCGGCGTCTGGCGGGTACACCGTTACGCAGCGGCAGTCCACCGTGTGGACGTCCGCGTGCTTGGCGACCCGCACGTACTCGTCGTCTGCTGACCGTCCTTCCGTTGAGCTTGAGCCGTCGACCAGCTTGCACGTGTCGCACGGCTTGACGGTGCTGGTGGCGTCGACTCCGGCGCCGACGGTGCCGGAGACGCCGACGTACCCAGCGTGGGCGCCCTCTCGTGGAAGTGCGCCCTACCAGTACGTGTTCCGGCGCATGCTCGACCGGTCCTACCTGGGCCATCTGGATCTGACGGACGTCTCCTTCGACAAGCGGATCGGGCAAGCAGGGAGCTTCAGCGCGACGATCCCGATCCCGTCCCGCGAGGACGGCGACCAGGTCGCCGAGATCATCCCGCGCGATGACTCCTACCTGGACCGGGGGCCAGGCGTCATCTCGTGCGAGATCTACCGAGAGGGCGAGTGCTGGGGCGAGTACTGGATCACATCCGCTACCCCTTCCCGGTCAGAGCGAGGGACGCCGTCGATCAGCCTGAGCGGCAGCACACTCGACGCATACCTGGGCCAGGTCGAGATTCAGGACGACCTTTCCTGGGCTGACCTGGATCAAGTCGCGATCGCTAGAGCACTCCTCACGGACTTGCAGTCTCAGGCCCACGCCAACCTCGGCCTGGTGCTTCAGACAGGGACCGCGGGAGTGCTGAGGTCCCGCGAGTATCTGGCGTCCGAGCAGGTCACCTACGGGCAGCGGCTCGCGGAGTTGGCGCAGCAAGACGGCGGATTCGAATGGATGATCAACCTCGAAGTCGTCGACGGGGTGCTGCAACGACGTTGGGTGTGGGGCTACCCCAAGCTTGGAGTGCAGGATCCGCCGCCGCACCTGTTCGTTGACTCACCGCACGGCGGTGACGTGCTGTCGTGGTCAGAGCAGATCGACGCGCTTCGCGGCGCCACCCGGTGGCGGGCCAGCGGTTCCGGCACTGGAGGCGACGCCTCCAGCGGATCCACCACGCTGGTGTCGGACGTGCACGAAGCCGCCGCGCATCTGGCCGCGGGGTGGCCCCGGATCGACCGCACGGTCTCCTACAGCGACGAGTCTGACCCGGACACGCTGGAGGCGTACGCCGCTTGGTGGGCCGCCGCCGCCCCTGGCTCGGTCCGCGTCGACCAGGTGAGCGTGACGTTCGGCGCTAACCCATCGCTCACACCCAACCTGTTAGGCGACGCCGCGCGGATCTTCTTTGACAACGAGTGGCACCTGCCTCATTGGCGTACACGTCGTGTGATCGGCCTTGGCATCACTCCCGTGTCCAGGGAGTCCGGCAAAGAGGAAGCCCAACTCGTCCTGGAAGGGCGTGAGTCTGATGCCTGACGTGTTCCCAGCGGACTTTCTTCAGGAGTTCCGCGACCTTCAACGTGCCGTACAGCAGCTTCAGGCAGCTTCTGGGCAGAGGGCGCCCCTGACCGTGGCGTCACAAGGGTGGATTCTGCGTGGCATGTCCACACCTGACACCGGCGGCCTCGGGTCAGGGGATGTGTGGATCTACGCCTCCGGCGGCAAGCTGTGGGCCCGCTCGTCCGGAGGTACGTCTGTGCCGCTGGAGCCCATCCCGCCTTTCCCAAAGGGGAGCGCGGTTTCAGATCCGCCAGCGATGACGGCGTTCTCCGCCCCTGCCTCCTACAACCCGCTTCACTCACAGAGCCTGCGGGACGACATCGCGGCCGTCCGCGCCACGGTGATCACGCTGATCACCAGCCTGGAGTCCGCCGGGCTGCTCTTCACAGCTTGACCAGAAGACCGGTCATTTGGGCCGGTGCCGCCCGTGTGGATGCGCAAAGGGGTACGCGGGCGGCACCTACGTATGCGGTGCGAACCGCACCATAGAAAGGCGACTGTGTGGAATTCGCAGCGATCCCCTGGGTGCAGGGTTCTCTTGTCACCCTCGCCCTAGCGGTGATCGTTTCAGGGTTCTGGATGGTGTTCAAAGGCCACCTGGTCCCGCGCTCCCACGTTGAGGATGTTCGCGCAGACCGGGACGCCCGTATCGCTCAGGCGGAGAAGGACCGCGATGAGCGGGTCGCCGAGGCCGAGAAGGACGCCGAGCAGTGGAGGTCCCTGTTCGAGCAGGAGCGGTCCGCACACGAAGCCACCCGGCAGGCTTACGCCGAGGAGACTCGGGCCGTTCTGCTGGCAAGTACCGAGGGCGCGCAGATCGCCGCAGCCCTGCTGACGGAGATCCGCACCCGGCAGATCGAGGCGTAGCCATGAGCACACCAGACGAGCAGAAGCTGACCCTTGACGAGGCTGCGCGCTTGGCTGAGGAATCCCGGCGTCGAGCTGAGGCCGAACGCGAGCAGGCGCGAGAGAGGGCCCGGTGGGCGTTGTCGCTGGCTCGTCGACTGCGCAAGTTGCGGGAGGACAACGGGTTCGGCCCGCTGATGGAAGACGCTTTCGGGGGTGGCCGTGGGTGAGGGATTGAGGCTTCTCGGCAGTGTGCTGGTAGTCGTGTCCGCTGCGGTGGCATGGGCGTGCGTGATAGCCCAGGCGGCATTAGCGCGGTGGTGGCGTACAGGGGCTGGCCGTCACGTGTTCGCCTTCCAGAGCGTGCTTGCCCTGACGCTGGGGTTATGGGCGCTTCGGCTCCTGGTGCCGGAAGGGGATTGGTTCCAGGCCGTACGGCTGGCCGCTTTCGCCCTGGTGCCCGTCGTGCTGGCGTGGCGGCTGCAGATCATCATCTACACCTGGCGCCGCGGGCGCCGGCAGAGGCGGGAGGCGCCGCATGGAGAAGACAGAGGCTGAGCTCGTCGCGGAAGGGGTGGACCGCCTCGACTGGGGGCCGTCCGAGTCGGATGAGGAGCAGGTACTTGCCAGCCTGGGCTACGTCCTCAACTCTGCGACCGGCATCTACGAAGGGGAGGGCGAGGACGAGTGACCGCGAAGGCAATGCTCGCCGCCGCCCGTAAGGACCTTGGGGTGTGCGGCAGGCCGAACCGGATCACGAGGGACTACGCCAGCCGTCATGGTGACGCCTTCCTGCTGGCGCCGTGGTGCGACATGTCGATCACCCGGTGGGCGCGAGAGTCCGGCAACGAGGCCGCGGTCCTACCTTCGGGGGACAGGGCGTTCACGATCTGGCACGCGGAGGACGGGGAACGGCTGGGCCGCTGGTACGCGGGCACTACCGCGAACATCAGGAAGTACGCCAAGCCCGGCGCGATCGTGTTCTTCGACTGGTCAGGCCGCGACGGTATCCCACCGATTGACCACGTCGGCATCGTCGAGCGGAACCTGGGCGACGGCAGGGTGCAGACCATCGAGGGCAACACCGCCGACTCATGCAAGCGCCGGGTGAGAGCGGCGAACGTAGTCGCGGGCTTCTGGAACCCGCCTTACGGAACGACGGAGACGAACTGGATGGAGGCCCTGGTGAAGAAGCTGCCCACTCTGCGGCTTGGCGATGGCCGCAAGGACGGCGATCCGCTGAAGTGGCACGTCAAGACTATGCACTACCTGCTGCTCGCCCGGGACTATGCGCTCGATCCGAAGGTGGATGACACGGTGTTCACCGAAGTTCATGCGCAGGGCATTCGGGGGCTTCAGGCTGCGGCGGGAATCGAGGTCGATTCAATCGTTGGACCGGATACCTGGGCTGTCTTGCTGAGGGTCGCATGAACGCTGCCGGTGTCGGCATGCCCGCGCTGCTGCACCTGGATGCGTTCGCTCGCGAGGTCGAACAGGCGTTCGGTCACCTGCCGTACCTTGTGGGGTCGGCTGCGCGGGGCAAGGTATGGCGGGATGTGGATGTGCGGCTGATGCTGCCGGACGACGAGTTCGACGCCCTGTTTCCGCAGTTCAAGTCGCCTAGGCCCGGTCGTCTGGATAACCGGTGGGCGCTGGTCTGCGCTGCGATTTCCGAGCTTGGGCGCGCGCGTACGGGCCTGCCGATCGACTTCCAGATCCAGCGTACGAGTGACGCCAACGAACACTACGGCGGCGGTGTCCGTCATGCGCTTGGGCTCAGCCTCAGTTGGACCGCGTGATCGAGGGCGCCCTGCTGTGGCGGCTGTGGCGCCGCCACCGGCCACCCGTCGTTGATGAAGACCTCGACGAGCCCACCCAGGACCGCGACGGGCGGATCCCGGGATTGGTCGACGAAGCGAACTGATCTTGGTGTTGTGGAGCCGCTGATATTATCAGCGGCTTTCTTACATGGCCCTGACCTGCACGGTCGGGGCTTTTTCATGCCCGCATTCGGGCGCCCGCCTACTTCGTGGAGGTGCCCATTGCCCCCAGCCGACCGCGTGTTCGAGGCGCGGCAGACAGCTCTTACCGCCGCGGTGGCTCTTCATGGCCCGGTGCGGCTTCTGCCGGGCGTCGGCCGGGAGACGACGGTGGCCGCTTCCCGGCTTGCCGTGCGGCGGACAGCAGACGTGTTCGCGGCGTACCTGCTCGGCACCACCCGCATCCACCTGATTCGAGGCCTCGTCGTTGACGAGGCCACAGGCGTTCCAGCTGACCCTACTGAAGGAGAAACCATGCAGCTCAACACCGGCCAGAAGGTTCGCTACACGGCCGACACTGAGGACGCGGCTGGCTACGACACGGTCGAGACCGTCGAGTGGTCGACGAACGAGCCGACCGTCGTCACCCTGAACATCAGCGAGGACACCCGGTCGTGTGAGGTCGTGTCCGGCGCTCCGGGTTCGGCCGTCCTGAAGGCGTCCATCCCGTCGCTGGGTCTGGAGGTGACCGAGGCGATCGACGTGGTGCCGGCGGGCACCGCCACGATCAAGCTCGTCGCCGGCCCGGTTGAGGACGAAACCCCGGAGGCTCCGGCCCCGAGTGAGGAGCAGTAGTGGAGCAGCGGGAACTCACTGGCGAGCCTGCCCTGTGGGCGGGTCTTATTGCGTCCGGTATCCAGCTTGCTGCGGCGTTCTGGCTGCCCTGGTCGACGGTTCAGGTCGCGGCGATGAACGCCGTGGTGCTGGCCGGTGCTGGCGTGTGGGTGGCGTTCACGACCCGGAGCGTCGACAACGGCGGGTCGATCAAGGCTGCGATCCTCGGCGCTGTGCAGGCGGTCATCTCGCTCGCGGTGACGTTCGGCTGGCATGTGAGCAATGAGCAGACCGCGACCCTGATGACCTTCATCGGTTTGGTGGTGGCGGTGTTCATCCGACAGACCAGCAAGCCTAAGAGCGCCTACGCTTTGTCGGCCTGACCAGCGAGAAGGCTAAAAATGTATGATCATGACTAATATTATTAGCCATGATCATACGGGGCCTGACTCTGTATGGTTCATGCTTCCGCGCTGGGACCCTGCTTGGTCTGCTGTCAGACCCTCCGCCCCGGCGGTGACGCACCCAGGCGGGATGGCCACCGTGCTGGCCTGACTCCCTGCTCCGGCGGGGACAAGCGTCCCTGACGCGCACGGTTACGGGGTCGAGTCGCCTTCGGGCCGCTCGGCCCCTCTTTTGCTTGGGCGAACAAGGCCTTCATAACTCGCCATAACGGGGATCGACGCTGGGAGGTGCACCGCCGTGGTCATCCTGTTCGGCCGGTTCATGTGGTGGTCGCCGACCCGCCTCACCCGCTGGTGGCTGCCACGGGTGTTCCGCGGCGCCGACGAGAACTGCAACCCTTCAGTGGCCGCGATCATCCCCCCGTTCGGGGCGTTCATCGTGTTCTGGCGGCCAGGGCCGCTTCGTACGGAGCCGTGCCAGGAGTGCCGAGATCTGGAGGCGTGATGGCTCGGATGCTTGGCCGGTTTCAGACGCCGGGCTGCTGCCCCGGAACGCGTGAAGGATGGCGTCGAACCCGCCGCCGTGGGGGCCCTGATTGTTCTGGGGGAGATTCCTCTACCCGGTGGAGGAAGCGGGTGGAGCAGAGGGAGTTCGCCCGGTCCCTGCTGCCTGAGGGCGAGCTGGGCGTGGTGACCGACGTCCTACGGGACTGCATCCACGGGTGCGACGGCGAATGCCTGCTCTACAGCGGTCCCCATGAGTGCGGGTACTCCTGCCACCCAGGGCGGCTGGGCGAGGGAGTTTGAGCACCCTCGCCGCCACCGAATCGAACTAATCAAACCGCCGCCCTGTAGCCTCCTGTGTGCGGCTATGGGCGTGCGGCCAAAGACACGCTCTCGCTGCGGCGCCCCGCTGTCCTTCGGGACGGCGGGGCGCTTTTGGCGTGTCTAGGGCTGGAGGTGTCGCGGTGGTCAGTCGCCGTTGGTGCGGGCTTCTCTGCGCTTCACGGCGCGGGCCTCGTCGTCAGCGAGGATCGCGCCCAGCGACACGGGGGTGATGCCGAGTCCGCGGGCGGCGGCGGCTTTCCAGCCGCGGTCACCGGTTCCCCCATAGGTGGCGCGGACGTGGTGGGCGCGCAGGCTGGCCAGTCGTGCGGCTTCGGCGCGGGCTCGGGTGATGCGGGCCTGGATGCGGCGGTCTACCTCCTGCGGTGTGGCGTCGGCCGGGAGGCGGTCATGCTCGGCGGCGAGCTCGATGTCGTAGTACTCCTCCATGACCTCCTCGTCGCGCTCCAGGTAGTGGGCTTCGGCGGGGTCGGCGTAGCGGGAGGGGGCGGCGGTCCGGTCGAACACGCCCGCGCCGTCGAGCTGCTGGTGTAGCACGTCTAGGGCTTCGGCGGCGGTGTAGTGCTCCAGGTGCCAGGTGTCGTCGTCGGGGGTGGTCCAGGCGTGCCAGATGGTCAGTCTGTCGAGCCAGACGCTGTGGTAATCGGCGTCGAGGACGGCGGCGATGGCTTCCAGGGGGCGTGCTGTGGGGGCGTGCTCGGCGAGGTGGTCGGTGATGTCGCTGTAGGCGGTGGTGGTGAGCTGCGGCATGGTGGGCTCCCTGGGGCGGCGTTTCTCTAACACCTCGAACATTAGCCCTAGGGCTAATGAGTGTCCAGTCCCTTGCCAAGCCCGCATGGACACCCCGCGACCCCCACGATGCAGTTAGGGCGGCGGGGCGCTTTCGTCATGTCTGGGGCCGGTGCGTAGGATCGCCTCGCACCACGCGCACCACCTGGGGGACCTATGGCCGAGACCTACGACTTCCCGCCCGACCTCATCGCCGCGCAGAAGGCCTTCTGGGAAGCGGACGCCCGTGTATGGGAGGTCACGGACCGGCTGCCGTCCTCCCTCGCGATCGCGCCGGGGAAGCGGAGATCTCACCCGAACAGCACGAAGAACTGGACCGGGTGCGCGCGGCTCGGATGGAGGCCCTGATGGTGCAGAACCGGCACCCCTGGTGGGAGACGGTGGACAACCGGCACGCGGCGTGGGTGGCGTTGCGGGAGGCAGCTCAGAGGTAGCGGGCTAGGTCGAACCGTTCGGCCGGAAGCGGCTCATCCGCTGCTGCACGGTCGCCCGCTTCACACCGGTCGCTCGGGCGATACTTCCACTGCTGGCGCCGGACGCGACCAGCTGCCAGGCGATGTCCGCCCACTCCGCGACTGATGGCGCCCCCGCCAGGCGCTCCACCTCAGGGACGGTCAGGGGGCGGCCGAGGCGGGAACGGGCGCCAGTCTCACGCCTGACCGCCTGGGTCTGGGAGCGTTGGCGACCGTGCCGGTTGGAGGCTCGTGCCCGGTCGGGGTCGCGGTGCTCGGCGAGGGCTTGCAGCGCGTACTCCTGGTGGCCCAACTCGGAGAACTTCGCTGCGGTCGCAGGGGCAGCCAGGCCACGTCCGACAGACAAGCCGTGCCGTTCCCGGTACTCGACGGCGGTGATTTGGTGGGCGTACCAGGCATGGGTGCCCAGGGCGCGTTTGGTCTGGCCGCACTCGTGGCAGATCACGTGTTCGCCGTCGTCGGTGTAGGTCAGTTGCCCATAGAGGCCGTGGCCGTCGGGGTCTCCGTAGGCGGGCACGCTACTTCGCCTCTTGGCCATGGAGGTCGGTGCGGGCGCCACGACCCGGGCGGGCGGCTTTCGCAGCGCGGACCTGGTCGGCGTCGTAGAGGCTTTCGCCGCCCCGGCCCGGTTGGCGGGCGACGGCGGCCACCCCCCAACGGGAGAGAGTGCGGCGGGCGGAATGAGTGTCGGCGGCGCCGATGGCCGTTGCGACTTGGGTGGTGGTCCAGCGGCCGTGTTCGTCGGGCGTAGGGTCGGACATGGTGCGGGCTCCTTCCGTGCCGAGGCCCGCCCCTGGTGGCTCAGGGGCGGGCCTCTTCGCGTGTGGGGGTCAGGCCGTGGTGTCGTGCCGCTCCACGATGGCCCAGTACTCCTCGCCGGGGATCGCGTCGATGCTGGCGAGGTCGGCGCCGTAGGTGTCGGTGATCTCGTCGGCGATGGCGTTGATGTCGAAGTCGGTGGGGGCGTCGCCAAGGGTGGCAGTGATGGCGGCAGTGAGGTCGGTGGTGTTCATGGAGGCTCCTTCTCCGTTGCCCTGATGTTCCGGGGTGATGCTTTAACTATGCCTCATCATGAGGCGAGGTTCAATCAGGAAGACGCCCGAGATGGATCTGGGACTCCAACCTTCCTCCCAGGCGGGGACCCTGCGGTACCGGGGCGAGGTCGGGTGATCAACGGGGCCTGAACAGCAGCAAGCCCCTGCCCTAGAAGGGCAGGGGCTGCAACCAGAAGCCCGATCAGGGGCTGCGGAACACGTCGTGCGTTCCAACTCGCCGCCAGATCACATGCGGCTCATCGAGCTTCAGCTGCTCACCGAACTGAAACGTGGCCCGGCCGTCAGGGGCCCACGTCATCTCAAGGATGCCAGGAGCCCCCCGAACTCCCTTGACCCTCAGGCCAGGGCGAAACCGGCCGCCGCCCACCGCCACGTCCAGATCGGGAACGAACTCTTCGATCACGACGCGCTTGAAGCGCTCCTTGTCGAAGGGGTCGAGCAGTGCGTGATCCTTGTCGAATCGCGCGGTCGTTTCGAACGTGGCCACTAATTCACCCGCCCAGGTGGTCGAACATATCGTCGGCGGTCTTGTGAACCGTGGTGCGACCGATGGAGATTTCGTTGCTGGCTTCGTGCTCTCCAGCCTGCCAGGACTCTGACCAGAACCACGCCTGGTCAGCGGGGATCATCTTCAGTCCCCGCATGACGACCACGCCGGGCTCGACGATTTCGAACTCCACTTCGTCGCCATCGTCGATGTGCAGCGCTGAGCGGACTTCGGAGGGCAGGGTTAGCTGCCCCTTCCTCCGTAGCGTTGTTCGACTCACGGTGTTACACCTCCGCTAGCGGACGCTTGGGAAGGAGCGTCTGCTTGTCTTACTGTCACACTTTCCAACGTTCCTGTCTACGGAAGTTGTTCCAATGGGACCACTCAAAACGGACATGGTTTGCTAACTAGGCACGCTTCACCTAGGGGTTGCGCGGTCCGCATGGTGGCCTCTGCCTCTTCTGATGCTTCTTCGGCGGCGGCGCGGTAGACCGGGGCGCAGGCGGTGCTCCAGTCCGCCTACGACAGGTCGTAGACGGTGACCGCAACACCGTGCCCGGTCAGCTGGGTGAGGATGAGTGGCTCGATGCGGTCCCATGATCCGCCTGCGAGGCCGGCGCCGATCCGCGGCATGTGGACGCTCGCACGGAGGCGCAGGGCTTCGTCGCGCAGGGCGGCCAGGCAGCTCTCTAGGGCGTCGTACCGGATGGGGGCACTGTGGCCGGGCCGGCGGATGCCATGCTGGCCGATCATGTTCGCCACCCACAGGTCCGGCTTCACGGGGACCAGCCGGAGTGCGCCGAGTTCGAATCCGTCGCCGGTGCGGTGCCAGGCCCGGTAGGCGGCCTCCGGCTCAGGCCAGCGGCGGGAGACCGCGGTGACGAAGCCGCGCCCCCATGCCCCGAGGTCATTGCACACGTGGGCGACGATTTTCGGCCCTTGACCATGAGGGCGGGTCGCGTCGCCGGTCGTGTAGGAGATCACGAGGCCAGGGTAGGGCCCACCTGGTCGGTCTCCGCCTCAGCCGCCGCGCGCAGCAACGGCTCCAGTCGATCGCGGTGCGGCTCCAGTACGGCGAGGACGTTCTGCAAGACGCTGTCGGGCATCGGGTCGTCGTGGGGCGTCATGCCGTCCATGGTCGCCCGGCCGGGTGATCGTGCGCAGGCGCCTGCTGTCCGCTTCTGGCCAGGGAGCGGGACCGCTCTCCCGGGTTACCTTCGAGGCGCTCCCCCGAACGGTCTCGCCAGCCTCCTCCGTGGAAGGGCACCCCCATGTCTCTGATCAAGCGTCTCGCCGTCACCGCCACCGCCGTGGTTCTCGCGGTTCCGCTGGCGGCGGCCCCGGCCGCCGCCGCCC
>NZ_JBHSBC010000056.1:0-405 GCF_042650425.1 Streptosporangium jomthongense | reverse complement strand
GCCACCCGCACCTTCGTCTGCGCCCAGGGAAAGCTGGAGGCCTTCCCGCCGCCGAGCACCGCGTGGCTGCTGACCGGACAAGGATGCACCGGCCCGGCGACCCCGGTAGGCGGCCCCGGCGTGGTCACCATCACCCCCTGGGGTAGGACATATAGCTGCCCGAATGTGGGGACGCTTGACGGAGGGGCCAGTGTGATAGCCGACTTCAAGGGCTGCGTCCGGGTGTAGTGCTGCGTCCGGGTGGTTTCGTGACGGCGCCCCCGCCAGGAGGACAGGGGCGCCATCTGCGGTCTCAGAGGCCCATGACGGCGGTCTGCACGATTCCGGTGACGTCCCGGGTGGACAGGCCGGAGCCGATGCCCTGGGGGGAGCCGACGATGGAGGACGACCCTCCCCAACGGGCAC
>NZ_JBHSBC010000055.1:0-4288 GCF_042650425.1 Streptosporangium jomthongense | reverse complement strand
ACCGGGGACGGTGTGGGAGAGTAGGTCGCCGCCGGACAATCTTTTGCGGGGGTCATCCTTTGGGGTGGCCCCCCTTTTTTTTGTTGTGGGGTGGTGTGTGGGGGTGGCTGTGGGCCTCCCCCTTTTTTGTTTGTGTTTGGCTGTTGGGGGTGTGCCCTGGTTGTGGGTGGGGTGGTGTTCCAGGCGGGGGTGTCTGGGGTGCGGGGTGGCTGGCGGCTGCCCCTTTTGTGTTTGGCTCCTGGGTTCCAGGGGTGTTTTGATGGAGTCAGCCGGCACGATCGTGGCCGGCCAGGGCTTCTTTGACGAGGCCTTCCTCAACGTTCCTCGGGGAGACGGTCAGCTGCGGTTCAGGGCGACCTTGAGGGCGCCGCTGCGTGCCGGGTCGGCGAACACCTCGTATGCCTGCTCGATGTCGTCGAGGGCGAAACGGTGGGTGATCATGGGGCCGGTGTCGAGTCGCCCGCCGCTCAGCATGGTCAGCAGGTCCGGGGTGGAGAAGGTGTCGACCAGGCCGGTGGTGATGGTCACGTCGCGGATCCACAGTTCCTCCAGGTGGAGAGTGGCGGAGCGGCCGTGGACGCCGATGTTGGCCAGATGACCGCAGGGGCGGATCAGGGTGGCGCACAGTTCGAAGGTCTCCGGCAGCCCGACGGCCTCGATGACCACGTCGGCGCCGAACCCGCCGGTCAGCGAGCGCACCACCTCCGACGGGTCGTCTTCGGGAGAGGCGGTGACATCGGCGCCGAATCGCCTGGCGGCCTGCAGGCGGGCCTCGGCGGTGTCGATCGCGATGACGTTGGCGGGAGAGTACAGACGGGCGGTGAGGATCGCTGCCAACCCGATCGGCCCCGCTCCGACGACGACCACCGTGTCTCCGGGTTTGACCCGGCCGGCCAGCACACCGACCTCGTAGGAGGTGGGCAGGATGTCGGCGAGCAAGACGGCGGCCTCGTCGCCGATCTCGGGGGTGAGTCTGTGGGTGGACAGGTCAGCAAGGGGCAGCCGGGCGTACTGGGCCTGCACGCCGTCGACGCGGTGGCCGAGGATCCATCCGCCGCCTCCCAGGCACTGGCCGTAACGTGCCCGCCGGCAGTAGTGGCAGCGGCCGCAGGCGGAGATGCACGAGGCCAGGACACGGTCGCCGGGCCGTAGTTCTGTAACGGCGTCGCCCACGTCGACGACGGTGCCCACGGCTTCGTGGCCCAGGATCCGTCCCGGTTTCACCTCGGGGACGTCTCCGCCGAGGATGTGCAGGTCCGTGCCGCAGATCGTCGTGGTGTCGACCTGGATGATCGCGTCCCGTGGGTCGGTGATCGCCGGATCGGGGACCTCGGTCCAGGTTTTCTTGCCGGGGCCTTCGTACACCAGAGCCTTCATGATTTCTCCTGCTCGTTTCTCCGATGCCGGGGGACGGCCTGTTTCGGTCACCGTCCGGCAGGACTCCTTCTCAGCGTGCGTGGGAGGTGGACGGTCCGGTCAGTGGCCAACGGTCATGCGTCGCGGGACAAAGGTCCCGGTGCTGTGGAGTGGCGTTGACCCGGCCGTTTCCCACAACGGTGGATCGGCGCCACGTCACCGGACGAGTCGGCTGCCTACGATGCGCGGAGGAACCGTGGAAGGCGGTGTGGCAAGGACCAAGGTCGGTGGGTTCCGGGCCGAAAGGCGGCTCCCACGTCGGGTCCGTTGTTGATGGACTGAACAGGGAGAGGAGCTGCGATGACGAAGGTTCTGGTGGCCTACGGGTCCACACGCGGTTCCACCCGGGAGATCGCCGGATGGATCGGGCAGGTTCTCGCTGAACAGGGGCTGGAGGTCGAGGTCCGGGCCGCCGCCGGGATGAAGGACGTCGGCGGCTACGACGCGGTGGTCCTGGGCGGTGCGGTCTACTACGGCCGCTGGCACCGTCATGCCCGTACCCTGGTCCGGCGTTGCGCGGGGCAGCTGGCGCAGCGGCCTGTCTGGTTGTTCAGCAGCGGCCCGCTGCAGAGGGTCGATGATCGGGACGTGTCTCCGCCCGCGGGGGCGGAGCGGGCCAGGCGCAGAGTCGGTGCCCGGGAGAACGTCGTCTTCGGCGGCTGCCTGCGTGCTGACGCCAAGGGCTTTCCGGCCGCCACCATGGCCAAGACCGCGGCCGGGGACTTCCGCGATGCCGAACGGGTACGCGCCTGGGCCCGCGACATCGCCTACGACCTGAAAGCGGCAGGCTGACAGAGCCGAGTGAGCCATCGCCTTTTCGGCTCCACTTCTGACGAACGGGGACGAGGGTTACGTGGTGGGTCGCGTGTTTCCCGCATGAACCGGTGCCGAACGGAGGCGGAAGGTCCCACGCCGGGAGGACCTTCCGCCCTGCTGGAGCGGCCGCTCTGCGCCGACGATGGAGACGGAGGTGACAGGCCATGAGCGAGACACGCGAGGTCGTGGTCGGTTATGACGGTTCGGACTTCTCCATGCAGGCCCTGGAGTGGGCGATGGACGAGGCCGAGCTCAGAAAGCTGCCGCTGACGGTGGCGCACGCCTGGCGGTGGCCGTATGGGGAGACCGGCGAGGAGGCCAGGTCCCATCTGCGCAAGGCCGCAGAACACGTGCTCTACCACGGCGCCGACTGCGCCCGTTCGTGCAGTTCGATCACCGAGGTCACCACCGACCTGTACGAGGGGGCCGCCGCCGAGCGGCTGACCGAGCTGTCGGCCGGCGCCGAGCTTGTGGTGGTCGGGTCACGTGGCATGGGGACGCTGGCCAGGACTGTGGTCGGGTCGGTGGCCGGTTACGTGGCGGCCCACGCGCGCTGCCCTGTGGTCGTCGTGCGCGGGCCGGGGCCGATCCCGGTGCCGTTGCACCGTGGGGCCGTGGTACTGGGGATCACCGATGACACCCCCGACGTGGCGATCGCCTTCGCCTTCGACGAGGCGGCGTTGCGGGGCCTGGATCTGCTGGCGGTACACGCGGGACACATCCGGGCGGTGGCGTGGGGAACGGCGATGCCGCCGGTGTCCGACGTGGAGATCACCACGCACATGGTCGAGGAGGACCTGCTGCGGCGGCTGCGGCCGTGGCGTGACAGCCATCCGGCGGTGCCGGTGCGGACCCGGTTCGTCACCGCCTCGGCGAAGGAGGCGCTGGTGGAGTTGTCCCGGGAGGCGAGCGTCGTGGTGGTCGGCGGAGCCCGCGCGACCGGCAGGCTCGGCTCGGTGACCAGGGCGGTCCTGCGGCACGGAGCGAGTCCCGTGGCGGTCGTCCCGGTGACGGAGAGCATGCCGCAGGCCGGATCCGCTCCTCCGGGCGAGAACTGAACGCAGAAACGACAGGAAAGGGGAAGGTCATGACGTTGCAGGTGAAGGACGTCATGGGGCTGGTGGCCATCGCGGTCCGCCCAGAGGCGACGTTCGCCGAGCTGGTGGCGACCATGCGCCACTTCAAGGTGGGTGCCGTGGCGGTGATCGACGCCGAGGGCCGCCCGATCGGGATGGTGTCACAGGACGATCTACTGCTGAAGGAAATCGACATACCAGAGAGCGGGAGGCTGTTCGAGAGCCGTGCACGGCGCCGGGAGTACGACAGGGCCGCGGGGATGACCGCCGGCCAGATCATGTCCAGTCCGGCGCTGACCGTCACCCGCCAGACTCCGGTGCGGCAGGCGGCCCGGTTGATGCACACCCATCGGATCAGACAACTGCCGGTGATCGACGCCGCCAGTGGCAAGATCGCCGGTACTGTGCACCAAGCCGACCTGTTGAAGGTCTTCATCCGACCGGCCGCCGACGTCCTGGCGGATGTGACAGGGGCCGTGATCAGCCTGGGGGCGGATCCGAGGGCACTGACGATCACCGTTGAGTCCGGCGTGGTCCGGATCGAGGGACGACTGGCCAGGCGTTCGCAGATCGCCGCACTCGTCGAGGCCGGACGTCGGATCGAGGGAGTCGTCGATCTCGACGCCGACCTCACCTACGACCACGATGATCTGGTGAGGATCTCGCCAGTGCACCTGTGAGGACGCCCACGGCGGTCACAGGGGGGCTGTTCTGATGGGGGTCGGCTCCGCCCCGGTCGCCATGGAGGTACCGGGGACGACGCCTTCGGCATGGTCGTCTTGAGGGGCGATGCCGACGAACACCGGTGCTCTTCAAGAGGCGGTGCCTGAGAGCCGTCACGGTCCCTCTCGGGGACGAAGCGTCGGTATTCAGGAGCTGAAGCCTGTTCCGGTAGGGGAGAGCAAGGATCATGTCCACGGATGCGAGACTTTCCATGTGGGGAGGATCGAGCCCGGTGGCCTGCTGCCGCACCTGAGACT
>NZ_JBHSBC010000054.1:30680-47779 GCF_042650425.1 Streptosporangium jomthongense | reverse complement strand
TGAAGATCCGCGGCCACCGGGTCGAGCTGGGCGAGGTCGAGGCGGCGCTTGGCGCCCTGCCCGGCGTCGTCCAGGGTGTGGCCGGGCTGCGCGGCGACCGTCTCGTCGCGTGGCTCGAACGGGAACCGGACGCGCCGGAGACCGGCGCCGCCGAGCTGCGGGCGTTCCTGCTCGACCGGCTCCCCGAGTACATGGTCCCCGGCCGGTTCGTCTGGCTCGACCGGCTCCCGCTCCAGGCGCACGGCAAGGTGGACCGCGCGGCGCTGCCCGACCCGGAGCCGGAACGGCCCGACCTGCGGCCCGGCTACACCGCCCCGGCCGATCCGACGGAGGAGGCCGTCGCCGCCATCTGGGCGGGCGTCCTCGACCTCGAACGGGTCGGCACCGGCGACGACTTCTTCGAGCTCGGCGGCCACTCGTTGCTGGCCACCCAGGTCGTGGCCAGGATGCGCAAGGCCTTCCCGGAGAGCAGGCCGCCGATCGGCGTGCTGGAGATGTTCACCCACCCCACGGTCGCCGCCCTCGCCACGCTCGTCACCGAACGCCGGGCCGGGGCCGCCGCGCCGCGCCGCGTCCTGGCCGAGCTGACCCGCCCGGTCGCCCCCGAGGACCGGGTCGGCTCCGTCATCTGCGTGCCGTACGGCGGCGCGAACGCGGTCGTCTACCAGACGCTCGCCGACGCGATGCCCGCCGGTTACTCCCTCTACGCGGTCGCCGCGCCGGGGCGCGAGCCGGGCGAGGAGGGGCAGCTGCCCTTCGAGGAGGTGGCCAGGCTCTGCGCCGAGGAGATCGCCGAACACGTCCGGGGCCCCGTCGTGATCTACGGGCACTGCGCGCCCGGCAGCGCCCTGGCCATCGAACTGGCCCGCCACGTCGAGGCGTCCGGCCGTGAGCTCGACGCCCTCTACCTGGGCGGCATCTTCCCCTTCGCCAAGCCGAGGGGCCGTCTCCTCGGCCCGCTCAGCAGCCTCATCAACGACCGGCTGCAGGGCACCAGGAGGGTCGCGGCCGAACTGCGCGCCATCGGCGGCGACGTGTCCGGACTCGACGAGGAGCAGGTGGCCTTCACCGTCGAGCTGATGCGTGAGGACGGCCGGATGGCCGAGGAGTACTACACGCGGATCCTGGCCGCCGAGCAGCCGCGGCTGCGGGCGCCGGTCATCTCGGTCGTCGGCGAACGCGACCCGGGCACCGAGTTCTACCAGGAGCGCTTCAAGGAGTGGTGCTTCGTGTCCGAGTCGGCCTCGCTGGTCGTCATCGACGAGGCGGGCCACTTCTTCCCCAAGTACCGCGCCGGTGAGCTGGCCCAGATCCTGACGGGCACCCACACCGCCGACGAGGCCTGGCGCCGGGAGCACTCGCGGGAGGCGGGCGGCACCTGGTGGCTGCAGGACTCCGTGACGCGGCGGGCCACCGTACGGCGGGAGCGGGAGCCGGACGTGCGCCGCTTCCTGGCCGTCGCGCTCGGGCAGCTGGTCTCGCTGACCGGGTCGGCGCTGACCGAGTTCGCGGTGCCGATCTGGATCTACACGGTCACCGGGTCCCTGGTCCACTTCGGGCTCATCGCCCTGCTCGCCCTGGTGCCGGGAATCTGCGTCGCGCCGCTGGCGGGCGCCGTGGTCGACCGTCACGACCGGCGGCGGGTGATGATCGCCGGTGATCTGTGCTCGGGGCTGGCCCAGGCGGCGATGCTCGCCCTGCTGCTCACCGGTGGGCTCACGGTCGCCCCGCTGTACGTGCTGATAGCGGTCGTCTCGGTCTCCGCGACCTTCCAGCGGCTCGCCTACCAGGCGTCGATCCCGCAGCTGGTGCCGAAACGCTACCTCGGGCACGCCAACGGCATCGTGCAGCTGGCGATCGGCACCGCCCAGTTCCTCGTCCCGCTCGTCGCGGTCGGCCTGCTGGCCGCCATCGGCCTTGAGGGCATCCTGACCATCCAGGTGGCGGCCTACGTCTTCGCCGTCGTCGTGGTGCTGTTCGTCAGGTTCCCCACCACGCTGGGGCTGCGCCGCCGTGAGCCGATGTCCGCGGAGATCGCCAACGGTTTCCGGTTCTCGCTGGGGCACCGGAGCTTCCGGGCCATGCTCGCCCTCTTCGCCGGGGTGAACCTGTTCCTGGCGCCCATGTTCGTCATGGTCTCGCCGCTCGTGCTGTCCTTCTCCTCGCTGACCGCCGCCGGTGCCATGGCGGTCGCGGCCGGAGCGGGCGCGGTCGCCGGCGGCGTCACCATGAGCCTGTGGGGCGGCCCGACCCACCGCAGGCTGCGCGGCGTGATCCTCACCACGACGCTGATGGCGGTCTCGGGACTGCTGATCGGGCTGCGGCCCAACCTCTGGCTGATCGGAGCCGGGGCCTTCGGCATGTCCTACGCGCTGGCGCTGATCAACGGCGTCATCATGACGATCATCCAGGTGAAGGTGCCCTACCGCTTCCAGGGGCGCGTCATCGCGGTCAACACCATGATCGCCGCGGCGACCACACCGATCGGCTTCGGCGTCATCGCCCCGCTCGCCGCCCCTCTCCTCGACCCGCTGCTCGCCGCGGGCGGCCCGCTCGCCGGCACCCTCGGCGTGGTGATCGGCACCGGGCCGGGACGCGGCATCGGACTGCTCTACCTGCTGTGCGGGCTCGGCATCGCCCTGCTGACGGTCGCGGGCCTCCGGATCAGGACCCTGGCGCGTTTCGACGACGACGTGCCCGACGCCAGGCCCGACGACCTCGTCGGCATCGAAGAACTCGAAAGGACGCGCGCATCGTGAACACCACCATCGCCTGGGAGGTCGAGGACGGCCGCCCCGCCGCGGCCGACGCCCAGGGGGCCGGTCTGAGGGAGACCTGCGAGTGGCTGCGGGAGAACCGTCAGGCCCTCAGGGCGGGCCTGGACGTCCACGGCGCCCTCTACCTGCGGGGGCTGCCGCTCACGGGGGTCGAGGACTTCGCCGAGGTGCGTGACGCCCTGGTCTCCAGGCCCGCCGGGTATGTGGAGAAGGCCACCCCGCGCAGCCACTTCGGCAAGGACGTCTACTCCTCGACGGACCTGCCGCCGTCCCAGGCGATCCGCCCGCACAACGAGAACAGCTACGCGCTCAGCTTCCCCGGGCTGCTGATGTTCGGCTGCCTGGTCGCCCCCGACCAGGGTGGCGCGACCCCGGTGACCGACGTGCGCAAGGTGCTCGGGGACATCCCGGCGCCGCTCGCCGACCGGTTCCGCGCGCACGGCTGGTCCCTGGTGCGCAACTACGGCGACCACATCAGCCTCGGCTGGCGCACCGCCTTCGGCACCGAGGACAGGGACGAGGTCGCCGCGTACTGCGCGGCCAACCACATCGCCCACGAGTGGCTGGACGGCGACAGGCTGCGTACGACGCAGCGCCGCTCGGCGACCATCCGCCACCCGGGGACCGGGGAGGAGGTGTGGTTCAACCACACGGTCTTCTGGAACGAGTGGGCGCTCGACCCGGAGGTGCGTGAGGTGTTCCTTGAGGACCTCGGACACGACAACCTGCCCTTCAACACGGCCTACGGCGACGGCGAGCCGATCTCCAGGCAGGACGTGGAGACGATCGACGAGGCCTACCGGCGGGCGACGGTCAGGGAGACGTGGCGGCCGGGTGACGTCCTGATCGTGGACAACATCCTGTCGGCGCACGCCCGTGAGGCGTTCCGGGGCGGCCGCAGGATCGTGGTCGCGATGGGTGACCCGGTCGCCCTGGACGACTGCGCGCCGACGGTCCCGCCGCTGGGCGGCTTCGCGGCCCCGGCGGCCGGACCGGCGAAGAGGCGCCGCTGGTTCGGCCGCCGTTCCTGACTCCTCGGGAGGGGACCGGTCAGGCGTCGTCCTCCAGGTCCCCCTCCGATGTGAGGTAGACCTCCCGCAGCTCGCGCAGGACGTCCGGGTCGGGGTGTTCCCACATGCCCCGGCCCGCCGCCTCAAGCAGGCGTTCGGCGATGCCGTGCAACGCCCACGGGTTGGACTCGGACAGGAACGCCCGGTTCTCCGGGTCGAGCACGTAGGTCGCGGCGAGCTTGTCGTACATCCAGTCGGCCACGACCCCGGTGGTGGCGTCGTAGCCGAACAGGTAGTCGACGGTCGCGGCCAGCTCGAAGGCGCCCTTGTAGCCGTGCCTGCGCATGGCGGCCAGCCAGCGCGGGTTGACCACCCGGGCGCGGAAGATCCTGGAGGTCTCCTCGGACAGGGTCCTGGTGCGGACCGCGTCGGGGCGGGTGCTGTCGCCGACGTAGGCGGCGGGGGCCCTGCCGGTGAGCGCCCTGACGGTGGCGACCATGCCGCCGTGGTACTGGAAGTAGTCGTCGGAGTCGGCGATGTCGTGCTCGCGGGTGTCGACGTTCTTGGCCGCGACCGCGATCCGCCGGTAGGCGGCCTCCATGTCCTGCCTGGCCGGGACCCCCTCGACGCCCCTTCCGTAGGCGAAGCCGCCCCACACGGCGTACACCTCGGCCAGGTCGGCGTCGTCGCGCCAGTTGCGGCTGTCGATCAGCGGCAGCAGCCCGGCGCCGTACGCCCCGGGACGGGAGCCGAAGATGCGCATGGTCGCCCTGCGCTCGTCGCCGTGCTCACGGGTGTCGGCCAGCACGTGCGCCCTGACGTAGTTGTCCTCGTCCGGTTCGTCCAGCCCGGCGGCCAGCCGTACGGCGTCGTCGAGCAGGGCGACCACGTGCGGGAAGGCGTCCCTGAAGAAGCCGCTGATGCGGACGGTCACGTCGATCCTGGGCCTGCCCAGTTCCCCGGCGGGGATCGCCTCAAGGCCGGTGACCCGCCGCGACGCCTCGTCCCACACCGGGCGCACGCCCAGCAGCGCCAGCACCTCGGCCACGTCGTCCCCTGCGGTGCGCATGGCGCTGGTGCCCCACACCGACAGGCCGACCGAGCGCGGCCAGTCGCCGTGCTCGGAGCGGTAGCGTTCGAGGAGTGATTCGGCCATCGCCTGCCCGGTCTCCCAGGCCAGCCTGCTCGGCACGGCCTTCGGGTCGACCGAGTAGAAGTTACGGCCGGTCGGCAGCACGTTGACCAGCCCGCGCAGCGGCGACCCGCTCGGTCCCGCCGGGACGTAGCCGCCGTCGAGGGCGTGCAGGATCGCGCCGATCTCGTCCACGGTGCGCGCCAGCCTGGGGACGACCTCCTCGGCCGCGAACCGCAGGACACGCCCGACCTGCTCCCGGTCGCCGCCCGTCACGGACGCGGCGACCTCGGCCGCGGCGGCCGGGTCCCAGCCGCGTTCCTCCATCGCCTCGACCAGTGACCTGGCCTCGGCCTCCGCCTCGTCGACGCCCAGGCGCCCGGCGGTGCCGTCCTCACGCAGGCCGAGCGCCTCGCGCAGGCCGGGCAGCGCCATGCCGCCCGCCCACATCTGGCGGGCGCGCAGGATGGCCAGCACCAGGTCGACGCGGACGGCACCCTGCGGGGCCGCGCCGAGCACGTGCAGGCCGTCGCGGATCTGGACGTCCTTGACCTCGCACAGCCAGCCGTCCACGTGCAGCAGGAAGTCGTCGAACTCGGCGTCGTGCGGACGGTCCTCGATGCCGAGGTCGTGGTCGAGCCTGGCGGCCTGGATCAGCGTCCAGATCTGCGCCCGGATCGCGGGCAGTTTGGCCGGGTCCATCGCGGCGATGGAGGCGTGCTCGTCGAGGAGCTGTTCAAGCCTGGCCATGTCGCCGTAGGTGTCGGCGCGGGCCATCGGCGGGACGAGGTGGTCGACCAGCGTGGCGTGGGCGCGGCGCTTGGCCTGGGTGCCCTCGCCGGGGTCGTTGACCAGGAACGGGTAGATCAGCGGCAGGTCCCCGAGTGCGGCGTCGGGGCCGCAGGAGGCCGACAGGCCCGCCGACTTGCCGGGCAGCCACTCCAGGTTGCCGTGCTTGCCGACGTGCACCACGGCGTGCGCGCCGAAGCCGTCGGACAGCCAGCGGTAGGCGGCCAGGTAGTGGTGGCTGGGCGGCAGGTCGGGGTCGTGGTAGATGGCGATGGGGTTCTCGCCGAACCCCCGGGGCGGCTGCACCATGACGACGACGTTGCCCGCGCGCAGCGCGGCCAGCACGATCTCACCGTCCGGGTCGGCGGAGGTGTCGACGAACAGTTCACCGGGCGGGGGTCCCCAGTGCTCCTCGACCGAGGTCCGCAGGTCCTCGGGCAGCGTGGCGAACCACGCGGCGTAGCGGGAGGCCTTGATCCGCACCGGGTTGCCCGCGAGCCGTTCCTCGGTGAGCCAGTCGGGGTCCTGGCCTCCGGCGGCGATGAGGGCGTGGATCAGCGCGTCGCCGTCCTGCCCGGTGACGCCGGGCAGTTCGTCCTCGGCGCCGATGTCGTAGCCGTGCTCGCGCATCGCGGCAAGCAGCCGCACCAGGCTCGCCGGGGTGTCGAGGCCGACGGCGTTGCCGATCCTGGAGTGCTTGGTCGGGTAGGCCGACAGCATCAGCACGATCCGCCGCTCTGCGGGCGGGACGTGCCGCAGGACGGCGTGCCGTACGGCGATGCCCGCCACGCGGGAGGCCCGCTCGGGGTCGGCGACGTAGACGGTCAGGCCGTCCCCGTCGATCTCCTTGAAGGAGAACGGCACCGTGATGATCCGCCCGTCGAACTCGGGGATCGCCACCTGGGTCGCCGCGTCGAGCGGGGAGAGGCCGTCGTCGTTGGCCTCCCAGGCGGCCCTGCCGCCGGTCAGGCACAGGCCCTGCAGGATCGGCACGTCGAGTTCGGCGAGCGCGCCGACGTCCCAGGCCTCGTCGTCGCCGCCCGCGGACGCGGTGGCCGGGCGGGTGCCGCCCGCGGCCAGCACGGTCACCACCAGGGCGTCGACCGTGCCCAGGGTGTCGAGCAGGCCCTGCTCGGCGCTGCGCAGGGAGGCGCAGTAGACGGGCAGCGCGCGGGCGCCCGCGTCCTCGATCGCGGCGCAGAGCGTCTCGACGAAGGCGGTGTTGCCCGCGACGTGGTGGGCGCGGTAGTAGAGCACGCCGACGACCGGGCCCTCCTCGCGGCGCGCCCGGCGTTCGAGCACGCCCCAGGCGGGCGTCGGGGCGGGCGGGGCGAAGCCGTGGCCGGTCAGCAGCAGCGTGTCCGACAGGAAGCGGCCCAGTTCGGCGAGGTTGGCGGCCCCGCCGTGGGCGAGGTAGGCGTGCGCCTCGGCGCACACCCCGCCGGGCACGGTCGACAGTTCCATCAGCTCGGCGTCCGGCGCCTGCTCGCCGCCGAGCACGACGACGGGCAGCGGCCCGGCGAGCAGGGCGTCCAGGCCCTCCTCCCAGGCGCGGCGCCCGCCGAGCAGCCGTACGACGACCAGGTCGGCGCCCTCGACGAGGGGAGGCAGGTCCCCCGCGGTGAGCCTGGCGGGATTGCCGAGCCGGTAGTCCGCGCCGCTGGCGCGGGCGCTGAGCAGGTCGGTGTCGGAGGTGGAGAGCAGGAGGATCATTCGCCACGCTCCCCGGCGGGGAGCGGCGCGGCCGTGAACGGCGGTGCAGGCTTGCGGCTGGGGAACGGCGAACAGCGCACAGGGCTTTCCTCCCTCGGGGTCCTCGCCCCGGGTCGTCGTCGGCTACGACGGCTGGAGTCTCCTGGCTCCCGGATCGATGCTCCCCCCGGCCTTCCCGCCCGTTGCCGGACCGTGGCTGGATGGGGTTCGCTCCCCGGTTACAGTGGCGGGACCGCGCCGGATTCACACCGGCTTCCTCCCTTTTGCCGTCGCCAACGATGAGACTACGGCAGCGAGGTCCCCGCAAGAAACTGGAGTTACCATCCTCAGCGTGTCAAAAGGTCACTTCTCCGGACGATCTCATCCCGACGCGTGCCCGGGGGCGCTCCAGGTGCATTCCGCGGCCGACGGCGGCCTGGCGCGCGTCAGGGTGCCCGGAGGGCGCCTGACGGCCCCGCAGCTGCGCGAGCTGGCCTCGGCCGCCGAGACCTGCGGCAACGGCGTCGTCGAGCTGACCTCCCGGGCGAACGTCCAGGTGCGCGGGCTGGGCGCCGGGGACGACTTCGCGGCCCGCATGGCACAGGCGGGGCTGCTGCCCTCGGCCACCCACGAACGGGTCCGCAACGTCCTGGCCTCACCGCTGAGCGGCCTCGACGGTCGGGGGATTCTCGACGTGGGACCGCTGACCCGTGAGCTCGACCTGCGCCTGTGCGGCACGCCCGCGCTCGCCGGCCTGCCGGGGCGGTTCCTGTTCGCGCTCGACGACGGCCGGGGCGACGTGGCCTGGCTCGGGGCGGACGCCGCGATCCTGCCGACCGGCCCCGGCGAGGTGGCGTTGCTGCTGGCCGAGACCGACAGCGGCCTGCGGATGCCGCCGGGGTCGGCGGTCGCCGCGCTGCTGACCGCCGCCGAGGCGTTCCTGGCCGAGCCCGGGGTGCGGGAGGGCCGTGTGTGGCGGATCGGCGAACTGCCCGGCTGCGCGGAGCGCGTCGCCGCCCGGGTCGCGGCCACCCTGGAGACGACCTCCGCCCCCGTACGGCGGGCCCCCGTCCCGGCGCCCTCCCACGGTCCCGTCGGGACCGTCGAACAGCCCTCAGGCCTGAACACGCTCGGCGTCACGGTGCCGCTGGGGCGGCTGACCTCCGCCCAGGCCGCCCTGCTGGCCGGCCTGGCCGTCGAGGAGGTACGGCTGACGCCGTGGCGCGGCGTCGTCCTGCCCGGCCTGTCCCCGGCCGCTCTCTCCGAGGTCGCCGGGCGGCTCGTCGCCGCCGGGCTGGTCCTCGACCCGGCCTCGCCGTGGACGGGCGTGACGGCCTGCGCGGGGCGGCCCGGCTGCGCGAAGTCACTGGCCGACGTGCGGGCCGACGCCGCCCGCTGGATCGCGGCCGAGAGCGACCCGCCCTCGGCCGTCCCCGCCCGCCCCGGTACGCTCCCGGTGCACTGGGCGGGCTGCGAACGACGTTGCGGCCGCCCGCGAGGACGGGCCGTCGACGTGGTCGCGACCACGACCGGCTACCGGGTCCTCCTGGAGGACAGCGGCTTGGACAGCGGCTTGAACAGTGGCCTGAACTGCGCGGACATCGAGGAGACCACGGCCGCCGTGGCGGCTCTGAGAGGGGAAACGTGACCGACTACGTCCGGGACGGCGCGGAGATCTACCGGCGTTCCTTCGCCACCATCCGCGCCGAGAGCGACCTGGACGGCCTGCCGCCGGACGTCGCCCAGGTGGCGGTCCGCATGATCCACGCCTGCGGGATGGTGGACCTGGTCGCCGACCTCGGCTGGTCGCCGGGCGTGGTCGCCTCGGCCAGGGCGGCCCTGCGCGCGGGGGCGCCCGTGCTGTGCGACGCGATGATGGTCGCCTCGGGGGTGACCCGGCGCCGCCTGCCCGCGGGCAACGAGGTGCTCTGCACGCTGGGTGAGCCCGGCGTGCCCGAGCTGGCCGTACGGCTCGGCACCACCCGCAGCGCGGCCGCCCTCGAACTGTGGCGCGACCGTCTCGAAGGGGCGGTCGTCGCGATCGGCAACGCGCCGACCGCGCTGTTCAGGCTGCTGGAGATGGTCGAGGAGGGGGCGGGACGGCCCGCCGCCGTGCTCGGCGTGCCGGTGGGTTTCATCGGCGCCGCCGAGTCGAAGCAGGCGCTCGCCGGGCATCCGGCGGGTCTGGAGTACCTGGTCGTGCACGGGCGCCGGGGTGGGAGTGCGATGGCCGCCGCCGCGGTCAACGCGATCGCGAGTGAGGTCGAGTGAACGACACGTCAGCGGGACGGCTCAGGGGCGTCGGGCTCGGCCCGGGAGACCCGGAACTGGTGACCATCAAGGCGGCCAGGCTCATCGGGGAGGCGGACGTCATCGCCTACCACAGCGCCCGCCACGGCAGGAGCATCGCCCGCTCGGTGGCGGCGCCGTACCTGCGGGAGGGGCAGATCGAGGAGGCGCTGATCTACCCGCTCACCACGGAGACCACCGACCACCCCGGCGGCTACCAGGGCGCCATCGACGACTTCTACGCCGACTGCGCGCTGCGGCTGGCCGCCCACCTGGACGCGGGCCGCGACGTGGTCGTGCTGTGCGAGGGCGACCCGCTCTTCTACGGCTCCTACATGCACATGCACAAGCGGCTGGCCCACCGCTACGTCACCGAGGTCGTGCCCGGGGTGACGTCGGTGAGCGGCGCCGCGGCCGTGCTCGGCAGGCCGCTGGTCGAGCGGGACGAGGTCCTGACGGTGCTTCCCGGCACGTTGCCCGCCGAGGTCATCGCCGAACGCCTGGCCGCGACCGACTCCGCGGCGATCCTCAAGCTCGGCCGTACCTTCACCAAGGTTCGCGACGCGCTGGCCGAGGCGGGCCGTCTCGACGAGGCGTGGTACGTGGAGCGCGCGACCACCGGCGCGCAGCGCCTGGCCCCGCTCGCCGAGGTGGACCCGGACAGCGTGCCGTACTTCTCGCTGGCGCTGGTGCCGAGCCCGGTCAACTCCGGCCTTCCCGGCACCCACGGTGAGAACCGGGCCCCGGAGCGCGTCCAGGGCGGCGAGGTCGTCGTGGTCGGGCTCGGGCCCGCCGGGCGGCCCTGGCTGACGCCGGAGGCTCAGGAGGCGCTGGCCGCCGCCGACGACCTCGTCGGGTACGGCCCCTACCTGGACCGCGTCCCGCCGAACCCGCGCCAGCGCCGTCACCCGACGGACAACCGGGTGGAGGCCGAACGGGCGGCGCACGCCCTCGAACTGGCCGCGGCCGGGGCGCGGGTCGCGGTGGTCTCCTCCGGCGACCCCGGGGTGTTCGCGATGGCCAGCGCGGTGCTTGAGGTCTCCTGCGAGCCGAGGTTCGCCGACGTCGCGGTGCGGGTGCTGCCCGGCCTGACCGCGGCGCACGCGGTGGCCAGCCGGGTCGGGGCGCCGCTCGGCCACGACTACTGCGTGCTGTCGCTGTCCGACCTGCTCAAGCCGTGGGAGGTCGTCGCGGACAGGATCAGCGCCGCCGCGCGGGCCGACCTGGTCCTGGCGATCTACAACCCGGCCTCCAGGAGCCGCACCTGGCAGGTCGCGGCGGCCAGGGACCTGCTGCTCGAACACCGCTCGCCGGACACGCCCGTGGTCGTCGGCCGTGACGTCGGCGGCGCCGGGGAGAGCCTGACCGTCACCACCCTCGGCGACCTCGACCCGGCCACGGTCGACATGCGCTGCCTGCTGCTGGTCGGCTCCTCGACCACCAGGGTCGCCGAAAGGAAGGACGGGAGGCGGGTGGTCTTCACCCCCCGCCGCTATCCCGCCTGACCGCCCGCCACGGCGTCCAGCCACGCCGTGGCCTGCTCGACCGTCTCGGCCGCCGGGACCCCGCCGGGTACGGCGGGGCGGCGCACGACGACGACGGGCAGCCCGAGCTCGCGGGCGGCGAACAGTTTGGCGGTCGTCATCCGGCCGCCGCTGTCCTTGGTGACCACCACCTCGACGCGGTTGTCCCGCATGAGGTCGAGTTCCCCCTCGACGGTGAACGGTCCCCGGCTGAGCAGCACCTGGAGGTTGCGCGGCAGCGGCGGCTGGGGCGGGTCGACGGAGCGGGCCAGGAACCACAGGTCGTCCAGGCCCGCGAAGACCGGCAGGCTGCGCCGGCCCGTGGTCAGGAAGACCCGGCGGCCCAGACCGGGCAGCGACTCGGCGGCGGCCTCAAGGGAGGGCGTCCAGCGCCAGTCGTCTCCCGGCCCCTGCCGCCAGCCGGGCCGCCGCAGGATCAGCAGCGGCACCCCGGCCAGGCCCGCCGCCTCGGCCGCGGACGCGGTCATCCTGGCGGCGAAGGGGTGGGTGGCGTCGACGACGACGCCGATCCCGTTCTCCTCGATCCAGGCCCTGAGTCCGGCGGGTCCGCCGAAGCCGCCCTCGCGCACCTCCCCGACCGGCAGCCTGGGGTCGCGGACCCGCCCCGCCAGGGAGGAGATCACACGTGTCCCCGGCCGGTCGGCGAGCGCGGCGGCCAGTCTTCTCGCCTCGTCGGTGCCGCCGAGCACCAGGACGTTCAGCGTGCCCGGGTCAGTCACGGCAGCGGGCCGCGGAGTACAGGTGACTGTCGGGGAACTCCGAGGCGGTCAGCACCCTGCCGACCACGATCACCGCGGTGCGCACGACGCCCGCGGCGCGGACCTGCCCGGCGATGTCGGCGAGCGTGCCGCGCAGGATCACCTCGTCGTCCCTGCTGGCCCTGGCCACCACGGCCACCGGGCAGTCGAGGCCGTACCTGGGGACCAGCTCCGCCACGACCTCCTCGGCGCGCTGCACGGCCAGGTGCAGGACCATCGTCGCCCCCGACCTGCCGAGGGTGTCCAGGTCCTCCCCCTCCGGCATGGGGGTCGCCCGCGCCGAGGTACGGGTGAGCACCACCGTCTGGCCGACGCCGGGCACGGTCAGCTCCCGCTTCAGCGACGCCGCCGCGGCGGCGAAGGCGGGCACCCCGGGAACCACCTCGTACGGCACGCCCTCGGCGTCCAGGCGCCGCATCTGCTCGGCCATCGCGCTGTAGACCGAGGGGTCCCCCGAGTGCAGCCTGGCCACGTCGTGCCCCGCCTCGTGGGCGGCGAGCATCTCGGCCACGATCTCGTCGAGGGCCATCCTCGCGGTGTCGACGAGGCGCGCGCCCGGCGGGCAGCACTCCAGCAGGGCCTCCGGGACCAGGGAGCCCGCGTACAGGCACACCGGTGAGGAGGCGATCACCCGCTGCCCCCGCAGGGTGATGAGGTCGGCGGCCCCCGGCCCCGCCCCGACGAACCGCACCGTCACCGTTCCTCCTGTGTCCCGGCGGGTTTGACCGCCGTCCAGATCGTCACCGGCATCATGGGCCGCCAGCCGGTGAAACCGCCGACCGGGGCGGCCCTGCTGACCGCGAGCCTGACCATCTCGCTGTGGGAGCCGCCGATCCTGGCGTGCCAGGCGGCGACCGTGGTCTCCGACTCGACGGTCACCGCGTTGGCCACCAGCCTGCCGCCGGGCCGCAGCGCCCGCCAGCAGGCCTCGATCACGCCGGGGACGCTCACCGCGCCGCCGACGAAGACGGCGTCCGGGGCCGTGAGCCCGCCGAGCGCGCCGGGGGCGGCGCCGGTCACCACGTTCAGGCCGGGCACGCCGAGGGCGAAGGCGTTGCGGGTGAGCCGCCCGGCCCGGTCGCCGTCCCTCTCGACGGCGATCGCCCGGTTCTCCGGGTGGGCGCGCATCCACTCGATCGCGAGGCTGCCCGCCCCGGCGCCGACGTCCCACAGCAGTTCGCCGGGGACGGGCGCGAGCCGGGACATGGTGACCGCCCGCACCTCGCGCTTGGTGAGCTGGCCGTCGTGCTCGAACGCCTCGTCGGGCAGGCCGGGCAGGACCGGCAGCGGGACGGTCCCCGGCGCGGCCACGCACTCGACGGCCACGACGTTGAGGTCGTCGGCCTCGGTCAGGGACCAGCCGCCCGCCGTACCGGAGACCAGGCGTTCGGCCTCACCGCCGAGCCGTTCCAGGACGGTCATCGGGCTCGCGCCGTAGCCACGGGCGGTGAGCAGCGCGGCGACCCGGGCCGGGGTGCGGCCGTCGGCGCTGAGGACGAGCACCCTGCGCCCGTCGTGGACGGCGGTGTGCACGGCCTCGGCGGGACGCCTCACGAGGCTGACCACCTCGACGCGGTCGGCGGCCCAGCCGAGCCTGGCGCAGGCCAGCGAGACCGAGGAGGGGGACGGCAGCACCCTGACCCGTCCGGCGCCGAGCAGCCGCACCAGCGTCGTGCCGATGCCGTGGAACATGGGGTCGCCGCTGGCCAGCACGCACACCGCGCGCCCGCGACCGGCCTCGATCAGGCCGGGCAGCGCGGGCAGCAGCGGCGACGGCCAGGTGACGCGCTCGGCCGTACCGGCGGGGATCAGGGCGAGTTGCCTGGCGCTGCCCATCAGCACCTCGGCGGCGAGCAGCTCCTCGCGTGCCTCCGGGGACAGACCGGCCCAGCCGTCGGCTCCGACGCCGACGACGGTTATCCGGTCAGACATTTCCGAGAACTCGGGTGACGCGGATCTCGATCACGACGCGGGAGGGGTTCTCCCTGGGCTGCCGGTAGCGCTCGGCGTAGCGGCGCACACCCTCGGCGATCGAGCCGGGGTCCCTGCGGATGACCGCGCTGCCCTCCAGCGTCGACCAGCGCCCGCCGTCGACCTGGCAGACGGCGACGCGCGCGCCGCCGTCCCCGGCGGCCTCGATGTGGCGGACCTTGCGCGAGCCGTCCGAGGTGATCACCCGGGCGATCCCGGCCTCGGCGTCCAGCGTCACGCCGACCGGGATGACGTGCGGCGTGCCGTCGGCCCGCAGCGTGGTCAGCGTGCACAGGTGGTACTCCCGCCAGAAGGCGTGGAAACCGTCCTCGCGATCCGTCAACACCGGCTGTCCCTCCCCATGGCTGCTGTCTACGGGGCGACATGCTAGCCGGGAGGCCGGCCCGGCGGAGGACCGGCTCCACCGGGCCCGGGGCTCACTCCGCCGCGGACGCCTGCTCCCCCGCCGCCTCGTCGGCCGTCTCCTTGGACGCCTCGTAGGCCGCGAGGAGCTGCTGACGACGCTCGGCGGGAAGCCGGTCGATGTACAGCATGCCGTCCAGGTGGTCGGTCTCGTGCTGCAGGCAGCGGGCGAGCAGCCCGGTGCCCTCGACCGTGATCGGGGCGCCGGTGACGTCGAACCCGTGCACCACCGCCCGGTCCGGCCTGGCCAGGCTGGCCCGCTGCCCGGGAACGGACAGACAGCCCTCGTCGTAGTCGTCCAGGTTCCGCTCACCGTGACCGGGCAGCACCAGGGTCGGGTTGACCACGACGCCCTTGCGGTACTCCTCGGTCTCGTCCGGGCAGTCGTAGACGAACACCCGCAGCGGCACGCCGATCTGGTTGGCGGCCAGGCCGACTCCCTCCGCGGCGTACATGCTGGCGAACATGTCGGCCACGAGCGCGGCCAGTTCCTCGTCGAAGCCGGTCACGTCCTGGCACGGGCGGTGCAGCACCGGCTCACCCACGAACGTGATCTGCCTCGCCGTGCCCTCGCCGCTTGCTTCCATCCGTCATGCCTCCAGGGTCGCGGTGTGTGGTTCGCAGCAGACTACCGACGGCCGCGCGCTCCCCGTGACGGGCGTCAGCTGCCCCCGCTGTAGACGACCTGCTCGGGCCTGATCCTGACGGTGACGCGTTGCTCGCCCGGCTGGCGGTAGGGGTAGGTCTCCACCCCGAGGTACTTGTTGGCCAGGCCGTCGATGACCTCGTCGGCGCCGTCGAGCTCGAACTCGGCGACACCGGAGACGCTCACCAGGTGGAAGGCGTCCTTCGGGTCGAGCACGCTCACCGAGACCTGCGGGTTGTCGCGCAGGTGGCGCTCCTTGGCGCGGCCGACGGCGGTGTTGAAGATGACATCGTCTCCGTCGACGTCCACCCAGACGACGGTGCTGTGCAGCGAGCCGTCAGGGCGCAGGGTGGTCACCCAGCCGTGAATGGGCTGGCTGAGCAGTGCCTTGGCGTCGTCGTTCAGCTTTCCCACGGGAACCTCCGCAGTCGCGTGATGTGCCTGTCGACCCATCGAACATCACGGGTAATCGATCAATTCCACCGCCCCCCGCCGAGAGGTAACATCCGCCCAGAGACCGCCCACACGACGGAGGTTCCGCATGAGCTTCGACGAGGCCGCCTTCCAGGTTCCGGCGCGGGGACCCGTCCCGTCGTCCTGACCTGAGGCCGCCCGCGCGCGGTCCCGGTCGCGGCGGTCCGTGCTCCTCGCCCCGGAACGATCACCTTTTCCCCGATCGTTCCTTCCTTCCGAGGAGCTCTTTTGCGTGCTCGCACGTCCGCGCGTCTCGGCGCGGACTTCGGCAAACTCTGGACCGCCTCCGCCGTCTCCAACGTCGGCGACGGGGTCACCCTGACGGCCGGTCCCCTCCTTGTCGCCTCACTGAGCGACGACCCCGTCCTCGTCGCGGGCGCCGTCCTGGCCCAGCAGCTCCCGTGGGTGCTGTTCTCCCTGGTCAGCGGCGCCTATGTGGACCGGCTCGACCGGCGGCGGCTGATCGTCGGCGTCAACCTGGTCCGCGCCCTCGCCCTGGGGACGCTCTGCGCCGTCATCGCGGCGGGGGCGCTGACCGTTCCCCTCGTCTACGTCGTCTTCTTCCTGCTCGGCACGGCGGAGACCGTCGCCGACACCGCCTCGGCCGCCCTGCTTCCCGCCGTCGTCGCGCCGGAGCTGCTGGCCGGGGCGAACACACGGCTGATGGCCACCTTCACCGTCGGCAACCAGTTCGCGGCCAAACCGCTCGGCGGATGGCTGTTCACCGTCTCGGCCGCGCTGCCGTTCGGTTTCGACGCGCTGACCTTCGTGGTGGCCGCCGCCCTGGTGTCCGCCATGCGGCCCCTGCCTCTCGCCGCCCCTCCCGGGCCGAGCGGTGGTCTGCGCGCCGACATCGCCGAGGGGGTGCGCCGGCTGTGGCGGCACCGGTTACTGCGGACCCTGGCGCTGAGCATGGGGGTGGGCAACCTGATGTTCTGCGGGGCCTTCGCGGTCTTCGTGCTGTACGCCCGGCAACGTCTGGGCCTGTCGGAGGTGGGGTACGGCCTGCTGCTGACCGCCTTCGCCGCCGGCGGCCTGCTCGGCACGCTGACGGCGGGCCGGTTGTGGTCGCGGTTCGGCGCGACCGCGCTGCTGCGCGCCGGGCTGCTCATCGAGGCGGCGACCCATCTCGTCCTCGCCCTGACCACGCGGCCGTGGGTGGCCGCGGCCATCCTGGTGGTCTTCGGCACACACGCGATGGTGTGGGGGGTGATCGTCGTGACGCTGCGCCAGCGGGCGGTGCCCGGCGGCCTCCTCGGACGGGTCACCAGCGCGTACGCGCTGCTCGACGTCAGCGGCGCCGCCCTCGGCTCGCTGCTCGGCGGCGTCGTCGCCCACGCGCTGGGGATCACGGCGCCGTTCTGGATCGCCGCCGGGACGATGCTCGTCGTCCTGGCCGTCGCCTGGCGCCCCCTGGGCCGGGCGGACGCCCAAGCCCCCGGCCCCGCCGTCGCCGGATAGGGGCCCGGGGTACGGCCCGCCCGCCCCGGGCGGGCCGTACGATCGGCGGATGACCGCCCGTCAGAGTCAGCTCGTCGTCGACTGCGCCCGCCCCGAGACGCTCGCCGTGTTCTGGAGCCGTCTGCTCGGCGGG
>NZ_JBHSBC010000054.1:0-30675 GCF_042650425.1 Streptosporangium jomthongense | reverse complement strand
CCGCCTGGTCCAGTCTCGACCCCCCGGGCGGGCTCAGGATGGCCTTCCAGCGGGTTCCCGAGGCCAAGGCGGGCAAGAACCGGCTCCACCTGGACGTCGCCGTCGAGGACGTCGTCGCGGCTGCGGAGGGCACGCTGAGCCTCGGCGGCCGCCGTTGTGGCGGGCCGGTGCGTGACGCGGCGGGCGTCTTCCAGGTGATGCTCGACCCCGAGGGCAACGAGTTCTGCCTCGTCGGCCCCTGAGGCCCCGCTCAGTGGACGGAGAGCCCGCCGTCCACGAAGATCGACTGCCCGGTGACGTACGCCGAGGCGCGGCTCGCCAGGAAGACCGCCGCGCCCGCGAAGTCCTCCGCCAGGCCGTTGCGGCCGATCATCGTCCGCGCGGCCAGCGCGGCGACCCGCTCGGGGTCGGACGACAGCCGCGCGTTGAGCGGTGTCATCACGAACCCGGGCACGAGCGTGTTGCAGGTGACGCCGTACGGCGACCACGCCTCGGCCTGGGAGCGTGACAGCGATTCGAGCCCTCCCTTGGAGACGCCGTAGGCGCCGCTCTGCACGAAGGCCCGGTGCGCCTGCTGGGAGCTGATGTGGATGATCCGGCCGAACCCCCGTTCCGCCATGCCCGGCCCGAAGCGCTGCCCCAGCAGGTAGGGCGCCTCCAGGTTGACGGCCATGGTGATGTCCCACACGTCCTCGCCCAGTTCCCCCATGGGGGGACGCTGGTTGATCCCGGCGCTGTTGACGAGGATGTCGGGCTCCCCGAAGGCCTTCACCGCCTCCTCCGCCGCGGCGCGCACGCCCTCGCGGGTGCTCAGGTCGGCGCTGACCCAGGCGGCGCGGCAGCCGTCGGCCTCAAGCTCGGCGGTCGTGGCGGCCAGTTCCTCCGGCCTGCGCGCCACGACCACGACGGCCGCCCCGGCGCGTGCCAGCGCCCCCGCGATGCAGCGGCCGATGCCGGAACTCCCGCCGGTCACCACGGCGACCCTGCCGTCCAGTGAGAACAGGTCCGACAGATACTTCTGCGTTGTCATGGCCGGAACTGTAGAGGAGTCCCACTCCGAGGCCCGGGAGCGGGGCGTGAACCCGATCGGGGGGTTGTGGCGAGACATCGCCGACCCCTGCCCCTACGGAAAGGCCGGCCCGATGCCATGGTGCCGACGATGACCGCACCGCCCACGACCGGCACGTGTGACCGCGACCTGGTACGCGAGTCCTGGACACGTCCTGAGGCGTTCGCCGCGCTGTTCGACCGCTACGCCGGCATGCTCTACCGGTACGTCTCCCGCAGGCTCGGCCCCGAGACGGCCGAGGACCTGGTCGGTGAGACGTTCCTGGTCGCCTTCGACCGCAGGAGACGCTACGACCTGGCCTACGCCGACGCCCGTCCCTGGCTGTTCGGCATCGTGACCAAACTCCTCTCCAGGCACCACCGCACCGAGGCCGCCAGGTACCGTGCGCTGCGGCGCAGCCCCGGGGAGGGCGTGGTCGAGAACCCGGCCGACCGGGTGGCCGCCGAGGTCACCGCCCTGGCCTGCAGGCCCGTGCTCGCGGAGGCGCTCGCGGGGCTGCCGCCCAGGGACCGTGACGTCCTGTTGCTGATCGCCTGGGGCGACCTGTCGTACGAGGAGACCGCCCGCTCCCTCGGTGTCCCGGTCGGCACCGTGCGCTCCCGGCTGAACAGGGCCCGCAGGAAGATACGCGCGGCGCTCGGCGAGACCAACCCGATGCACGAGGAGGAGTGACCATGGACGACCTGACGACGCTCCGCGCCCTCGGCGGCGAACTGGAGCACGAACCGTCCGCCGCCGCGCTCGACGGCCAGCGGCGACGCCTGCTCGGCGCCCTGGACGGCTCCCTGGACGGCGGGAGACGTGGACGCCGATGGCCGCGCAGGCCCGGTGCGCGCGGCGCGGTGATGCTCGCCCTGGCCGCCGCGGCCACCGCCGCCGTGCTCGTCGTCCCGAACCTGCTGCTGCGGGGCCACGAGGTGCCCTCCCCGGTGGGGGCGCGCCCGGTCAAGGCGAACGAGGCGATCAACGTGCTGGTCGCCGGGACCGACGGCCAGGCGGGGGCCAGGAGGAGCCGCGGGGAGGACGTCGGGGACCCCAGGGCGAACGCCGCGCGCGCCGACACACTGCTCCTGGTGCACCTGTCCGCCGACCGCGAGCGGGTCTCCGTCATCAGCATCCCCAGGGACTCGATGGTCCTGGTTCCCTCCTGTTCGAGTCCGGCGGGCAAGACCGTTCCCGCGAGGATCGAAATGATCAACGCCTCCTTCGCCGAAGGCGGCATGACCTGCCTCTGGAAGCGGGTCGAGACCCTGACCGGGGTCCGCGTCGACCACGCGGTCGAGGTGGACTTCTCCGGCTTCAAGGGCATGGTCGACGCCCTCGGCGGAGTCGAGGTCACCCTGTCCGCCCCGGTCGAGGACCGGAAGGCGAAGGTACGGCTCCCCAAGGGCAGGCAGGTGCTCAACGGCGACCAGGCGCTCGGCTACGTGCGGATGCGCTACAGCCTGGGCGACGGCTCCGACCTTGAGCGGATCGGCCGCCAGCAGCGGTTCATGAAGTCCCTGACGCGCAAGGTCGCGGGCCTGACGTCGGACCCCGTCCTCCTCTCCGCCTTCCTCGGCGAGGCCGCGAAATGGGTCAAGGCGGATCGCGGGCTCGACCTGGCGACGCTGCGGGCGATCGCCGGGAGCCTGGACGGGACGGCCCCCGGCTCCGTCGAGTTCCTCACGGTGCCCGTCCGCCCGTCCGCCGTGGATCCCATGAGGCTCGAATGGGACCGCGCCGCCGCGTCGCGCCTGTTCGCGAAGGTCCGCGACGACACACTGTGAGCCGGACGGCCGTGCGGGAGTCCGTACCGGGGCGGGTGCGCGGGGCGCGCCTCGTTGCGGCCTCCCGCCCGCCCGGCCGACAATGATCGGGTGATCACCCGCGTGCGTTCCGTGATCAGGGTCGAGGGCGTCGTGCAGGGAGTCGGCTTCCGCCCCTTCGTGTACGGCCTGGCGGTGCGGCTCGGCCTCGGCGGACTGGTCGGCAACGACGAACGCGGGGTGTTCATCGAGGTCGAGGGGGCTCCGGCCCTCGTGGCGGAGTTCACCGCGGCGCTCAGCGCGAGCCCGCCGCCGCTGGCCACCGTCGAACGGGTCAGCACGCGGCCCGCGACGGCGACGGGTGAGACGCGCTTCGCCATCGCGGGCAGCTCCGGGGGCGGGCCGCGGCGGACGCTCGTCTCCCCCGACGTGGCCACCTGCGACGACTGCCTGCGCGAGATGGACGACCCGGCGGACCGGCGGTACGGCTACGCCTTCGTCAACTGCACCAACTGCGGGCCCCGGTTCACGATCGTGCGGGACGTCCCCTACGACAGGCCGAACACCACGATGGCGGGCTTCGCCATGTGCGCGGACTGCGCGCGGGAGTACCACGACCCGGCGGACCGGCGCTTCCACGCCCAGCCGGTGTGCTGCCCGGCCTGCGGCCCCCGGCTGCGGCTGCTCGGCCCCGTGGGCGGCCCGCTGCCGGGCGACCCGGTCGAGGAGGCCGTACGGCTGCTGCGCGGCGGCGGGGTGCTCGCGGTCAAGGGGCTTGGCGGTTACCACCTGGCCGCTCTCGCCTCCCGCGAGCCCGCCGTCGCGGCGCTGCGTTCCAGGAAGCACCGGATGGAGAAGCCCTTCGCGGTGATGGTGGCCGGCCTGGCGGCGGCGCGGGTGCTGTGCGAGGTGGACGAGGCGGAGGAGCGGCTGCTCACCTCGGGGGCGCGCCCGATCGTGCTGCTGCGCGGGCGCGAGGAGAGCGCCCGTCTCGTCGCCCCCTCCGTGGCCCCCTCCGGCGGCCCTTCCGGTGAGAGGCCCGGGGACCGGTGGCTCGGGGTGATGCTGCCCTACACCCCGCTGCACCACCTGCTGCTGCGCGGCCTGGACGCGCCCATGGTGCTCACCAGCGGCAACGTCTCCGACGAGCCGATCGCCTACCGCGACGAGGACGCGCTGGCCCGCCTGGGCGGGGTCGCCGACGCCTTCCTCGTCCACGACCGGCCGATCCACACGCGCACCGACGACTCGGTCGTGCGGGTCCTGCGGGGTCGTGAGCTGCCGCTGCGGCGCTCCCGGGGGTACGCCCCGCGCCCGCTGCCGCTCGCCCGCGCCCTGCCCGGGCCCGTGCTGGCCTGCGGCGCGGAGCTGAAGCACACCTTCTGCGTGGCCAGGGGCGCCCACGCCTTCGTCTCCCACCACATCGGCGACCTGGAGAACTACGAGACGTTCCGGTCCTTCACCGAGGGGGTCGGCCACTTCCTGCGGCTGTTCGACGTCGTCCCCGAGGTGGTGGCCCACGACCTGCACCCGGAGTACCTGTCGACCAAGTACGCGCTCGCCCTTGAGGGGCCTCTCGCGGGGGCCCGCCCGGTGGCGGTGCAGCACCATCACGCGCACGTGGCCTCGTGCCTGGCCGACAACGGGGTCGCGGGGCCGGTGATCGGGGTGGCCTTCGACGGGCTCGGCTACGGTCCGGACGCGACGCTGTGGGGCGGGGAGTTCCTGGTGGCCGACCTGGTCTCCTTCGAGCGGGCGGGTCATCTGGCCACGGTGCCGATGCCCGGCGGGGCGGCGGCGGTCAGGCAGCCGTGGCGGATGGCCGCCGCCTACCTCGACGCAGCGTACGGCGGTGCCGTACCCGGTGACCTGGACGTCGTACGGCGCAACGCCGAGGCCTGGGAGGGGGTCCTGGCGCTCGGCAGACGCGGGGTGAACGCCCCCCTGACGTCGAGCGCGGGCAGGCTGTTCGACGCGGTGGCCTCGGTCGCGGGCGTCCGGGACGTCATCGGCTACGAGGGGCAGGCGGCGGTCGAGTGGGAACGGCTCGCCGACCCGGCGGAGACGGGCCGTTACGGCTTCCGCCTGACGGGTTCTGCCCCCTTCGTCGTCCACGGGACCGACCTGGTCGCGGCGGTCGCCGAGGACGTCCGGGCGGGCACGGAGACCGGGGTGGTCTCCGCCAGGTTCCACAACACGGTCGCGCGGATCGTCGCCGAGGGCTGCGCCCGGGTCAGGCGGGCGGGCGGGCCGTCCACGGTCGCGCTCTCCGGGGGCGTGTTCCAGAACGCGCTGTTGCTCGTGCGGGCCGCCGCCCTCCTGGAGGAGGACGGCTTCCACGTGCTGACGCACGGGCGGGTGCCGCCCAACGACGGCGGCGTCAGCCTGGGCCAGGCCGTCGTCGCGGGCGCCCGCGACATCCGGCACTGACGCGGGCGCCCGGTCCGGCACTGACGCGGGCGCCCGCGACGTCCGGCGCTGGCCCGTGCGTCCGTGGGCGTCTGGGCACGTCTGTGGGCGGCTGTGGGCGGTTCCCTCAGCAGATGCGGGGCAGCGGGTCGCCGACCAGCAGGTCCACGATGCGGGTGCCGCCGAAACCGGTCTTCAGCAGCACCAGCCCCGGGGGGTCCTGCCCGACGCGGCCGACGAGCGCGGCGCCCTCGCCGAGGGGGTGCGCGCGCAGGGCCGCCAGCGCGGCGTCCGCCACCGCGCCGTCGACCACGGCGACCAGACGTCCCTCGCAGGCCACGTAGAGCGGGTCGATGCCGAGCAGTTCGCACGCGCCGCGTACGGCCCGCCGTACCGGGACCGCGTCCTCCTCGACGACCACGGCGACGCCGGAGGCCCGCGCGATCTCGTTCAGGATCGTGGCGACCCCGCCCCTGGTCGCGTCGCGCATGCAGCGCACGGCGCCGGGGCAGGCGTCAAGGAGCGCGGCGGCCGGCCCGTTCAGCGGCGCCGTGTCGGAGACCAGGTCGGCCTCGATGTCCAGTTCGCCCCGGGCGAGCATGATGGTGACGCCGTGCTCGCCGACCGGCCCGGAGACGATGACGGCGTCGCCGGGGCGTGCCCCCGCCACACCCAGGGCGCCGGGCCGGTCGAGCAGCCCGACCCCGGCCGTGTTGACGTAGCACCCGTCGGCCTTGCCGCGCTGCACCACCTTGGTGTCGCCGGTGACGATCCGGACCCCGGCCGCCTGCGCCGCCTTGGCCATCGACGCGACGACGCGCCTGAGGTCGCCGACGGGGAACCCCTCCTCCAGGATGAAGCCCGCCGAGAGGTACAGCGGGCGGGCGCCGCACATCGCCAGGTCGTTGACGGTCCCGTTGACCGCGAGGTCGCCGATGTTCCCCCCGGGGAAGAACAACGGGGAGACCACGTAGGAGTCGGTGGTCAGGGCCAGGCGCTGGGTGCCGGCGTCGAACACGGCGCCGTCTTCGAGCGGTTCGAGCAGCGGGTTGCGGAAGGACTCAAGGAAGACCGCCTCGACCAGGGACTGGGTCGCCTTGCCCCCCGCCCCGTGGGCCATGGTGATGTGTTCCTCCCGCACCGTGGCCTTGCGGCGGCGTGCCCGGTCGACGCGTTCGAGGACCTGTTCCTCGCGGCCCGGCCGTACGGTCTGGTTCTCGTGTTCGCGGACCAGGGCCTCGGCCCAGGCCGCGGTTCCCTCGGCGCCGGTCACCGTGTCGCCTCCCGCACCCGTTCCCGGGAGAAACGGCCGAAGTTGTAGTAGGCCGCGCAGGCCCCCTCCGAGGAGACCATGCAGGTGCCGATCGGGGTCTCCGGGGTGCAGGCGGTGCCGAACACCTTGCACTCCCACGGTTTGAGCACGCCCTTGAGCACCTCGCCGCACTGGCAGGCCTTGGGGTCGGCCACCCGGACGCCGGGGATGCCGAAGATCTGTTCCGCGTCGTGGACGGCGTAGCGTTCCCGCATGCCGAGCGCGGAGTGGGAGATGAACCCCAGGCCGCGCCACTCGAAGTAGGGCCGCAGCCGCATCACCTGGTTGACGGCGGCGAGCGCCCTGGGGTTGCCCTCCCACGGCACGACGCGGGCGTACTGGTTCTCCACCTCGGAGCGCCCCTCGGCCAGTTGCAGCAGCAGCATGTAGATCGACTGCAGGAGGTCGAGCGGCTCGAACCCCGCGACGACGAGCGGTTTGCCGTAGTCACGGGCGATGAACTCGTACGGCCCGCAGCCGATGACCGTCGAGACGTGGCCGGGGCCGATGAACCCGTCAAGGCGCAGGTCCGGGGAGTCCAGGATGGCCTTGATCGCGGGGATGATCGTCACGTGGTTGCAGAAGACGGAGAAGTTGGTGATCCGCTCGGCCTCGGCGCGCATGACCGTCATGGCGGTCGAGGGAGCCGTGGTCTCGAAGCCGATCGCCATGAAGACGACACGTCTGTCCGGGTTCTGCCGGGCGATCTTGAGGGCGTCCAGCGGTGAGTAGACCATGCGGATCTCGGCGCCCTGGGCCATGGAGTCGAAGAACGAGCCCCGCCCGCCGGGGACCCGCATCATGTCGCCGAAGGAGGTCATGATCACATCTGGCCGCTCGGCGATGTGGATGGCGTCGTCGACCCGTCCCATCGGGATGACGCAGACCGGGCAGCCGGGGCCGTGCACCAGGGTGATGTTCTCCGGCAGGTGGTCCTCAAGCCCGTGCTTGTAGATGGTGTGGGTGTGGCCGCCGCAGACCTCCATGAACTTGTAGCGCCGCCCCGGTTCGCACAGGTTCGCGATCTTCGCGGCGAGGGCCCGCGCCTTCTCCGCGTCACGGTACTCGTCGACGAAACGCATCACGCCTCACCCCGGCCGATCGGATCGAAGGGGTCCAGTGAGGACTCCTTGAGTGCGGCGAGTTCGTCGTCGTACGCCTGGCCGATGCTCTCCAGGAACTCCATCGCGGCCTTCGCCTCGTCCTCGTCGATCTTCGAGAGGGCGAAGCCGACGTGGATGAGGATCCAGTCGCCCGGCCTGAGCTCCTCGCCTTCGAGCAGGCCGACGTTGATCGCCCGCCGTACCCCGCTCACGTCGACCCTCGCGAGGTCAGTGTGATCCGCCAGGATCTCCACGATCTCCCCCGGAATCCCCAGACACATGGCTCACCACCTCCTCAAGCTCGATGGATTCGAGGGTCAGCTCGTCGCCGCCCAGCAGGTCGACGTCGGTGCTCGCGCAGCCACCGCACACGGCCAGCGCGTCGTAGGTCTCCCGGTCCTCGCCGCAGGAGCGGCAGGTGAGCCTGGCGGGCACCACGACCAGGTCCGCCGTGGCGCCCTCCGCCACGCTGCCCGGCGCGACCAGGGAGAACGCCTGGTCGAACGCGGGCCCGGTGATCCGCAGCATCGCCCCGGCCCGCACGCGCAGGCGCGCCACCTTGCGTCCCCGGGCCCTTCGCTCGACCGCGTCGAGCACCGCCTCGGCTATTCCGAACTCGTGCACGGCCCCGCCGCCTCTCGTGTCGGTCCTTCACCCCGGGTGGCCCGCGCGGGGCCGTACCGGCCGGTCACATCTCCCTCATCCGCTTGTAGCGCAGGATGTCGGGCAGGGAGACGGCGATCACGACCGCCACCCCCGCGGCGGCCGTCAGCAGCAGCACTTTCCCGATCATGTCCTTCCCCTCTCGATACGCGCGGCGCCTGACGCCGCGACCTGTTCCGCGACCAGCTCCCGGACGAGCCCCGCGGCCACGGGGACCGCGTGGGCGACCGGTTCGCTGAGTCCCATGCCCGGCGAGGTGTCGGCGGGCTCGCAGCCGACGAGCAGGACCGGCTCGGTGGTGACGCCGAGCGGGCCGAACAGCGCGAACAGCGCGTCCGGCGTCATGCCGTGGGAGTCGCCGAGCGCCCCCATGAGGAGCGGCGCCTCGTCCCGGGTCCCCCGGTCGATGCCGGGTTCGATGACCGACAGCGTCCCCGGCCGCTCCCCCCTGGGGACGGCGTCGAGGAGGATCAGGCCGTCGTACCCGGCCAGCAGCTCGTAGGCCAGGTGGACTCCGCGGATGCCGAAGTCGGCCACCACGGCGCCCTCCGGCGGCCCCTGCTCGCCGAGCAGCCTGACGACCTCGACGCCGAACCCGTCGTCGCCGAAGAAGACGTTGCCGACGCCCGCCACCAGGATCCCGCCGCTCATCGGCCCTCCCCCTCCGACGGGGCGCCGTCGAGCGGCTCGACCTCGTCCGGCGAGAAGTACAGGAAGCGGCCCTGGGCGCGTTGCAGGTCGGCTCCCGGGTCGTCCTCCAGGGTCACGGCCAGGTGGTGGACGCCGTCCACGTCGAGCAGGACGGCCTCGACCGTCGCGGCCCGCCCGGTCAGGAACATGTCGTGGGCGTCCGCGCGGCGCCCGCCGGGCGCCCCCGGGCAGGCGCCCCCGCCGGGCAGCAGCCGGACCCTGCTGCCCCGGGCGAGGGTCACCCCCGCGACGACGACGCCGTCGCTCCCCGGGGAGACCGAGGTGTCCGCGCCGGGGTCCCACCACGGCACCGGCTGTCGCCCCTGTTCCTCCTGTACGGGCTCCGGCCCGCAGGAGCGCAGGTAGCGGATGGCGCCGTGCAACCGTTCGAGCATCTCGCCCGGCATGTCCCCGGTCCGCTCGACGATGCGGGCGGCCCGCGGGTCGGTGGCCCTCGCCTCCCGCTTCTCCTCCTCGGTCAGGGTCATCGTCCTGAGGCTGAGGATCTCGTCGATCTCGGTGGCGTCGAAGAGGTCGCCGGGGCTCTCCGGGGCGACGGCCGGGTGGTCGTACAGGATGATCGGCGCGGAGAGCACGGCGTCGCGCCGTCCCGGCTCGCCGACGAGCACCGGCCAGGTGTGCAGGTTCCGGCAGGCGCGCGCCGCCTCTCCCGCCCATTCCGGCGGGTCGAGCAGGGACAGGAACTCCCCGCCCGTGACCGCGAGCAGCGTGTGGGCGGCGATCGGCGACCTGCGCAGCGCGTCGTCACGGCCCGCCTCCGGCCCCGGCTCCCAGTCGCAGGTGTTCTCCACCCGCACCCGCAGCCTGACCGGCCCGTACGGCCCGGCGAGCCGTTCGGCGCCGATCCGCACCACCACCTCGACCGGCAGGTGCTCGCGCACGACACGGCCTGCGGCCCGCCCCGAGGAGGCCAGGAGCGGCTCGGCCGTACGGCCCCCGGGAAAGCCCGCCTCCAGGGTCCGTCCGGCCCCGAGCAGCTCCGCCAGCGGCAGGACGGCCTCGCACTCCCGCTCGACGGCCTCGTCGAAGCTCAGGTGGGTCTCCTCGCCGATCCGCAGGGAGGGGACCGGCCGGTGGGCGCCGTCGGCTTCGAGCCGTTCGACGGTCCTGGCGACCAGGTGCAGGAAGCGCAGCCTGACGTGGACCGTCGCCTCCTCTCCCGCCTGGAGGAGACACTCGGTCTGGCAGCGGGACGGTTCGGCGGTCGCGGTGTAGCCGGGCGGCACGAGCACCCCGAACTGCCAGCGTGTCCGGTTCTTCGCGGCCGACGCCCGGTAGGGGTAGAGCAGGTACCCCTCGTACAGCACGGTGTCGGCGACCTGCCGGGCGGTCTCCATCGGGGTGCTCATCCGGCGGCCTCCCTCGTCTGCGCGAGCAGCGCCCGCACGGTCTCGTCCCAGGTGGTCAGCGCCCTGGCGGACTTGAAGCGGCCTAGCTCGCGCAGGGTCTCCCGGTCGAGCCGCAGCCACCCCTGCCCGGGGAAGTGGCGGTCCATCAGCTCACGCCACACGGCCACCGGCAGCCGGTGGCGCGCCTCCCGGTCCCAGGGCACCTGCCCGGCGGACAGGCCCTGCGGGGTGCGGGTGAACACGGTGCCGCTGAACAGCAGGATCAGCGGGATCTCGCCGTCGTCGAGGGCTGCGAAGTACCTGGCCGCCGCGACCTCCAGGTCGTAGGTGACGGGCACCGGCAGGTCGATCTCGGTCTCGCCGGTGAAGCCGGGCACCGTGGCCGAGACATTGGCGAACTGCAGCGCCGTGAGCGTGGTGCCCCAGCGGGAGGGGTCGCCGAACAGGTCGCCGAGCAGTTCGGCCTCCCGGGGCGTGTGGCGGCGGCGGCGCGGCTCGACGCGGATCTGGCAGCGCAGCACGGCGGCCTGCACCCTGCCGCCGTCCGGCTCGGTCAGGCGCAACCGGAAGAGCAGCGTCGGGGCGGCCGCGAAGGGGTCGGGGCGGGCGTCCAGGCAGGAGAAGCCGAGGTCAGTCACGGCCCCCGCCCCCTTCACCGGCGGGCCCACCGACGACCTGGCCGCGTTCACGCAGGTCCGCGAAGAAGGAGTCGATGGCCTCCCACGCCTCCTGTCCGCCGCCGAAGCCCTTCCACAGAGTCCTGACCAGGCCGACCAGCTCGTAGCAGGCGTCGATCGGCACCAGATGTCCCGCGAAGCCGTCCGGCCCCCGGTCGACGAGCAGCGCCTCGACGTCGGCCCTGACGCCGGCGAGGGCGGGGTTGGCCGCCAGGACCCGTTCCCAGGTCTCCGCGGGCAGTTCGGACTCGGTCGCCCCTCCGGGGCTCGGATAGAGGGCGACCGTACGGCCGAGTGCCGAGTTGCGGAAGAAGAACGCCATCCGCACGGGGATCCGCAGCTCCTGCCAGTCGGCCTCCGACAGGGCGAGGCGGGGTGCGTACAGGTGACGGCCCGGCACCGCGAGGAACCTGCCCATGGCCGCCCCCTCGGTGGTGAAGAGCAGGTGGCAGCCGCGGCAGGCGCACATCAGGGCGCGGCCGCCGACGTCCACCACGTGGGCGTGCCGTTCGCCGATCGGTTCGGCGCACAGCTCGCAGCACCGCGCCCCCGGGCTTACCGGCGGCCCGGGGACGGCCGGCTCCCTGAAGCGCCGCAGTCCCGTGCTCACCGCGCCACCGTCCCCGCCCCTGACCGCGCGCCCGGCTGTGTTCCCGGTTCCGGGACCGGGCACGGCCCGGGAGGCGGCCTGGTGCCTATCTGCAGCAGCGAGCCGTCCCCGGCTGCGCCCTCGACCATGCCCTCGACCTCGACACGGACCACCTCGGGGGCCGCCCCGGTCACCGCCCGCTCGATCGCGTGCCGCACCGTGATCCTGGAGGAGGGGCAGCCGTCGCAGGCGCCGCGCAGGCGCAGCCGTACCACGCCGGTGTCCTCCTCGACGGAGACGAGTTCCACGTCCCCCGAGTGGCCGCCCAGGTGGGGCCTGACCTCCTCAAGGGCGAGCCGTACCCGCTCGCCGGTGTCCAGCGGGTGCAGGTCGTGCACCGCCAGCAGCCCGCACAGCAGAGGGTCGCAGGTCACCCGGCGCAGCACCCCCGTGGCCTCCTCCTCTGTCACGATCTCCATGACGCGTTCGAGGCCCGCGCCGTACAGGCCGACCAGCGCCCGCACCAGTTCCTCGGCCCTGGCGCGGGCGAGGGGGTCGCCGAGCGCGGCCAGTTCGGCCAGCAGCTCCTCGACCCGCTCACCCGTCGCCTGCGCGCCGGTGGTCTCCGACATCCGCCCGCCCCCGTCTCAGGCGCCGAACGCGTGCGGGGTGTGCAGCCTGCGCAACTCGCCACCGCCGCCGAGGTACATGTGGACCCCGCACGGCAGGCAGGGGTCGAAGCTGCGCACCGCCCTCATGATGTCGATGCCCTTGAAGCGCTCGGGCGGGTTCTCCTCGAAGATCGGCGTGTTCTGCACGGCGTCCTCGTACGGCCCCGGCGTGCCGTGGCTGTCGCGCACGCTGGCGTTCCACGGCGTCGGCGGATACGGGTGGTAGTTGGCGATCTTCCCGTCGCGGATCACCATGTGGTGCGAGAGCACCCCGCGGACCGCCTCGGTGAAGCCGCAGCTGACCGCCTCCTCGGGCACCGTGAACGGCGTCCAGGTGTCGCTGCGGCCCGCCCGCACCTCCGCCAGCCCCTGCTCGACGAAGTACAGCGCGCAGGCCGCGGCGTAGGCCTGGAAGTAGGTGCGCGCCCGGTTGCGTTCAAGGGCGTTCGACAGCGGCTGCCCGTTGTGCTCGGGGATCCTCCACTCGAAGCTCCTCTCCGGCTTCGTCGCGCTCTTGGGCAGGTTGATCTGCACACTGCGCCCGGTGGCCTTGACGTAGCCGATGTCGACGAGCCCGGCGAGCGCCGTGGCCCACAGCCTGGCGATGGGACCGCCGCCGGTGTCCAGGGCCAGCAGGTTCTCCCCGTCGTGCCAGCGCGGCGACATCACCCAGCTGTACTTGTCGGCGAAGTCCCGTTTCTGCGGGTGCGGGATGGTGTGCTGGTTCCACGGATGGCGGGCGTCGACCGGGTTGCCCAGCGGGTCGTGGGTGACGAACTTCTCCTGCCCCTCCCAGTCGTCGTAGAAGGAGCTGCCCAGCAGGATCCTGATGCCCAGGTTGATGTCCACCAGGTCGGTGGTCAGCAGTTTGCCGTCGACCACGACGCCCGGGGTGACGAAGGCCCGCCGCCCCCAGTCGCTCATGGTGCGGTAGTCGTAGTCGCAGTACCCGGGGTCCTGGAAGCTGCCCCAGCAGCCCAGCAGGACCCGGCGCCTGCCGACCTCCTCGTAGCCGGGCAGCGCCGTGTAGAAGAAGTCGAACAGGTCGTCGTGCATCGGCACGACCTTCTTCATGAACTCCACGTACCGCATGAGCCGCGACAGGTAGTCGGTGAACAGCTGCACGGTCGCCACCGTGCCGACCCCGCCGGGGTACAGCGTCGAGGGGTGTACGTGCCTGCCCTCCATCAGGCAGAACATCTCCCTGGTCAGCCTGCTCATCTGCAGCGCCTCGCGGTAGAACTCCCCTTCGAGCGGGTTGAGCGAGCGCATGATGTCGGCGATCGTGGCGTAGCCGTGCTCGCCCGCGTGCGGGGCCTCGGTGCGTTCGGCCGTCGCCAGCACGCCGGGGTTGGTCTCGGCGATCATCTTCTCGCAGTAGTCGACCCCCACCAGGTTCTCCTGGTAGATGTTGTGGTCGAACATGTACTCGGCGGCCTCGCCGAGGTTGACGATCCACTCCCCCAGCGCGGGCGGGCGGATGCCGTAGGCCATGTTCTGCGCGTAGACCGAGCAGGTGGCGTGGTTGTCGCCGCAGATCCCGCAGATCCTGCTGGTGATGAAGTGCGCGTCCCTGGGGTCCTTGCCCTTCATGAAGATGCTGTAGCCGCGGAAGATCGACGAGGTGCTGTAGCACTCGGCGACCCGGCGTTGCTTGAAGTCGACCTTGGCGTAGATGCCCAGGCTGCCCACGATCCTGGTGATCGGGTCCCAGGCCATCTCCACCAGTTCGCTGTCCCCCGGACCCGGTCCCGCCCCGGATTTCCCGGGTTTCGCGCCACCCTGGTGCGGTGTCGTCGTCATGTCAGCCCCGTCCCGCCCGCGTGCGCGCGGGCCTGCCCTCGCCGTGTTCGTTACGCCCGTGTCCTGCCGGACATCGCGGGCCGGTCACCCCGGTGCCGTTCACCAGGGCGCCCGGTAGCCGGTCAGCAGCTCGTGCCCCCGCCTGCGCCACTTCGGTTCCTTGTCCGCCGTCTTGAGGGTGATGGCGCGCAGCCTGCGGATCACCCCGCCGTAGGCGGCACTGGCCGTCGAGGAGATGAGCGCCCCCGGCGGCTCGTCCATGAACGGCATGAACTTGTCGGGGAAGCCCGGCATCGTGCAGGCGATGCAGATGCCGCCCACGTTCGGGCAGCCGCCGACCCCGTTCAGCCAGCCGCGCTTGGGCACGTTGCACTTGACGACCGGCCCCCAGCACCCGATCTTCACCAGGCATCGTGGCGAGCCGTACTCGGTCGCGAACTGCCCCTGTTCGTAGTAGCCCGCCCGGTCGCATCCCTCGTGCACGGTGGCCCCGAACAACCAGGTCGGCCGCAGGGCCTCGTCCAGCGGGATCATCGGGGCCTGGCCCGCGACCTGGTAGAGCAGGTACACGATCGTCTCGGACAGATTGTCCGGCTGGACCGGGCAGCCCGGCACGTTCACGATCGGCAGCCCCGCCTTGGAGCGCCAGTCCCAGCCCAGGTAGTCGGCGACCCCCATGGCGCCGGTCGGGTTGCCCTCCATGGCGTGGACTCCGCCGTAGGTGGCGCACGTGCCGGCGGCCAGCACCGCGGTGGCCTTCGGGGCCAGCCGGTCGAGCCACTGGCTCGTCGTCATCGGCTGCCCGGTCTCCGGGTCGTTGCCGAAACCGCACCAGTAACCCTCCTGCTTGATCCCCTCGTTGGGGATGGAGCCCTCGACCACCAGCACGAACGGGTCGAGTTCGCCCCGTTCGGCCTTGAAGAACCAGTCGATGAACACGTCCGCCCCCTGCACGGGGCCGGACTCGAAGTCGATCAGCGGCCAGTGCACCGCGACCTTCGGCAGGCCGGGCAGCGCGCCGAGCACGATCTCCTCGATGCTCGGCTGGGTCGCCGCGGTCAGCGAGACCGAGTCGCCGTCGCAGCTCAGGCCCGCGTTGATCCACAGAATGTGAACGACCGGCTCTTGTGTTGTCTCCGCGTTGGTCGCCTTCGACCCGCTCTGCGTGGTCATGCGCCTCACCACCTTCGCGGGCTCCTGCCCGCCGTCGGACGAGTGCTTGTCAGCCTGGGCCGCTCCCGGCCGGAGTCCCGTGCCGGGAGAGCGCGTGCTGGGTGAGCTCCCACAGCACGTGGTAGATGGTCGTCTGGGCCTCCTGGATGCGGTGCACCGAGCTCGACGGCACCACGAACAGGTGGTCGACGGTGCCGAGCTCGGCCATCTGACCGCCGTCGTAGCCCGCCAGTCCCACCGTGGTCATCCCCCGCCGGTCCGCCTCCTCGAAGGCGGCGACGAGGTTGCGTGAGTTGCCGCTCGTCGAGAGCCCGAACGCGATGTCCCCGGCGCGTCCCGAGGCGGCGAGTTGGCGGGCGAACACGACCTCGAAGCCGACGTCGTTCGACAGCGCCGTCACCACCGCGACGTCCCCGGTGAGGGCGAAGGCGGGCAGCGGTTTCGTGGCCCCGCCGTCCGGCAGGAATCCGGGGCTGAGGAACAGGGCGGCCACGTCCTGCGCGTCGGTCGCGCTGCCTCCGTTGCCGAAGGCGAACAGTCTCGCGCCGCCGGCGAAGGCCTCGGCCAGGGCCTCGGCGCAGGCGGCGATCCCGGCGCCGTCGCGGTCGAGCACCTCCCGGCGCAGGGCGACGATCTCACCGGCCTTCTCCTCCGTCGAGCGGCGCACCGCCGCCAGCACGGCCTCCAGATCCGTCGGGCCCGCGTAGAGGAACGGGTACAGCGACTCGACCGAGGTGTCCGGCGCGCTCATGTGTCCACTCCCCTGAGTACGGCGATGGCCTCCCTGGCGTGCACGAGCACGACGTCGCCGACCTGGGCGTCGACCAGGGCGACGCTGATCTCCACCGTTTCCCGCCCGGCGCCCCGCCCGGCCTCCGCCACGGCCAGGCCCGCGTCGAGCAGCCGTACCACCCTGGCCGGCACCGCCTCGTCGGAGCAGGTCAGGCACACCTCCTCGTGGCACGGCTCAGGCGGGGTCCGGCCCCCGGCAGCGCCGCCCGCCGTGCCGCCCGCCCGCTCCCGGCCGGTCACGCGACCACCCTCGGGGCGAGCACGCCGGGCTGTTCGAGGAACACGTGCACCAGCTCCCACAGGACGTGGTACATCGTGACGTGCGTCTCCTTGACCACCCGGGGGTCGTGGGAGCGGGCGGCGAGCACGTGGTCGGCCGCACCGCTCTCCCGGATCGCCCCGCCGTCCCCGCCGACCAGCGCCAGCGTGAGCAGGCCGAGGGCCCTGGCGGTCTCCAGCGCCCTGAGCACGTCGGCGCAGTTCCCGGTCGCGGACACGCCGAGTGCCATGTCGCCGGGGACGGCCAGGTGGCGGAGCTGGTGGGCGAAGACCTCCTCGGCCCCCGCGACCGCGGTGATGCCGGTGATGGTCGCCACGTCGTTCGTCAGGGAGAAGGCAGGCAGGGCGCGTTTGCCCACGATCACCGGGTGGACGAACTCGACGGCGATGTGCTGGGCGTCGGTCGCGGCCTCCCCGCTGCCGAAGACGACGAGCCTGCCTCCGCCGTGGAAGCGTTCCGCCATGGCGTGGCAGGCCCCGGCCACCCGGCCCGCGTCCTCCGCCAGCGCGAGTGCAGGATCGACCCGGCGCGCGAACGCGTCCTGGGCACGGGCCAAAGGCGTCTGGTCCACGACCGGTTCTCCCCCCTCGCGCCGGACGTCATCCCTGTCCTAATGACCGTACGGCGGGGCTACCTGGGCGGGAGAAAACGACAATCGGAGATTTCGCAAAGATAATTCGGGATGCCTGACATATTTCTCAACATCCCCGGAAGAACCCATGAAGGGATATCTCTTGAGGTTTTTCCCGCGAAGGAAGCGGAAAGAGAACCTGCCCCCGTACGGCGGTCGCACGGGGGCGGTCCCGTGCGACGGTCAGATCGGCGCCTCGACCCTGAGGATCTTCACGAACTCCCGCATCCAGGCCGGGTGGTCCGGCCAGGCGCGCCCGGTGACCAGGTTGCCGTCGATGTGCGCGGCGCTGTCGACCCAGGTGCCTCCCGCTACCTCGACGTCGGTCGCGCAGGCGGGGTAGGCGCTGCTCGACCGTCCCCGCAGGACCCCGGCCGCGGCCAGCACGAGCGGGCCGTGGCAGAGCGCCGCGATCGGCTTGCCCGCCTCGTCGAAGTGCCTGACGATCCGCTGGAGGTCGGCGTCGGAGCGGATGTACTCGGGCGCCCTGCCGCCGGGCACCACCAGGGCGGCGTACTCCTGCGGGTCGACGTCGGCGAAGGCCGCGTCGGCCGTCCAGGTGTGGCCCGGCTTCTCGGTGTAGGTGTCGAAGCCCTCGACGAAGTCGTGCACGACGAACTGCAGCCGCTTGACGCCCGGGGCGGCGATCGTCACCTCGTAGCCCTCCTCCTGCAGACGCTGGTAGGGATAGAAGACCTCCAGGTCCTCCGCGGCGTCGCCGGTGACGAGCAGGATCTTGGCCATGGTCGGGGCCCCTCCTGTGGTTCAGCTGGAAACGATGTCCTGCCGGTTGTGCCCGCTGGAATCGTTTCCCGACCCGGTTCCCACCGGACTTCTTCGCCACTCGCACGCCTTGCGTCGCGCCGCGGCGGCGACGTTGCGCGGCATCCTGCCGAAGATCAGGCCGTGGAAGGGCGACAGGGCGTGCCAGTAGAGGTGACCGGCCAGCCCGTGGGGGTGGAAGATCGCCCGCTGCAGGTACACGGTCTCCTCCCCGGCGCGGCCGACGCCGAGTTCGAGCCAGGCCAGGCCGGGCAGGCGCATCTCCGCCCGCAGCCGCAGCAGCCGTCCCGGCTCGACCTCCTCGACCCGCCAGAAGTCGACCGCGTCGCCGACGCGCAGGTGCCGTGGGTCGCGGCGGCCCCGGCGCAGCCCGACCCCGCCGACGAGACGGTCGAGGAAACCGCGGGCGCGCCAGGCGACCGGCAGGGAGTACCAGCCGCTCTCCCCGCCGACCGACTCGATCACCGCCCAGAGGGCCTCCGGCGACGCCCGGACACGGCGGGCCCGCCGGTCGGTGTAGAGGCTGCCGCCCGCCCAGTCGGGGTCGGTCGGCAGCGGGTCGCTCGGCGCGCCCGGCGTCGAGGCCGAGGACCAGCGGGTGGTGACCTTCGCCTCCCTGATCCGCCGCAGGGCGAGCGCGACGGAGTCACCGAAGCCGACGAGCCCTTCGGGTGGGTCGGGGATGTGACGGGCGATGTCGTGCTCGCGGCAGACGGTCTCGTTGCGCAGCGACTCGACCAGGGGCCTGGCGATGCCCGCGGGGACGGGGGTGACCAGCCCCACCCAGTGGCTCGACAGGCCGGGGCTGAGCAGCGGCACCGGGATGATGACGCGGCGGGGCAGCCCGGCGACGCGGGCGTAGACGCGCATCATGTCGGCGTAGGTGAGCACGTCCGGGCCACCGATGTCGAAGGAGCGGTTCACCTCCTCCTCGACCGACGCCCATCCCACGAGGTAGCGCAGGACGTCACGGATCGCGATGGGCTGCGTCCTGGTCCGCACCCAGCTCGGCGTCGTCATCACCGGCAGCCGCTCGGTGAGGTAGCGCAGCATCTCGAACGACACCGAGCCGGAGCCGATGACGACCGCCGCCCGCAGCACCACGGCGGGCACCGGGGCGTCGAGGAGGATGCGCCCGACCTCGGCGCGGGAGCTCATGTGGGGCGACAGCCCCTGCTCGGGCGCCGGCTCGCGCCCGGAGGCCGGCCCGTCCTCGGGAGCCGGCCCGCTCTCGGGGGTCAGCCCGCCGAGGTAGACGACGCGGCGCACCCCGGCCCGCGCGGCGGCGGAGGCGAAGACCGTGGCGGCGCGGCGGTCGGAGGCGGCGAAGTCCCTGCCTCCGCCCATGGCGTGGATGAGGTAGTAGGCGACCTCGACGCCGTCGAGGGCCCTGGCCGTGCTCTCCTCGTCCGTGGCGTCGGCCTGGACCGTCTCGACCCGGCCCGCCCACGGGTGGTCACGCAGCCGGGCCGCCGAGCGCGCCATGCAGCGCACCTCGTGACCCGCCTCCAGCAGTTCGGGCACGAGCCGCCCGCCGACGTATCCGGTCGCACCGGTGACAAGGCACTTCACTCGACCATGTTCGTACGGCGGGGCGCGCGCGGTTGCGACCCCGCGCCGTGTGTTACAACCCTTCGCGGAGTTCGAGGAGCAGCTGCCTGGTGCGCCCGACCGGTTCGGCCTCGATGCACAGGCGCTCCATGACCTCCAGATAGCTGTCGACGTCGTCGCGCTTCTCCAGGTAGACCGCGCTGGTGAGCTGCTCCATGTAGACCACGTCGGGCAGGTCGGGCTGGGAGAAGCGCAGGATGCTGAAGGGCCCGCCCGCCGCGGCGTGACCGCCCACGCTGAACGGCACGATCTGGACGGTAACGTTGGGCAGTTCGAGCGAGTTCAGGATGTGGTCGATCTGGCCGCGCATCACCTCGGGGCCGCCGAGGGGACGGCGCAGCACCGCCTCGTCGACCACGGCCCACAGGCGGGGCGGATCCTGGGCGTGCAGGATGCGCTGGCGCGCCATGCGCAGCCGTACGCGCCGCTCGACCTCGTCCTCCGAGGCGCTGGGGTAGCCGAGCAGGACGACCGCCCTGGCGTAGTCCTCGGTCTGCAGCAGTCCGGGCACGAACTGGACCTCGTAGTTACGGATGACGGAGGCCGACTCCTCAAGGCCGACGTACGTCTCGAACCAGGAGGGCAGGACGTCGTTGTAGTTGTGCCACCACCCGGCCACGTTGGCCCGCTCGACCAGGCCGAGCAGCGCCTGGCGCTCGTCGGGGGCGGTCACGCCGTACAGGGTGAGCAGGTCGGCGACGTCCCTCACGCGGAAGCTGACCCTGCCCAGCTCCATGCGGCTGACCTTGGAGTGCGAGGCGCGGATGGTCCGCCCGGCCGCCTCCAGGGTGATGTGGCGCTCCTCGCGCAGGCGGCGGAGCTGGGCACCGAGCACGATCCTGAGCACCGTCGAGCTGCCTCGCGGCACGGCCATCGAGGTCGGAGGGACCGGCTCGCCCTCTGCGTGAGGTGTGATCATCTGGTAGTCCTTCAAGCACGGAACGCGAGCCCCCGCCCACTCTTTGTGGCGATCGCGAGCCTTCACGGTACCCCCGTCAAGCCCTCCCGGCCACCCAGAATTTTGTTCTTTCAGTCGGCCGCGGCGATCAGGTCGTCGAAGTCGCCTCCCTTGATCCCCCGGACGAAGGCGCCGAGTTCCCGGGAGGTGTAGATCAGGGCGGGCCCGAGGGGATCGCGCGAGTTGCGGATCGCCACCCCGCCGCCTGGAAGTACGGCCAGCTCAACACAGTTGCCGCTGGGATTGCTGAACCGGCTCTTGCGCCAGACGACTCCGTCCAGCAGGGCCGCCGACATGCCGTTGTGCAACTGACTCATCCTCGCCTCTCACCTGTCCAGGGAGGGAAACTCTCGTACGATCATACTTCTTTGTGCAGATGCACGTGCATCTGTACTTGCCTATGCACATCACGCCGTGCAAGATGACTAGACGGATTGCCCTCGCAACGCGATCGCCACGCCTCCCCAAGGTCGCAGATGACTGCTCGCCAAAGACATCAAGCCACATCCATCCGGACAGAGATCGGTGGGTGGGAACGGTGGTTGTCAATGCTTGATCACGTGCTCCCGCCGAGCGGCCTGCCGCCGTGGACGGAGGGCGAAGGTCAGTCGGCCCATCTCCAGATGGCCGCCCGCAGCCTTCTTCACGACCCCTACGCGGCCAGGACCGCCAGGGAGTTCACCTCGACCGCCCTGCGCGCCTGGCAGCTCGACCCGCTCATCGACGACACCGGCGTGGTCGTCTCCGAACTGGTCACCAACGCCGTACGGCACGGCGTCCGCGGGGTGGTCGGCACCCACCGGGTGCAGGAGGTCCGGGTGATCCTCTGCTGCACGGAGAACACGGTGCTGTGCGCGGTCACCGACCCCAGCGACCAGGGCCCGAGCCTGCGCGAGCCCGACTACGAGGCCGAGAGCGGGCGGGGGCTTCAGGTGATCCAGGGGATCAGCCAGACCTGGGGCTGGGCCCCGCTGGCCAGCCGCGGCAAGGCCGTGTGGGCCGCCTTCGCCCTCCCTTCGGGAGAGGGACGGCGCCTGGAGCCCTGCCACTGACATCGGCCCCGGCGGACCGGGACGTCGGTGTGGCATATCCGAAAACACCCTTTAAGTGCGTCAAATCACGAATGCCATGCGATAAATACTGAATAGTTATCACTTTTCCCCATTGCCAGGGAGTAGGCGTCTACCAATGGACGGCCTGATTCCTTAGTCTCACAGGCAACCGGGGAGGTGACGCATGAGCGACTCGGTCAGGCGGTTCCCGGCGGCTCTGGACACGAGCGTGCCGAACGTCGCGCGGATGAACGACTACTTCCTCGGCGGCAAGGACAACTTCGCCGCCGACCGCAGGGCCGCGGAACAGGTACTGGCCGTGGCCCCGGAGATCAGGACGATGGCCAGGGAGCGGCAGGCCTTCATCGCCCGCGCGGTCGGCTACCTCACCGGGCAGGGCGTGGACCAGTTCCTCGTGCTGGGCGCCGGGCTTCCCACGCGACGCAACGTCCACGAGGTCGCCCAGTCCCGGTTGCCCGGCGCCCGCGTGGTCTACGTCGCCGACGACCCGGTCGTGCTCTCCCACGCCAGGGCGCTGCTGGCGACCGACCCCAGGACCGCCGTCGTCATGGGGGACGCGCTCAGGCCGGAGGAGGTGCTCGCCGATCCCGACCTGCGGTGCCTGATCGATCCGGGCCGCCCCGTGGCCGCACTGATCCCGCACACGCTGCAGTTCACCCCGGACGAGGACGACCCCTTCAAGAGCGTGGCGCTGCTGCGCGACTCGCTCGCCCCGGGAAGCCACCTCGTCCTCGCCCACGTGGTCTTCGACACCCGTCCCGAGGTCGCGGGGCCGATCGTCGCCGTCTACCAGCGGGTCCTGGGCAGGAGCGAGGACACCAGGCGCACCCGGGGACAGGTGCTGCGCTTCTTCGACGGGCTGGACCTGGTCGATCCCGGCCTCGTCCACCTGCGGCACTGGCGCCCGGACAATCCGCTCACCACACGGGGACCGGACAGGACGTGGGCGGTCGGCGGCGTCGGCCGCAAACCCACCACCTGAAAGACCCGGACAGCCCGGTGAGGGGCACCGGCGGCGGATGCCCCTCAGCCGTTACGGCCGCCGGTCACTGCGGCGGGGTGAGCACCTTGTCGATGAGGTAGATGACGGCGTTCGCCGTGGGCAGGTTGCCGCAGACGACCTTGGCGTCGTTGACCGTGTACTCCCCGTTCTCCTGCTTCACGGTGAGCTTGCCGCCCTCAAGCGTCTCAAGCGAGCCGCTCTGCAGTTCCGAGGGCTTCACCTTGCCGGAGACGACGTGGTAGGTGAGGACCTTCTTGAGCTGGGCGGGGTCAGCCTTGAGCTTGTCCTTGACGTCCTGCGGCAGCGCGGAGAACGCCTCGTTGGTCGGCGCGAACACCGTGACTCCCTCGGAGGAGTTCAGCTGCTCGACCAGCTCCGACTTCTTGAGGGCCTCGGCGAGCTGGGACAGCAGCGGGCTCTGCTCGACGGCGGTCGCGACCTTCTCCTTGGCGATCTCGACCGGGCTGCCCGGACCGGTCTCGGGGAGCTTCCTGCAACCCGGCCCGAAGGGCACGGCCGCGGCTCCCTCTGAAGGCCCCTCGGAGGGACCTTCCGAGGCCCCCTCGGACGGGCCCTCGGAGGGCGCGCCCGAAGGCTCGACGGGAACCATCTCGGACGGTTCCGGTTCCGGCGCGGGCGTGAAGGTGAGGACGGAACCGGCGGCGCTCGCCTGGGCGGCCACCGGGAGGGCCGCCAGGGCCACCGCGGCGAGAGCGGCTGCGAGAAGAGAGGACTTCACGTTGATCTCCTTGGTTGGACGGATGGGCCGCCCGGGCCCACCGGACGGGTCCCGATGCCTCATCGCTCTGTCGTAGATCAATGCCCCCTCCTTTCGCGACAAATGCCCCAATGAGTGAATCTTGACTACATATCTCCCATGTACCTCCAATAGTCACAGAAATCTGACACACCCCTACAGAGCACGCTTAAGCCTGTAGATCACGAATAATCCGGAGATCATTCTCTAAATGCGGTCATCTCCGCCGTACGACTCCGGTGTTCACCCTGATCTCCCCGCCGAGCCGAAAGCCCTCGGCGAGCCTGAGGTCGTCCCCGCTCCAGAAACGTCCCGGGTCGTACCAGTTGGGCCTGCGGTCCGCGGGCAGCAGGCCCATGGCCTCGTAGGTCACGGCGACGACCTCGGCGCAGTAGGCGCTCTCCAGCGCGTCCTGCGAGGCGCCCCTCTTGAAGATCCTCGGCACCCTGCCGCGAATCCAGCGGCCCGCGAGCCTGGCCGTCGAGGGGAACGGCGTGCCGTCCAGAAGGGCGACCGTACGCAGCGCCGCGTCCTCCATCTCCCTGGTCGCCTGCGGTTCGAGCTGGCGCAGCCACGCGCGCTGGCCGTACCGGGTGGCCCAGACGCCGACCGCGTCCCGCAGGTCGTGCAGCTGGACCCCGCGCTGGTTGGTCCCTGACCACATGTCGGGCAGCGACCGGCCGAGTTCCGCGTGCCACATCAACGGGGGCATGTCGTCGATGACGACGGACATTCCGACATGGTTGACCGGGCTGTTCGTCATGGTCTGAATGGCTCTATCGGGGACGGTACGGCCGCGGAACAGCCACACGTCGCCGGTACGGGTCAGATCGACCGCCTCATCGAGGCTGATGCTCTTGCCGGACATTTCTGTAGCCTAGGCATATGCGGTGGTGGAAGATACTCGGTCTCGCCGGGGTGGCGGGCGTCGCGGCGACCGGCGTGGTGATCGCCAGAGCCGAGCGGCGGCGGCGCGCCTACACCCCCGAGGAGATCCGGGACCGCCTCCGCACCCGCCTCGCCGAGGGTTCGGGCGACGCCGAGGGCGGCGTGCCCGCGGAGGACCAGGCCTGACCGGTCTGAAGGCCGCGGGAGGACCGCCGGTGACGCCTGCCCACGGGGTCACGGGGTGGGTGCCGTCCGCCATGCTCAGGGCGTAAATCATGACTTTTCCGTGCACGACCGCTGCATAAAGCCGTCACGGACGACGCCGGAGAGAGAGGGTGGACGGAATCGGCCTGATCCCCGATGAGATGTGGAGGAAGACGTGACACCAGAGGTACCCGGCGGCAAGCGGGGAACCATGACTCTGGAGATCGCCGACGGGGTGCCGCTCACGCTCCTGCCGTACCTGCGTGAGAGCGCCGACAGACTGCTCCAGGACGCCGCGGGCCTGCCCGAGGCCGAACTGCGCGCCCCGTCACGACTGCCGGGCTGGACCCGGGCACACGTGGTCGCCCACCTCACGGCGGGCGCCGAATCCCGTTTCAGGCTGCTGGTCGCCGCGCGGACCGGCCTGCCCATCCCGCGCTACCCCGGAGAGCGCGACCGGGCCGAACAGGTCGAACGGGACGCCAGGGGCCCCGCGGCCGACCTCATGGAGCGGCTGCGCTCCTCGGTCACCAGGGTGCTGACCGCCATCCGCGAGCATCCCAGGGCCGCCTGGCGCCGCCCGGTCCGCTGGCCGGACGAGTCGGGGCGCCCCGTGCACGAGACGGTCTCCAGCCTGCTGCAGGAACTGGAGATCCATCACGTGGACCTGGGCACCGCCTACACGCCCGACGACTGGCCCGGCTGGTTCGCCGCCGACGAGTGCCGCAGGGTGGTCGCCGACCTGGCGGCCAGGCGCGACGTTCCCGGTATGCGGATCGTGGCGACCGACGGGGAGATCAGGCACGACTTCGGCCCCGGACCGCTCGTGACCGGCAGGAGCCGGGCGCTGCTCGCCTGGCTGATCGGCAGGAGCGACGGCGCCGGGCTCACGGTCAGCCCCGCGGGACCGCTGCCCGCTCCGCCTCCCTGGCTGCGGTGACGGCCCCTGCCACGCGACATCTCCCATGGTCGGGGTAAATAAGCATTTGCCAGAAATGACATGAGGAGATGACGATGACGCACGATCGCGCGGGGCAGCCGGCCCAGCCGTCCGACCTGGTCGACGTGGCCCGCCTGGTGACCGCCTACTACGCGCTGCACCCCGACCCCGGGGAGGCGGGCCAGCGGGTGTCCTTCGGCACCTCGGGCCACCGCGGCTCGTCGCTGAACGCCGCCTTCAACGAGGACCACATCCTGGCCACCAGCCAGGCCATCGTGGAGTACCGCGCGGCCCGGGGGATCGACGGCCCGTTGTTCCTCGGTGCGGACAGTCACGCGCTCTCCGAGCCCGCGCGGGTGTCGGCGCTTGAGGTCTTCGCGGCCAACGGGGTGCGGGTCCTGGTGGACAGCCGGGACGGCTACACGCCGACCCCGGCGGTCTCACACGCCATCCTCACCCACAACCGGTCGGGTACGGCGGGCACCGCGGACGGCGTGGTCGTCACCCCCTCGCACAACCCGCCGACGGACGGCGGCTTCAAGTACAACCCGCCCAACGGCGGCCCCGCGGACACCGACGCCACCTCGTGGATCCAGGACAGGGCCAACGCGCTGATCGCCGACGGGCTGAAGGAGGTCAGGCGGCTGCCCTACGCCAGGGCGCTGGCCGCCGACACCACCGGCCGCCACGACTTCCTGGCGGCCTACGTCGACGACCTGCCCTCCGTGCTCGACCTCGACGCGATCAGGGAGGCGGGGGTGCGCGTCGGCGCCGACCCGCTGGGCGGGGCGAGCGTGGCCTACTGGGCCGAGATCGCGCAGCGGCACCGCCTCGACCTGACGGTGGTCAACCCGCTGACCGACCCGACCTGGCGTTTCATGACGCTGGACTGGGACGGCAGGATCCGGATGGACTGCTCGTCGCCGTACGCGATGGCCTCCCTCATCGCGGGCCGGGACGCCTTCGACGTCTCGACGGGCAACGACGCCGACGCCGACCGGCACGGCGTCGTCACCCCGGACGGCGGTCTGATGAACCCCAACCACTACCTCGCCGTGGCGATCTCCTACCTGTACTCCCACCGGCCGCACTGGCCCGCGGGCGCGGGCGTCGGCAAGACCATGGTGAGCAGCGGAATGATCGACCGCGTCGCCGCGGACCTGGGCAGGCGGTTGTACGAGGTGCCCGTCGGGTTCAAGTGGTTCGTCCCCGGGCTGCTCGACGGCTCCCTCGGCTTCGGAGGCGAGGAGAGCGCCGGGGCGTCGTTCCTGCGCCGCGACGGCTCGGTGTGGACCACCGACAAGGACGGCCTGATCCTGGCGCTGCTGGCCGCGGAGATCATCGCGACCACGGGACGCTCGCCGAGCGAGCACTACGCCGGCCTGGTGTCCCGCTTCGGCGACCCGGCCTACGCCAGGGTGGACGCCCCGGCGACCAGGGAGCAGAAGACGGTGCTCGCCGGGCTCTCCGCCGACCGGGTGACCGCCACGACGCTCGCCGGGGAGCCGATCACCGGGATCCTCACCTCGGCGCCCGGCAACGGGGCCGCCCTCGGCGGTGTCAAGGTCTCGACGGACAGCGCCTGGTTCGCCGCCCGCCCCTCGGGCACCGAGGACGTCTACAAGATCTACGCCGAGTCGTTCAAGGGGCCGGAGCACCTCGCGCTGGTCCAGGAGGCGGCCAGGGAACTGGTCTCGGAGACGCTCGGCTGAGCCGCCGGAGAGGACGGGGTCAGGGGAGGCGCCGCCAGCGGCGGACGCCGACCCACACCCCGGCGATCAGGCCGAACAGGACCGCCAGGACGTAGACGCCCCTGGTCGAGGCCTCGGAGACATAACCGCTCCCCCCGACCAGGACCGCCATGATCAGTCCGCTCAGCACGCAGACCAGCGCCGCGGCGCCGAACCCGAACGCCAGGGCCCGCAACAGGCGTCCCGGCCGCCAGGTACGGCCCTGCGAACGCCCCATCACCGACATCAGGCGCACGACGATGACCTCGGGGTCGTCGTCGAGCTGGCCCGCGGCGAACTCGGTGACGGGCGCGCCCCGTCCCGGTTCGCTCAGGTAGATCCACTGGCGCCCGTCGAGGAAGAGCGCGGCGTCACTGGCCCCGGGAAGGCGCAGCCGCAGGAACGGCGTGCCCTCGGGGAAACGCCTGAGCCGATGCCGGATCACGGGCGCGTTCGCGTCGAGCGCCGTCCCCAGGGCTCGCAGCGCCCGTTCCTCATCAGGGTCCTCCACCCGCGGGAACTCCCTTCGCGTGACCTCTCACACGGTTTGTTCCCAGCTCACAGCCCTGAACCGAATGTTTTCCAAGAAATACGATCATTCAGCCACGGAACGGTGGCACCGGAGCCACATGGGACCCCTACCCGGCGGGCCGGACGCCCAGGGCGGGGGCGAGTTCGGCGAGCTGGACGACCGCGCCGTCCAGGTCGACGGGAAGCGGCTGAAGGGCGACGTGGTCGGCTCCGGCGTCCAGGTGCGCTCTGACCCGCGCGGCGACGGTCTCCACGTCACCCCAGGCCACGATCGCGTCGACCAGGCGGTCGCTGCCGCCGTCGGTCAGGTCGTCCTCTCCGTAACCGAGGTGCAGCAGGTTGTTGACGTAGTTGGGCAGCTTGAGATAGCCCGCCATGTGCTCACGGGCGATCCGCCTGGCCTCGGCGGGGTCGGTCTCCAGGACCACGGCCTGCTCGGGGGCGAGCAGAGGGCCCTCCCCGAGGATCTTCCTGGCGAGCACGGTGTGCTCCGGCGGCACGAAGTAGGGGTGGGCGCCGTCGGCCCTGTCCCTGGCGAGTTCGAGCATCCTGGGCCGCAGCGCGGCCAGCAGGCGGGGGGTGGGCGGCTCGGCGGCGAAGGGCAGCTCACCCGTCACGGCGTCCATCGCGTCGAGGTAGGCGCTCATCGCGGCCAGCGGGCGGGCGTAGTCGTGTCCCCGCTGGGAGACCAGGGGGGCGTGGCTGACCCCGATGCCCAGGGCGAACCTGCCCGGGTAGGCCTCGCCGTACGCCACGGCCCCGGCCGCCATGGCGGTCGCGTCCCGGACCCAGATGTTGGCGATGCCGGTGCCGACCACCACCCGCTCCGTCGCCGCCAGCAGGATTCCCGAGGTGGCGAACGCGTCCCTGGTCCCCGGCGCCTCGCCGAACCAGAGGGCGCCGTAGCCCAGCCCCTCGATCGCCGCCGCCGTCCGGCGCACGGCCGCCACCTCGCCCCTGCCGAACAGCGGATGCCACACGCCGACCTGGCCGATGCCCATGTTCTTCTCCGATCAACCCCGTGGAACGCGCGGGATCCGCTCCGGACCCCGCCCGCGCCCGCGTACGGCCGGGCGACGGTTTCCCGATCATCCCATGTTCGGTGAGGAAGATCACGCAGGGGCTCAGGCCTCGCGGGCGGCGGTGAGGTCGCCCCCGTGGCGGTCCAGCAGGGCGTCGGCCTCGCCGGGGCCGACGCCCCGCTCGGCCACCAGAACCGCCGTCTTCACCCGCCATCCGGACGCCTCCAGCGCGGCGCGGGCCTCCTGCGGGCTCACGCCGGTGAGGTCGCCGACCATCCGCACCGCCCTGCCGGCGAGTTTGGCGTTCGTCACCGTCATCTCCACCATGCTGCCGCCGTGGGTGCGGCCGAGCCTGACCATCGTGATGGTGGAGATCATGTTGAGGACCAGCTTCTGCGCGGTGCCCGCCCTGAGCCTGGTCGAGCCCGCGACCACCTCGGGACCGACGACCACCTCTATCGGGTGCCGGGCCGCCCGGGAGAGCGCGGTGCCCGTGTTGCAGGTCAGCGCGACGGTCAGGGCGCCCCTGCGGCCCGCCTCGGTGAGCGCGGCCAGGACGAACGGGGCCCCTCCCCCGGCGGAGACGCCGACCACCGCGTCGAGCGCGCCGACCCGCCGGTCCGCGATCGCCCCGGTCCCCGCCTCCGCGTCGTCCTCGGCGCCCTCGACGGCGCGGCTCAGCGCGGGCTCGCCGCCCGCGATGACGCCCTGGACAAGTCCGGGGTCGGTGCCGAAGGTCGGCGGGCACTCGGCGGCGTCGAGCACGGCGAGCCTGCCCGAGGTGCCCGCGCCGACGTAGAGCAGACGGCCTCCCGCGCGCATCCTGGCGACCACGGCGTCGATCGCCGCGGAGATCGCCGGGATCGCCCCGGCCACCGCGGCGGGCACGGTCGCGTCGGCGGCGTTCATCAGCCGGGCGAGCTCCTCGGTGCCGAGCCGGTCGATCCGGTCGTAGCGCGGGTCTCGCCGCTCGGTCGGCGCATCACCGGTCACGGCCGCCCCAGCTTCCTGCGGTAGAGCCAGAAGACGCGTTCCGCGCGTGCCCCGACCGCCCTGGAGTAGAAGCGCAGCGGCCCGACCCAGGAGATCTGCGCCTCGGTCAGGCCCGCGTCCCGCTGCTCGGCCAGGCAGCGGCGCAGCAGCACCTGGCCGACGCCGAGTCCTCTGGCGGCCTCCGCGACGCCCGTCGGGCCGAACCAGGCGGGCCTGGTGCCCCACGCGGCGAAGCCGATGATCTCGCCGTCGCGGGAGGCGTAGTGGCAGCCGGACGCCTGTGCCGTCTCCCAGGCCCAGTCGCCGCCCCAGTGCGTTTCGACGAAGGCGGTCACGGCTCCGGCGTCCTGCCGGGTGGCCCTGCGCACGGTGACACCCGCCGCCGCCAGTCTTTCGAGGTCGGCCTCGACGGACAGGTCCCCGGTGAGGTCGGCGGTCATGTTCCAGGCGGTGTCGTACCGTTCGTAGCCGAGACGCTCGGCCAGGCAGGCGGCGGGGGTGTAGCGCACGTCCACGCCGGGCCAGGCGTAGCAGGGCGGGTTGCCCGCGAACCTCGCCTCGGTCGCGCCCTGACCGCGCAGCCACTCCTCCGCCGCCCCGACCAGCGCCCTGCCCCTGCCCCGCCTCCTGGCGCCGGGGGCGACGGCCAGCAGGTCGATGTGCCCGTCGGAGGTGGTCGCGGACATCGAGGCGAACAGCACCCCGCCGAGGTCCTCGGTCACCAGCGCCGTCCATCTGCGCTGCCTCGGCGGACGCAGCAGCCTGGCGACGAGCAGGGGCGCCTCCCGGGCGTCCAGTGTGAGCGCGGCCCGCGCGACCTCGCCGACGGCCACCGCGTCCGCCGCGGTCATCTCCCGGACTCCCCGTTCTCCCACCGGCCCCTCCCCCGCCTCGCACCGCTCCCGCCGCTCGTACGGCGGGCCCGATGACCTGCGTCGATCATACGAAGCGCGGGGCCGTAGCGCCCGGTCCGGCCGTGCGGTACGGCCCGCGCCTCCCTGTCCGGACGCACGAACAACCTTCCGCTCTTCGGTAAACCTGACGAATTCCGCTGACCCCGACCTGTCATACCGTCGCGATAACCACGCATCGAAGGGTTGGCACGTGTCCGCTGATCTACATCACCGCGCCGTCGTCGCGGATACCCACAACGACCTGTTGATGGCGGTCACCGCGCGGCCGCCCCACCGATGGGCCTCCTT
>NZ_JBHSBC010000053.1:173482-237128 GCF_042650425.1 Streptosporangium jomthongense | reverse complement strand
CGATCGAGGCGGGCGTCCTGGTCTGCGCTCCGGCCGGCAACGACTACGGCCGCAATTCCCTCGCCCCCGCGATCCTGCCCGGCGTGCTGGCCGTGGGGGCGCACCGCGCCGACGGCGCCATGTTCTTCTACAGCAACCACGGCCCCGCCTACGCAGGGCACGGCATCGCCGCCCTCGGCGAAGCCGTACTCGGCGCCACCCCCGGCGACGCCGGCGTCAAAGCCCAAAAGGGCACCTGCGTTTCCGTCGCCTTGGTCACCGGCACCGCCGCTCTGCTGGTCAGCCTCCAACGCCACCTCGGCCACCCACCCGACCCGCTCGCCGTCCGCGACGCGCTGCTGGCCACCGCCCGGCCCTGCACCCCCGATCAAGCCCACGGCCAGCCCGAACGCTGCCTGAATGGCTACCTCGACCTGCCCGCGGCCGCCGCCCACCTCTTCCGCGACCTACCACCGCTCCTCGCCCCCGAACCGGAACACACACCCGAACCGGACCGGCGGCACACCCCGGCCCGGAGCACCCCACCCCCGCAACTGGCCCAACCGTCGGCTCACCAACCGGCTACGGAGCACGCGGGAGCTTCCCGCCCCGACCGGCCGACCGACGCGACGATCGTCACGCTCACCCAACGCCCCGACCTGACCGGCACCCGCGCCCCCTCCCCGGGCCCGTCGTCGCTGGCCTTCCTGCAAGGCGACCTGGCCGGCCGCTGGTCCGCCCTCGCCGGGCTACAGCACCGCTTCCCGCAGTTCTCCCTCAGAGCCGTTGCCCCCGACGGGACGATCGTCGGAAGCGGGCACGCCATACCGTTCGCCCTGCACGCCTCTGAACGCGGCGGCCGCCTGCCCGACGGCGGCTGGGACGAACTGCTCACCTGGGCCTTCGCCGACCTCCATCACGGCACCCCGCCCGACAGCCTCGGCGCCCTCAGCATCTGGGTCGCCCCCGACCAGCGCGGCACCGGCCTCGCCGACCGCCTGCTGGCCGCAGTGAAAGACGCCGCCCGCACCGCCGGCCTGGACCAGGTGGCCGTCCCGGTCCGGCCCACCCGCAAACACCACGAACCGCACACCCCCATGGCCGACTACGCCGCCCGCACCCGCCCCGACGGTTTGCCCGCCGACCCCTGGCTGCGCACCCACATCCGCGCCGGCGGCCACATCACCGGCATCGCTCCGGCCTCCATGGTGGTGGCCGCTTCCCTGGCCCAGTGGCGCACCTGGACCGGGGTGCCGTTCGACACCGACGGGCCCGTCCTCGTGCCCGGCGCCCTCGTCCCCGTCCACGCCAGCCTGGCCCACGACCACGCCTGCTACGTTGAACCCAACATCTGGGTCTGCCACCAGCTGCACTGACCGCTGAGCAGCGGGGGGAGCGCCCAACCGGGGTCGCGCCAGTCCCTGTCGGCTTCGCAGATCTGCTTGGGCCGTCCCGCTGGCAACGACGGTCGTCCGCTCATGGCCGGGCAGCACGCAGAAAGGACTGACGATCCCGTCGAGCCGCTGGCCCATGAGGGAGTCGCTGCGCCCTCCAGCGTCCTGCGGTCACGTCGCGAACAACACACGCGGCTCGAGGTCAAGCCGGGTTGTGGGGTTCTGATCCGGCGGGGTCAGGTCGAGCGTCCAGTTGCCGAACCGGCGCACCGTATGGGTGATGTAGGGCGAGACGGTGGCCAGGTCCTCGAGGTCGACGGGTCGGCCTTCGGCGGCGATGTCGTTGGCGGCGTCGGTGATGTCGCAGGCGGTGGAGTAGATGACGCAGTTGGCGATCAGCTCGTTGAACTTCACCACCTTCTCCTGGTGGTCGGGGTCGTTGTGGCCGATGAGCTTGCCGCCGAACATCAACCAGTCGGCGAAGGCGTGGAAGGCCTCGTTGCGGTTGGTGACGGCGGTGATCTGCTCGCGCAAGGCGGGTTCGGACAGGTAGCGCAGCAGCGTGATGGTGCGGATCGCGCGGCCGAGTTCGCGGAAGGCGCGGTAGAGGCGGTTCTTGCGGGAGTGGTTGCCCAAGCGGCGCAGCAGCGTCACCGATGACAGCCTGTTCTCCCGGATCGAGATCGCGGTGCGCAGCAGGTCGCTCCAGTGGGTTTCGATCAGGCGCCAGTCGATCGCCTCGTCGCCGAACAGCGAGTCGATGTGGGCATAGCGGGTGTCGGCGTCCGGGCGGTAGAAGATGAGGTCGTGCCAGTTGCGGATGCGCGGCAACAGGTCGAAGCCCAGCAGCGCGCCGAGGCCGAAGACCGGCAGCGCCTGGCCTTGGGTGTCGGCGTGGATGGTGTCGGGCTGGATCTCGGAGGTGTTCTTCAGCAGTCCGTCGATGATGTAGACCGCCTCCCACACCCCACACGGGATAAACCGGGAAAACAACGCGACGTAGGTGTTGGAGACGTGCCGGTAGGCGATCCCGCCGTACCCGCCGTAGCGGATGGAGGACTCGGCCAGCAGGTTGTTCTCCCAGGTGTCGATCTGGGAGCCGTCGGCGGCGACCGTCTTGCCGTCGCCCCACACGCCGGCCACGTCCAGCTTGCCGAAGGCGTTGATGACGTCCACCGACGCCTTGTCGACCTTGGTGGCGTTGGTGTGCTTGTTGCCCGCCAGGCTCAGCTCGTGCACGCTGACCAGGCCGCGCATGTGCGCGGCGACCTGGACCGGGCCCAGCAGGGTGCCGTGCGCGAACGCGGTCAGCACGTACCGGGCCATCGCGTCGCGGATCTTGGGGTCCGAACCGGACGCGGGCCCGAAATGGCGGTGCCATTTCAGCAGGTAGGCGGTGCGGGTGAGGATGTCCAGCAGCGCCCGCTGCGGCAGCCGGCCGTGGATCGCGGCCTCCAGCGCCAGCGCCGAGGGCCGCCGTTCGGCGCCCTTGCGGCGGCGCAGCACCGGCCGTCCGCCTTCCAGCAGCAGGTCGGTGTTGGCCGGGTACCCGGCGTCGACCGCCGCGGCGACGGCGGCGAGCTTGTCGCGGTAGTGCGCGCTCAGCGCCGACGCGGTGGCCGGGATGCCCGCCTGGGCGCAGAACGCCGGCACCAGCGGGCGGCACTCCTGCCACGACATCAGCTGGTCGTGCAGGTTGGCGTAGGAATCCGACCCGGCCACCGCGAGGTCGCCCGAGCGCAGCTCGGCCGCCAGGTAGGAGAACACGCACACCTCCAGGTGGCGGCGCACCAGCATCCCGGGACGGTTCTTGTCCCGAAGGATCTTGCGCCACTGCCCCGAGGCGAACGCCTCCACATCGATCCGCAGCCGCACCTCGACCGGTTCCCCGGCGGGACCAGGCCGCCGCACGGTGATCTCCTCCGGTACGAACGCGGCCTTGGCGCCGCGCAGCTCCAGCAGGAACTCCACCGCCTCCAGCACGCCGCGCTCGGCGGTGGTGGCCTCCAACTCGATCGCCTCGACCAGGGTGAACAGCGCCGGACGATGCGAGCGGTAGTGCACCTCCAACAATGGCAGGTAGTTGTTGCCGTGGTGCGCCGAGACCGCCTCGTGCGCGCTGGCCAGCGCCTCCACGCCACCGGACTGCTCCAAAGTCTTCAGCACCAGCCGTCCGGCCCGCTCCGTCACTTCCCGCACCGTCGGCGCCACGGCGTCCGGCGCGACGGCGCCGCCATCGCCTGGCGGGGAGGCAGCCGGAGTCACGGCCTCCTGCACCGCCGACAGCACGTCACCGAACACCACCAGCAGCCGCTCGGACTCGGCCCGGTGCGCCTCCCGCAACACCTCCAGATGCTCACGGCCCTCCTTGTGGATGGCCGCAATCCGCTTGCAGAACATCGTCACCACGTCGTCGCGGACCCCGATCGCGGCCGTGTGCACGAAGCCGACCAGCAACGTCAACTGCTTGTCGGTACCCACCTTGCGCATGTCGGCGACGTCGGTGACGCGCGCCTCCCCTGCGAAGTGCCCGACCTTCCCTGGCGGCACACCCTCCAGCCAGACCCGGGTCGGCCCGATCGCCTCGATGTCGGCCAGCAGCGCCAGCCGCTGTTTGAACCTGCTCAGCGACGCGGCCTTGGCCACGTCCTTCAGCCGATCGAACTCGCTGCGCCGAGTCACCGGATCCACCACCAGCAACCGGGCCAGCCGCGCCCGCGCGGCCGCGTCCAGCCGCCCCGCCACGGCCTGGAAGAACCCGGTGTTCACCTCGGTGCGGATCGACGCGGCCATCGCGTCCAACGTGGTGTAACCCGGCAGCTCACACCGCCGCCGGATCAGCTCCTCCAGCGCCACGTTGATCAGATCGGCCGGGTCGTCCTTGGACTGCACCGCCTCGCGGATCGCTTCCTCGGCGATCCGCCGAACTCGGGGCGCGTCGTACACCACTCCCAACCGCTCGCGGACGAACGCGCGATGTCGGCTGGCCGACATCGGCGCCGCCCGCCGCAGTTCCACCTCTTCGGTCAGCCCCAGCGAGCCACGCACATGCCCGACCACCGCCGCCGGAACGTCCTCGACCTTCGGGAAGTACCCGAGCCGCTGGTAGGACTTCAGCCACACCACCAGCGCCAGCAGGTGATGCTCATCCTGAGTACGGCCACGAGCCCACACCACCTCGGCCTCAGTCGGCGTGAACGCCTCCGCCAACTCCCGCGCCGACACCACCCTGGCGAACCCCGGATATGCCGTCCGATCGACCGAGGTCACCCGAAGCCCCCAAGACCGCCACCAACACGACGACGATCACCTTAACGACCGGCCTTCAGGCTCCGCGGTGTCTTTCCGGCGTATTCCGGCCGTCCCCCTCCCACAGGCGCTCCACCACCTTGGGCCAGACGCGCTGCCACGCGCCCGCACGTGGATCGGCAGCGGCGACGACACACTCGTCGCGTTCGGGGAGCGTGTGGTGGCAGAGGTCGGCGACCGGGGCGATGCGCCGGTGTTGCTGGCCGCGTTGCACCGCACAGTCGTCGCTGGGGAATGGTGCGCTGCCGAGGTTCCGGCACGAGGCCTGGGCCGGTTGGGGATCCATGAAGCCGCGAGCGAGCTCATGGCCGCATGGGAAGGCACAGTTCATTCACTTGCCCGAGAAGCGTTCCTGGACGGGCTTCGGGGATGTGCGCCGCATGGAGCCGAAGCCGTCACGGTCGAGGGACTTGATGATTGCGAGCCAACGGTTCAGCAGCGCGCGTGTGAGGCGGCGCCAGATACGGCCGCAGTCCGCTCGCGTCTGCGGGAGTTGACTGCCGATCCCCTGGCACCTGAGGTTCATGAGGCCGCGAACACGAAACTGCAGTTCCTGGCCATTGATCCCTGAGCTTCTCAACCGCGCAGCATCACCTGACCAGAAACCGGCGTCGACCTGCGGGGAAGCACTACCAAGATCGGGTCATGGCCCCTTTCCCACGTATTCGGTTCCCAGTCATCGAGAGGGCGAGATTCCTGGCCAGCTGCTGATTGCGCCAGCCGTCCACCATCACTTCGAACACCTGCTCCCGGGGGGGGTGCAGTAACGTCACCCCATCGGCCAGCTGCAGCCGAGCGGTACCTGGAAGCCGGTCGTTCGTCCTGGACACCGTCACTCTCCGTCGTTCGCATCCAATGCGAAGGCTGTATAGCGCCCCAGGTCAGCGTATGGATCCCTACCTTCTCGCCTGTCTCAAACCGCGCTCGGATAGGTAGAGTGCAGTCGGCCGAAACGGCGCGCACAGCAGCCCCTTCGTCGAGTCCGAGCCGTCGGGCGCGAGGGGTCGCCAATTCGCATCTGATGCGATACGCGGCGGTCCCGGAATACGGCGGAAACGGGCTGCGTCCGCCGGAGACCGCAGGTCAGGCGGTGGGAGCGTACACCGGGTTTCGGCTGTGGATGGCGGTGCCCGGTGTGGGACCGGATTGGTTCCCGCTGCGGCCTCACCCCGCTGAGCTGGTCAGACGCCGTTTCAGGAACCGGACAGAACGCAGGTTCTGTCCGGTCAGCGTCCCGGAGTGACCTGTTTCCGCCGTATTCGGCCCAGGACTCCCGAAGCTACGGCCAGGGGCAAAGGAGGAGGCTGACCGGACAGGACTACGACTCTGTCCGGTCAGCGGAACCACATCGTCCCAGGTCACGGCTCTGACTCCGAGCGCCCCGCCAATCCGGTCCCCCATGCCGACCCGGGACGGGCCGCCGAAACCCGGCCCCGGCGGGCGGTAATGAAAACCCGCGCTGAGCTGGACTGATCCGCCTACTTTGCGGCTCGTCGCAGCTTCGGGAGTCCTGGGCCGGAAGGAACGGGGAGGAGGACGGTCAGTGGTGAGCGGGAACGGGAGCGGCGGTGACGGCGCCCTCCCGCACGGGGGCGCGGTGCTCCAGGACGGCGGACCAGACGGCCAGCAGGAGGGCGGACCCGGCGAGCAGCGCGCCGACCCAGTTTGGGGCGGTGTAGCCGAGGCCGGCGGCGATGACCTGGCCGCCGAGCCACGCGGCGAGGGCGTTGCCGAGGTTGAAGGCGCCGATGTTGACGGCGGAGGCCAGGGTGGGCGCGCCGTGCGCCTGGTCGAGCACGCGCTTCTGCAGCGGTGGGACGGTGGCGAAGCCGAGCCCCCCGACGAGCAGGATGGAGACCGCGGCGAGGATCTTGTTGTGTGCGGTGAGGGTGAACAGGGCCAGGACGACGGCGAGTCCGCCGAGGGAGGCGTAGAGCATCGGCATCAGCTTGCGGTCGGCGAATCTGCCGCCGAGCAGGTTGCCGAGGAACATCCCGACGCCGAACAGGACCAGCAGCCAGGTCACCGCGCCGTCGGAGTACCCGGCGACGTGGGTCATCATCGGGGCGATGTAGGTGATCGCCGCGAAGACACCGCCGAAGCCGAGGACGGTCATTGCCATGGCGAGCAGGACCTGGGGGTTGCGGAACGCCGTGAGCTCGCGGCGCAGGTGGGCGCCCTCGGGGCGGGGCAGAGCGGGGACGAGCTTGGCGATGCCGAACAGTCCGACCACGCCGAGCGCGGCGACGACGGCGAAGGTGACGCGCCAGCCGACGGCCTGGCCGATGAAGGTGCCCAGCGGAACGCCGGCGATGTTGGCGACGGTGAGGCCGGTGAACATCGTGGCGATGGCGCCGGCCTTCTTGTCCGGGGCCACGAGGTCGGCGGCGACCACCGAGCCGATGCCGAAGAACGCGCCATGGGCGAGGGAGGCCACAATGCGGCCGGCGAGCATCACGCCCATGATCGGTGCCACGGCGGAGAGCAGGTTCCCCACCACGAACAGGCCCATGAGGATCATGAGCATCGTCTTGCGGCCGATCCGGGTGCCGAGCGTCGTCATCAGCGGGGCGCCGATGACGACGCCGATCGCGTAACCGGTGACCAGGAGTCCGGCGGAGGGGATGGACACCCCGTAGTCGTCGGCGATCTCGGGCAGCAGGCCCATGACCACGAACTCGGTCGTACCGATCCCGAAGGCCCCGATGGCCAGGGCTAGGAGCGCGAGAGGCATGGTGTGCCGCCCTCCATACGATTGCTGTTGCGCCTTACACGCTTAGACAATAATTGCATACGCGGGCTAATTGCAAATGCGGGTATTTGCTCGTCAACGACGGTGGGCGACGGCGGCGACGGAACGCGCGGCCGGGCGCGATGAGGGTGATACTTGCATGAGCGGGATACACGTGTTAGCCGATATTGCGTGCAAGGGTTTATCTTGGAGGGCATGCACCATGGAAGGAGAGTCGCACCCATGACCGCCACGGACCCCGCGCTCACCGCCCTCGCCAACGGCTGGGCCGCTCTCTACCTCCTGGCCGGCCGGATCGAGGCGCACATCGAGCGTGCCCTTCAGGCCAAGCACGACCTGAGCGTGCGCGAGTACTCGCTGCTCGACGTGCTCAGCCGCCAGCACGACGGCGAGGGCGGGCACCTGCAGATGAAGCAGGTCGCCGACGCGGTCGTGCTTAGCCAGAGCGCCACCACCCGCCTCGTCACCCGGCTGGAGGACCGCGGCCTGCTCTCGCGATACCTCTGCGCGACCGACCGCCGCGGCATCTACACCGACGTGACCGGGTCCGGCCTGGAACTCCTGGAAGCGGCCAGGCCGACCAACGAGGCCGCCCTCCGGGAGGCGCTGGACGAGGCCGCCAAGAACCCCGAGCTGGCCCCGTTGGTCGCCACCGTCGAGGAGATGAACATGTCGCGACGGCTCCCGGAGCCCGCTGCCGCACGCTGAGCACGACGAAGCTCCGGGACCTCGACAAGGCTCGGGGCCTGGGTCGGTGTCACCAGGGGCAAAGTAGCTCAGCGTGAGGTCTTACCAGACAGAACGTAGCTCTGCCGGATCTTCCGAATCACATCCGACCAGGTCAGCACCCTAGGACTCCTGAACGCTATGATCCGGCCGCTGCCCCGCCCTGGTTGCTCACAGCCGTAACCACCCCGGCGGCCACCCGCCGTCCGAGCCCTCTGACCAGCTCGGACACTCCACTTTGCGCCTGGTGACACCAACCCGAGCGCCGGGCCTCATCGCCAAGCGCGGCCGCTGGGCTCCGGCCACCCCGGCCGTGCTGTGCTACATCCGTGCCGTCGACCGCCGGCGCGACAACGCCATGCGCAACGTCGGCCTGTGACTCGTCCTATAGGGCTTCACCGCTCGTGGCCAATTCTCATTGGCCACGAGCACGGTCTGGCTGTCGGCGAGACATCGAAGGTCGGGGCATGGCCATTCGTTTGTGAGTTGAGGAACGTGTCACGTCTCTGAGCCGGAAGCACTCCCAGGGGGCTGGCCATCAATGAGACGTCGCGGGTCACCGAGGCGTCGTTGGTCACGATCCGCGAGGCCCCACAGTCCTGCAGGGCCTCAGGCTCCGTGACACTTTCTCATCCGTCCTCTGGGACGCAGCGGTGCGGTGAGGGCGCCAGGCGGCCACCGAGCCTTCAAAAAGGCCTCTGAGCTGCGCACTGACACCTCGTGCGGATTCGCACAAACGGACAATCCACGCCGCAGAAGACCTCCGATCCGCCTACTTGCGGGAATTGTCATTCCCGGTAGTAGGCGATCTGTGCCGCCAACACAACGAAGCGTGGTTATTGATTTTGAATTTCTGGAAAACAGAAAATGCTAGCCTGGAGGGGTGAGCGAGAGAGCCGGCGCGGTGACGCCGTGCAAGCACTGTGGGATGCCGATCGAGCAGCGCCAGGGAAGAGGACGGCCCAAGGCCTACTGCCCGCAGGGTGACTGCCAGGCGGCGGCCAAGCGCGAACGGGAGCTGAAACGCGCGACCCCCGGCCTTGAGGGCGCGCTCGCCCGCGCGGAGGAGTTCTACGAGCGGATGGAGAAGGGCATGGCGACGGCGATCGCGCCGCTGGCGCAGATCCTGGCCGACGAGCTGAGTCCCGCCGGGGTCGAGGCGAAGCTGAGCGCGGTGCAGGCCGAGGCCCACACCCGGGTCGCGATCGCGCGCACCGAGCGGGAACAGGCCTTCGAGCAGGTACGGCTGGCCCGCGAGGCCACCGGACACGCCCGCAGGGAGCGGGACACCATGGCCCGCCAGGTCGAGGAGGCGAACGCCGAACGGGACATCGCCCTGGCCGACGCCGAGACTGCCAGGGAACAGGCGCTGGCCGCCCTGCACGAGGCAGCGGCCACCGAACGGCTCGCCAAGCACGCCGAACAGGAGGCCAGACGACGGGCCGACCACGCCGAGGCGGCCAGGGACGCCACGTTGAGGGAGACGGCCGAGCGGATCGAGACGGCCGAGACCGCCGCCGAGCAGGCCCAGGCGCTGGCCGTACAGGAACGAGAGCAGGCGGAACAGGCCCGCGCCGAGCGTGACCAGGCGGAACGGGCGGCGGAGGCCGCACAGCGGGCGAGGGCGGAGGCCGAGCGGGCCGCCGTCGCCTCCGAGGCCCAGGCCAGAGCGGCCGAAGCCGAACGGGACAGGGCCCAGGCCCGGGCGGACGCCGAGGCTCAGGGCCGGGCACAGGCGCTGGCCGAAGCCGCCGAGGCCCGGGCGCAGGCGGCCCGCGCCGACCGGCAGTCGGCCCAGGCGGACAAACGAGCGGCGCGCCAGGTCACCGAGGCGGAGGAACGGGCCATGGCGAAGGTCGCGGAGGCGGAGGAACGCGCCGCCGCGCGGATCGCCGAGGCACAGGCGGAGCGGGACAGGGCGCTCATGCAACTGGCCATGGAGCAGGTGAGGCTTTCCGACCTGCGGGAGCAGATGGAGGCTCTGCGCCTGGAGGCCGCCCAGCTCAGGGAACGCGCGGTGACAGCGGAACTCCGCGCCCCCGCCACTCCCCCGGAACCGGCTCCATAGGCGTCGCGACCTGACGTCATCAGTCCGCTACGCGGGCCTCAAGGTACTGACGTGTCCATGTCGGCCCGAAACCAGGCTGGAAGTGGAGAGGCACCATCTCCGGGAGCTGACGAAGATTCGTCCGTGTCTTCCCAAGACCCCGCGACACGGCCGTCCCAGATCCTCGGAGGCCATAACCGGAACGGTCGGACGCCGCAGTTGCCGAGTCTCCGGACGGCTCGTGCTCCACCTGGTTCTCACAGGAGTACACAAGTCGGCCCGCTCCTTCACGGAGGGACGGCCGCCGGTCCTGTCTATGCTCAGGCCCATGGCACTGGAATGGGAACAGATCATCGTCGACTCCGCCGACCCCGTCGCTCTCGGGCGCTGGTGGGCAGAGGCTCTCGGCTGGGTGGTGGTCGACGAATCCGAGGAGATCATCGAGATCCGGCCTGAGCCGGACCGGATGCCGGGGCTGCTCTTCGTGCCCGTCCCCGAGGGCAAGGCGTCGAAGAACCGGCTCCACCCCGACTTCCGCCCTGACGACCAGGAGGCCGAGGTCGCCCGGCTGCTCTCGCTCGGTGCCCGGCGCGCCAACAACGGGCAGGAGGAGCAGCACTGGGTGACCCTCCTCGACCCGGAGGGCAACGAGTTCTGCGTCCTGAGCGACCGGAAGAGCTGAGCGGAGGCCGGCGGTTGTCCGGGCCCGCGCATCCCCCGCAGCAACACGGACAGAATTGACACGGAAGTGGTCTCCGGCACAGATCGCCGACGTGCTGACCATCCGGTACGCCGCGGGTGGGGCGGCGCGAGACCGCTCGGCCTCGGCGATGCCCAGCGTGCAGGGCGGTGGCGTCCTTCACGATCTGGTCGTACTGCTGCCAGTCGATCGTCTTGGTGGACAGCGTCGGCGCCAGGTGGGGCCAGTTCTTGTCCTTGCCGGCCGTCGGCCGGTACGACTTCGCCGAGCCGATGTTCTTCAGCCTCGGCCTCAGCTTGAAGTCCAGCATGTACGCGAAGGCGAACCCGACGATCAAGGCGCCGTGCGTGTCGGTGTACCGCCGCGACACGCTCTCGATCATCGAGGCGACCTCGGAGGCCGAACAGGACTTCAGCCGGTTGTAAGCTTCCGCACCCTCAGAAGCTTGTTCGCCTCCGCCCACGGGCTTTCCATCTTGGCGGCCTCGGGGAACCGGGCATCCACCTCGAAGAATTTCAAAGGGTGTCGACCAGGGTGACTTCGGCGGTTCCGACGCCGCCGTCGGGCCTGCGGTAGGTGACGGGGACGACGGCTCCCGCGCGCAACACTCCGACACGGGCGGCACTCTGCTCCCTGGCATTGGTGATGACCCTGCCGTTGAAGGAGACGATGACGTCACCGGGCCGGATCCCGGCCTTGTCGGCAGGGCTGCCCGGCACCACGTCGGACACCAGCGCACCGCTGTTGTTGGGGGCGTCCTCACGGACGACGCCGAACAGACCCTGCCTCCCCTCGGTGATGACCACGTCGAGTGGTTGCCGCTCACTGTCGACGCTCAGGTTTCCGCTGTAACGGGCCCGCTGCATGGGGGCGTTGGCGGCGGCCTGAAGCCAGACCCGTACCGGCACGTTCCAGCGCCAGCGCCCGGGGCCCGTGCGGGCGGTGGCGGTGGAGCCATCGGTGGCGATCGCCTCCGCGCAGGGCCGGGGGCGGCAGTTCATCTCCAGGCGCGTGATGCGGGTGTGCGGAGGGGCGGTGAAGACGAAGGTGCCCGATGTGGGGCGGGTGCGATGGTCCGGCGGATACGTCACGGGTTCGGCGGCGCCCGGGGCATCGAGTTCAGGCACCTCTTGCTGTGGTTCGACCTGCGCGGAAAGTACTGCCGAGGCCGCTGCCGGTCCGGTGACCGGAAACGCGGACGAGGCGGGGGCGAAGACCGTGGCGGTCAGGACGGCCGGCATAAGGCACGCGGTGACCGCGGTGCGCCGGACACGCGGCCGGTGGGCACCGACGGGGTTGCTGAGGTTCACAGGGAACGTCCTTCCTGAAGGCGGCCGGGCAGCGGTGACCGTCGATGGGCGCCGGGGCTGTCCATACGCGCGGAACACAGCATCCAATACAGTGAGTAGTCACCTCATGGCTGGGAGTGTCCGACAAGGTCGGACCTTACTACAGGGAATCGGACCGCAGGCCGACCGACTCGCGGCTGCCTCCCGCCACACGTGCGCAGGGCAGGAACGGGCCGCCGGGCCGTGGGCGGCGTCTCGGCGTTTCCCCGGGACTCGGCTCGACGCCCCTGACAGGATGAGGTGACGTTCACGGTCGCGGCGGGAGGGCTGGGCGCGCGATGCTGGGTCGGCTCGCCGGGCAGTTCCGGCTCATCACGCGTTCGTTTCCCGCCGCGCGACGGAGATACGGTGTCGTCCGGACGATGCGGCTGGTCTCGCATGAGCTTCTGTTCGACGTCCGGCACGGGACCGACACCTCTCTGGAGCCGCCCGGCTGCGCGACCGCGCACGAGGGCACCAATCCGCTGCTCTTCGCGGAGATGCTGCGAAACGCCCCGTTGACCACCGACGGGCGGGTGTTCGTGGATTTCGGGGCGGGAAAAGGACGGGTGCTCATGCTCGCCGCGAGACACGGTTTCGCCGCGGCGATCGGGGTGGAATCGTCGCCGGAGCTGTGCGCGATCGCGAACGCGAACATCGCCAGGTTCGGCCGCCGCCGTCCCTGCGCGTTGAGCGTCACGTGCGCGGACGCCGGGTCCTTCGCCGTCCCGACGTCCGTGACCGTCGCCTACTTCTTCCATCCGTTCGGTGCCGAGACCATGCACGCGGTCGTGGAGCGCATTCTCGAATCGCTCGCCGAGGCTCCCCGGGACTTCTACGTCATGTACCTCAACCCGCGGTACGCCGACATGTTCGTCACCGCTGGATTCGATGAGACCGGCCGGTGGCACGACGCGGTGCTTCTGTCGCGGCCTCGATGAGAGTCCGGGCCACGCGCGAGCGGTACCAGCGGCTGAGGAAGTCGTAGAGGACAAGTTCCTGGGCGCGCGCGGCAGCGGGCAGCATCCGGTTCGCGTGCATGTGCAGGAAGCTGCCGACGAGGGCGGTCGCATGACGGGTGAGCCGGCCAGCCCCCGCGCACGCCGCCAGGTCGCCGGCGATGGGACGCAACGCCTCGGAGCGTGCCCGGTACAGATGATCCGGTGCGGCCAGGAGCGACTCCAGTCGCGTCCGCTCCCGCCGGTAGCGGGCGCCGAGCCGGTGGGCGAAGGCGGTGTCGGCACCGAATTCGCGGCGGAAACGATCACGTGCCGCCGTACTGACGGAGAGCCGCCCGGCCAGGTCCAGGCCCAGATCGTCGAGCAGCCGGTCGAGACCGACCAGCGCCAGCCGCCAGCGTGCGTCCATGTCGCGGGGAGTCTCCCCGATCACCTTGAGCGCGGCGTCGCTGTCGGCGTGGAACAGCCGCTCGGCCAGAACGATCCCGTCGGCTCCGCCGTAGCGTTCGACCTCGCGTTCGTAGGTGTCCAGTTGGATCCGCCAGAGGGTGCCCTCGGCGTGGAACGGCGCGCAGGCGGCGAGCAGCGCGGGCAGCACCTCGTTCATCAGGCGGCCGGGATCGCCGTGCAGCCGCAGCCGCAGATGCGGGTCGGGATCGGCGTACCGGACGAAGAACCAGCGATCGACTGAGGCGTCGGACACCGCCGCGCGTACCAGGGGCCGCACGACCTGCTGGAGTATGGTGTCGGCACCGACCGGGCCGCTGTACAGCTTGGCGTAGAGCCAGGGCGATCCGGGCGGGAAACTTCGGGTGAGCGGCCTCTCCTGGCGCGCCGGGGTACCGGAAGTGGGCTCGGGAGCGCTCGTGCGCAGGAACGGCACGATGATCTCGTGCGCGAAACGACCCTCCGGCCCCGTCGCGGGCACCTCGTCCGGCCCGAAGAACACTTCCTCAAGCCGCACCGGCCGGTGCTCGCGGAACAGGTGGACGGCCATGTCGGCGAAGAGGGGGTTGTCCAGGTCGATGGGCAGTCTCCGATCCGCGTCCACGACCGCGACCCATCGCGGCAGGCGAAGCAGGCGTCGCAGATCCTGAACCGCGGCGAAGCGGGCGGCGGCCGTCGGGCCCTCCAGGGACCCCAGTTGCGCGTCCGACAGACGCCAGCGGGCCCGGGACAGCACCAGCCGGCCGGCGGTGACCCTCGGCAGATAGGGCGCGTCGTCCAGGCCTCCGAACGAGAAGGACAGCCCGCCCGCCCTCCCCTGGCGCTGCAGGTGGCACAGGAAGCGATACAAGGCCGGGCTGCCGGCTCCGTCGAAGCGGTGCGCGACCGTGAGCCGGGGCAGAACCTCGCGGCCGAGCGAACGCGAGCGAAGCACCACCCGCTCGCCGGTGACGGAGACCGTGAGGTCGTCGAGGGGCATTCGCCGCTCCGGCGCGGCCGGTCGGCCGAGGTAGACGATCTCGTACTCGCGAAGGCGCGGCCGGACCAGGACGTTGCCCACCTTGCCCGGCACGGGATGCACGATCTCCGCGTAGACCGCCTCCGGTCGCAGCGCCTCTTCGGCCCGTAGGTGCCGCTGCAGATGGCGGAGCAACCGGTCGTCACGCCGGCAGAACCGGCCCATCAGCGTGGTTCCGGACAGACCGCCCACCGCGGACAACATGATGCGGTAGCGTCCCGCGGCCACCTCGTCCTCGTCGGCCGCGATGATCGTGGCGACGACCCCGAAGGAGTCCGGCAGCGAGGCTGCCTCGCCCGCCTCCTCAAGGGCCCGCACCTCGGCCTCGCCCAGCGACAGCTCCGCCACGCCCGCGCACGCGGCTTCGGTCAGCCAGCGCGTGACAAGCGCGTCCCGCCTGCTGAGCCGAGTGTCCTCGGCCCGTGGAGGAGCCGGGAACGCCAGATCGTCCAGCAGCGGAGCCGGTGCCGCCCCGAACGGGCCGTCAGCGGGGAATCCGACACCGATCTCGTCGTCCAAGGCCTCGCACAGCGGCACCTCGCGCCGGTCGTACCGGTTGAGGAACGCCTCACGGAAGCGGGCCAGAGGGTCGCCGCGCCGCCCCGCGCCGACGCGGCGCAACAGACGCACCCCGCGCTCGATCTCCGCGAGCACGTCTCGTCCCAGTGTCGTCCCGGCGGGCTTCGTGAGATCGACGTGGAAGGAGACCGGGACCTCGGCCAGGGCCGGAAGCGCCGCGGCGACTTCGCGGTAACGCTCCGGATCGGCCCCCGGCGGCGACTCGTCCAAACCCGCGAGCATGGTCCGGGCCCGGCGCAGGGCCGAGACGACCGGCCGGGCGCGCTCTCCGCCCGCCCGGTCCAGCCGGTCAAGGAGGTCGTCGACCGGCTCGGGCCCGCTCACCGTGGGACCGAGTTCGCAGACCAGGAGCTGCGCGTCGATCAGCCGGTCCACGAAGTCGAGCGCCTCGTCCCGGCCGACCTCGGGGTCGACGGCGCCGACGGCGCAGGCCAGCTCTCCGGGCAGGGCCCCGCCCGCGGCCCGCTCAAGCACGGCCTCCAGGTGGGCCGTCGGTTCGACGGCCACCAGATGGTACGACGTCCCGGCGCCGGCAGGGCGCGTCTCGGTGTACCTCAGACGCCCGGCCGCCCGGTAGACGCTGGAGTTCGGCAGATACCTGAGCCGCGGCCGCAGAGCCGGATCCCGCTGCAGGGACTCCGCCAGGGCAGCGAGATATCGGGCGTCCAAACTCGTGTGGCGGCGGTAGGCCTCCCGGCTCGCGAGGCGCAGCCGGGTCTCCGCACCGACCGTCCCGAGCGAGCACCCGGCGAAAAGCCCGAACGGCGTCGGGCGCCCCGCCATGCGCGCGACATACCGAAGAAGACCATGGCCGATCCTGAGCCCGCCCCGCGGGTCACGCGCCCAGCCGTCCAGCCGCCCCTCCAGCGACGGTGAGGCCACCCACAGGGCCTCGCGCACATCGGGCCGCAGGCACAGCGCCCGCAGCCGGTCGAGGGCACGCGCGTGTTCCGCCGTCGCACGCTCGTGCGAGAAACCCGTCTCCACCAGGCTGTCACCGCCCAGCGCGGACAACGCGTCCAGCGGAAGGTACGGTGTGCGGAGCACGAAGAACTCCGCAGGCCGCCAGGCCGGCTCCTCCTCTGCACCCGTCATCCCCGCAGCAGCCGCCTCATCCGGGCCGACCCCCGCCGGAGCAGGAACCGCCACAGCGACGGCGTCATGACGCCCTGCGGAAACGGGCGCGGCCAGAAGAAGTTGACGTTCAGCGCCCACGGCGTCACCACCGTCACCTGGTGATACCAGCCGACCGGGATGTAGAGCGACTCACCCGGCCGCAGAGTGCACTGCCAGCCAGACGCCCGCCGTGCGAGCGGGAACCTGTCGAAGTCCGGAACGTTGGGGTCGAAGCGGCAGTGGGTGATCCGGGGAATGCGGTACACCAGCCGCGACTGCGAGGGCGGGAACAGAACGAAATGCTTGCGGCCGATCACCTGGACGTTGCAGTTGGGAGTCACATCGCAGTGCAGTCCGGAGGAGGTGCCCAGGACGCCGCACCACAGATTGGTGTCCACCGGGGAGGCGCGGAACCAGTCCGGGGCCGGCGCGTCGGCGGCGAGCCTCTCTGACAACTGGCTCAGCTTCGCGTCGAGGTAATAGGAGTCCTCGAAGCCGCTGGCGGCGACCGCCTTGGTGATGGCGCCGACGTCGGCGTGTCTTTCGGTGACAGGCCGTAGGTCGTGCGCGGTTTCCACCACCCAGTCCAGATAATCACCGAAAGACGTACGCCCGCCGCGGGCCAGATTCTGGAAAATATTGCTGGGTGGGCCGTTCGTCTCTCGCACGGCGACCTCGCGGTGGCCTGCCACGGACTTGAGGTAGGCGCTGTTCCAGCTCTTGACGGCCCGCCATCCGGAAACATTGTCCACGACCACCTGAGGAAGGCCGGCGAGGCGTGCCGGCCGGAAGTCACCACGTGAGACACGTGGAACCGGTTTCAGATTCAACGCCGACCCACCGTTTTCGTCTACTTGACCCGCTCGCCCTGAATCTCATGCTCGGAGCCGGCGTCGTCGCACGTCCACAGACTCCATCCCTGCGTGCTCAGGATGGGGTCATTGAGGTTGCGCACCGTCTCCCGGTCCAGTGAGAGTTTCTTCCGCGGCTTTTCCACTGTTTCTTCCATGAATATCATCCTTTCTTGTTACGACGACCGAAGCCCGTCCCGGGACAATCCGGGCGTCCGGCTCCGTGCCAATTGCTTACCGGCTCCGCCGGTGCGGTTTCCCTTATGCCCTTCATTTCCTCGTGTTAGTTGTGGTGACCGGTAAACAAACGGGCGGCGTTCGCAAACGGTCACCGGCCCCGGGAGCCCTCGAAGGGAGGCCGTTCCCTTCGGGCACCCGACGGCAGGCGGTTGTTCGCCGGAGCCAGGCGGAGGAGCGGGAGGCCGACCGGCGTCTTCGCCGAGGGACCCGACGCGGAGCCGTACGACAACGACCTGCGCGGGCATCGCCGACGCACGGTCCGGTTTACCGTCATCGGCGTACGCCTCAGGGGCCGGTCGTGATGTTCCGGTTTGGCAGACTGCTGGTCATGGCGAGTGAACGGGTGCGCGTCGGTGTCCTCGGCCCCCTGGTGCTGGACACCCCCTCCGGTCCCGCGCAGGTGGGAGGCGCGCGGCTTCGGGCGTTGCTGGCCCGGCTGGCGCTGGACGCCGGGCGTGCCGTACGGCCCGCGACCCTGACCGAGGCGCTGTGGGGCGAACCGTGGGGTGCGGAGGCGCCGGAGGACCCCCAGCGTGCGCTGCAGTCGCTGGTCTCCCGGCTGCGCCGTGTCCTGGGCGACCCCGGGCTGCTCACCCTGGGGCCCGCCGGATATCGGCTGGCCGTCGAGCCGGAGGCGGTCGACGCCGTCCGGTTCGAACGGCTGGCCCGCGAGGGGCGCGACTCGTACGCGCGGTCCCGGCCCGCCGAGGCCGCCGCGACCCTGCGCGAGGCCCTGGAACTGTGGCGCGGTCCCGCTCTGGCGGACGTGCGTGAGGCGCCGTTCGCCGACGCCGAGGCGGAGCGGTTCGAACGGGCCAGGCTGTCCGCCCTGGAGGACCGGATCGAGGCCGACCTCGCGCTGGGCGCGGAGCCCGGCCTTGTCGCCGAGCTTGAGTCGCTGACCGCCGCGCACCCGTTGCGGGAACGGCTGCACGCCCAGCTGATCCGGGCCCTGGCGCTGAACGGCCGGGGCGCCGAGGCCCTTGCCGCCTACCAGCGGATCCGTGACCTGCTCGCGGACGGTTTCGGCGGTGATCCGGGACCGCACCTTCAGCAGGCCCACCTGGCGGTGCTGCGCGGCACGTCTCCCGGCCCCCGCCGATCGCACGGAAACCTGGACGTCCCGCTCACCAGCTTCGTCGGCCGCGACGAGGACGTCCGCCGGGTGGTCGGGTTGCTCGGCCGCGTCCGGCTGGTCACCCTGGTCGGCCCCGGCGGAGCGGGGAAGACCCGGCTGGCCAACGCCGTCGGCCGACGGCTCTCGCCGCCCGGCGGGGTGTGGTTCGTCCCGCTGGCCCCGGTCGCCGCGGACGACGTGCCCCGCGTGGTGCTCGACCTGCTGCGGAGCCGCCGGGAGGGTGTGCCGTCCCGGCCCGTCGCCCGGGAGGACGTCCCGGACCACCTGGCCGAGACGCTCGCGGACGACGACCTGGCGCTGGTGCTGGACAACTGCGAGCACGTGATCGAGGCCGTCGCGACGCTCGCCGGGACCCTGCTCGCCCGCTGTCCGGGCCTGCGGGTGCTGGCCACCGGCAGGCAACCCCTGCGGATCGACGGTGAGACCCTGCATCCGGTGCTCCCGCTGGAACTCCCCGAACCTGGGGCGAGCCCTGAGCGGGCCCGTGCCTGCGCGGCGGTCCGCCTGTTCCACGACCGGGCCGCCGCGGTCCGGCCGGACTTCGCCCCCGAGGGTGGCGCGCTGACCGCGGTGACCGAGATCTGCCGCCGCTTGGACGGCCTCCCGCTGGCGATCGAACTGGCCGCGGCGCGGTTGCGCGCCCTGCCGGTCGAGGCGGTCGCGGCGCGGCTGGACGACCGCTTCCGGCTGCTCACCGGCGGCAGCCGTACGGCGTTGCCACGGCACAGGACTCTTGGCGCGGCGGTGGCCTGGAGCTGGGACCTGCTCGGCTCCGACGAGCGGACGCTGCTGGAACGGTTGTCGGTCGTGCCCGGCACCTTCGCCGAGGACACGGCGGAGGCCGTCGGCGGGCTGGGTGAGGTGCGGGAGTCGCTGGCGGCGCTGGTCGACAAGTCCCTGCTGCACCCGATGGAGTCCGCCGACCCGGTCGAGCCGCGCTACCGCGTGCTGGAGACCATCAGGGAGTACGGCCTGGCGCGTCTGGCGGAGCGGGGCGAGGTGGAGGCCGTACGGGGGCGGCACGTCGCCTTCCTCCTGCGGACGGCCGAGTCCGCCGACCTACATCTGCGCACCTCAGAGCAGCTTCGCTGGCTGGTACGGCTGTCCGCGGAGCGGGACAACCTGTCGGCCGCGATCCGCTGGGCGGCCGAGTCGGGCGACGCCGGTCTGTCGGTCCGGTTCGGCGTCGCGCTGTGCTGGTTCTGGTTCCTTCGGGACCATCCACCGGAGTCACTCGACCTGCTCGACCGGGTGCTCCAGGTTCGTGGTCCGGCGGAGCCGCAGGCCCGCGCGCTGGTGGTCGTCGCGCACGCACTGGCCACCGTCGAGGCCGTCGGCGAGCCGGAGGAGGCGAAGGAGGCCTTCGACCGGATCGGGAAGGCACTCGAAGAGGCCTCCGGCACCCACCCCGTCCTGAGGATGGCCCGGCTGGTGCTCGCCATAGGCGCGGGCGCACCGGACATCCCCGGCTCCCCCGACGAGGAGACCGATCCGTGGAGCCGGTCGCTGACCCTGCTGGTCCGGGGCGTGCTGGCCATGAACACCGGGCGGGCCGTGGAGGCGAGACATCTGTTGTCGCACGCGCTGACCGGTTTCGAGGAGCTCGGCGAGCGGTGGGGGCTGGCGACCACGATGAGCACCCTGAACTCGGCGGCGCAGCGGGCCGGCGAACCGGCCTCGCCCGTGCTGGCCGAGCGGGCCACCCGGCACTTCCGGGAGCTCGGCATGCCCGAGCACACGATGGAGAGTGAGGTCGCCACCGCGCTGCGTCTGGCCCAGACCGGTGACGCGGACGGCGGGCGACGGCTGCTGACGGACCTGCTCGCCCAGGCGGGCCGGGCCGGGTCCGCGGAGTCACAGGCCCAGGTGTGTCTCGGCCTGGCACGGCTGGAGTGGCAGGCCGGACGGCCGGGGGCCGCCCGCGAACACGCCGAGGCCGGTCTGACCGAGGCTCCGCCCGGCCGGGCGACCCCGCACCTGACCGCGTTGCTGCTGGCCGTACTCGCCCAGGTGGACGTCGCAGAGGGGGCGCCCGACGAGGCGGCGCGCCGGCTCGACCACCCGGCGGTGCGCCTGACGCTGGCCTGGCACACACCGGTCGCGGCCTCGATCGCGGTCGCGACCGCCGCGATCGAGCTGTGCCGGAACCGGGCGGAGCGGGCCGGACGGCTGCTCGGGGCCGCCGCCGTACTGCGGGGGCGGGACGATCCCGGTGACGCGGACGCGCGGACGGTCGAGCGGCGGGTCACCGCCGTCCTGGGAGCCGCCGGGTTCACGGCCGCCTACGCCGTGGGCGCGGCGGCCTCACGCGCCGAGGCCGAGCGGCTGGTGTCCTCGGTCGTCACCTCCGCCGGAGTCGGCCGTGCGGGTCAGCCGGTGTGAGCCGGGGCGGCTTTGCCGAACATGGCGCAGATCGCCGCGAGCTGGAACGCCTGGGCCGCCTTGGCGAGCTTCGGGTCGCTCCCGTACTCGGCCCAGGACTCCGCCAGGACGATGAGGGTCGCCGTACGGCCACCGGCGCGGTCGGTGACGTTGGTGGTGAGGTAGCCGGGGATGCCGCCGTCGTGGCCCCAGAACGTGCCGCACGGGGTGGCGCTGGTCTGGACGCCGAGCCCGTAGCCGGCACCGTCCGGTTCCCGGGGGTCGACCGGCACGGTGGCGCGCAGCTGCGCGAGCTGGGCGGCGGGCAGCAGCTTGCCGGACATCAGCGCGGTGGAGAAGCGGGCCCAGTCCTGTGCGGTCGAGACCATCGCCCCGGCCGGTCCTCCCCACCCGGGGTCGTTGCCCGAGACGTCCACGTGCCCGTCGTGACGGGTCCCGGCGAAGTTCCTGAGCCCGGCGGGCACCGTCGGCGGCATGTGGGCGGCGTCCGGTTCGTAGCCGCGGGCGTACGGCCCGCGCCAGGTGGAGTCCGTGGCGTAGTAGGTGTGCCTGAGGCCGAGCGGCCGGGCGATCCGGTCCCGGACAAGGTTCACCAGGCTCGTCCCGGTGACCCGTTCGAGAACGGCGCCGATCGCGGCGTAGTTGGTGTTGCTGTATGACCATTTCGTGCCGGGCGCGAACAGCGGGTCGTGCTTCACGCCCACGGCGAGCAGCTTCTCCGGGGTCCATCGCCGCCGGTCCCTGCCAAGGATCGACGGCCGGAGCGCGGGGTCCTCGGTGTAGTCGAACAGGCCGGCGGTGTGGTTCAGCAGCATGCGCAGCGTGATCGTCCTGCCGTTGGGCACCCTGCCCGGCAGCCACTTCTCCACCGGGTCGGACAGGGCGACCCTGCCCTCGGCGACCAGCTGCAGCACGAGTGTGGCCATCATGGTCTTGGTGTTGGACCCCATCCGGACCTCGTCCCCCGCCTTGAGCAGGTGGTCCCTCCTCGTCCAGGAGGCCTGTTCGACGATCTCGACCGGTCGGCCGTCGCCGTCGTCGATCCGTGCGATCACGCCGGGCGCTCCGGCGGCGACCAGTTCGCGTGCCAGCCGCCTCAGCTGGGCGCTTCGCGCCTCGTCACCGGTCTGGGAGGCGCTGCTCTGGGTCGCGGCGGCCGGGGACGCCAGGGCCACGGAGTTCGCGACCAGGCTCGCCGCCAGCGCGAGCGCGGCGGCCACGCGCGGGCGGCGGCGCCGTACGGCACGGTCGTGCGGGAGGAGATTACGGGGCATCGGACTGTTCCTTTCGAGGATGGACGTCCCCACCCTCGGCCCCTCCGCGCACAGACCGCACTCAGTGCGCTGTCAGCCGTCTGTCACGCCGCCTTCCTCCAGGCCGTCCGCCTGGCCGTCCCCCGGGTTGTCCGTCAGGAGGAAGGGGGCCGTGACCGACCAGAACTCCTCCGGTTTGAGGCTGTGCACGCGGTGCCCGGCGTCCTCGACGGTCACCAGGCGGCAGTCTCCGATGATCTCGCACACCCCGGCCGGCGCGTCCGGCGAAACGTGGCTGCTCGGCCCGCCGCCGACCAGCAGCGTGGACGCGCTGACGGCCTTCAGCTTTTCCCACCAGAGGGGCTGCGGGGTCCTGAACTCCGTGATGAGGCGACCGGTTGGGTACCGGCCGGGCCACGCCCCGCGCAGGGAAGGGGCCTTGAGCCCGCTTTGAGGGTTTCCCTCCAGGGACCCTGCCATTGTCGTGAAAAGTCTCAAAAGAGTGATCAACGATACCGTTTAAGGCATGGTTGCTGATGTCAGGGGCGTCGTGCGTCCCGTGGAGTCCGTCATGGGGCTGTTCCCCTCCCCGCCACGGCTGCTCGCCCTCGGGGAGCCGACCCACGGCGAGGATGTCCTGCTCGATCTGCGCAACGACCTCTTCGAGCGGCTCGTCGAACAGGAGGGTTACCGGACGATCGCGATCGAGAGCGACTGCCTGGCGGGGCTGGTCGTCGACGACTACGTCACCGGGGGCGCGGGCACGCTCGACGAGGTCATGGAACGCGGATTCAGCCACGGCTTCGGCGCGTCCCCGGCCAACCGCGAACTCGTGCGCCGGATGCGCGCCCACAACGAAGACAGGCCCGCCGCCGAACGACTGCGTTTCGCCGGGTTCGACGGCCCGCTGGAGATCAGTGGCGCCGCGAGCCCCCGGCCCGCCCTCACCGCGCTCCACACCTACCTCGCGGCCCGGGTGGACGCCGGCCTGCTCGCCTGCACCGGGGAGACCCTCGACCGGTTGCTCGGCGCCGACGAACGGTGGACCGACCCCGCCGCGATGATGGACCCGTCCCACTCGGTCGGACGGTCGGAGGAGGCCGTACGGCTGCGGCTGCTCGCCGACGACCTGGTCGCGCTGCTCGACGCGCAGACGCCGGACCTGATCGCGACGTCATCGCGGGAGGAGTGGGAGCGGGCTCGTCTGTACGGGCGCACCGCGACCGGCCTGCTGCTCTACCACTCCTGGATGGCCGACACCTCGCCGGGCCGGATGACGAGGCTGATCGGCCTGCGCGACGCGATGATGGCCGCCAACCTCCTCGCTCTCGCCGAACGGGGGCCGGTACTGGTCCACGCCCACAACCGTCATCTCCAGCGGGAGCGGAGCACGATGCGGCTGGGTGCCCTGAACCTGGAGTGGTGGAGCGCGGGCGCCCTCGTGAGCGCGCGCCTGGGAGAGGAGTACGCCTTCCTCGCGACGGCTCTCGGCACGCTCCGGCACCGGGGGGTGGGCACCCCTCCTCCGGAGACCGTCGAGGGCCTGCTGTACGGGCTCTCCGAAGAGCGGTCCGTCGTCGGCGCCCGTGACCTGGTCTCCGCCCTCGGGGACACACGGCTCACCCCCCGTGTGTCCCCATATTTCGGTTATTTCCCCCTGGATCCGGCCCATCTGGCGGACAACGACGGGATCGTGTTCGTCAGGGACCTGGGACCTACCGCAACGACGTCGTCGTCAGCTCCGGACACGCCCTGATCTCGGCCTCGGTGAACCGTTCCGTCACCCACAGGCCGCGGGAGAACAGCTCGGTCTGGTCGGTGTGGTGTGGCGAGGCCGGGTTGGCCGACAGCGAGTACGTCAGCACGGTACGGGTGCGCGGCCCGGCCGGCGTCAGCTCCACGGCGATCAGGAAGCTGGAGCCGGTGTTCACGTCCGGGTAACGCCCTTGCTCACCCAGCGGGCCGCCGGTGCGAATCCGGTCGAAGCACCCCTCCCCCTCCGTACAGCCCGGCACCGGGACGGCGCCGTAGCGCTGGGCCTGACCCGGCGTGAGCGTCAGCGGGAGGTCGTTGGCGGTGAAGAACCGTACGGCGTCGGCCAGCGCGGTCGCCACCAGCGGGTCGGCGACGTCGAGTCCGCGTGGCGTGGTGAGCGGGTGCGCGGGGTCGAACGGCACCTTCCACCAGCTCTTCCGTGGGTCAGCCGCCTCCGACCGTCTGTGCGGGCGGTTCAGGTTCTGCAGGAACTCACGCCACAGGACGGCACCACGGCTGTCGAGGCGGGCTCGTCCGTCCCAGGCCGCCAGCGTGGCGCAGGCCCGGCGGACGTCGACCTTCCCACCGTCGCTCGCGGTCATCACCGGCCTGACCCGGCACAGCGCGCGCAGGTCCGGGCGGAGCAGTTCGGCGCTCAGGTTGCGCTTGCCGACGGCCGTCCGCTGCAGGGTCTCCAGCGTGAAGCCGGGGGCGCCGAGCCCGTCGCCGCCGGAAAGCCGCTGGGCGACCATGTCGAGGCCGACCCGGGTGCGCAGGTCCCGTTCGGTACGGACGTCACCGTAGACGCGCGGATAGCCGGTGAGCGGGGCCTTCGGATTGGTCAGCCAGGGGCTCGCGTTGGCGTTGGTCACGTAGTCGGCGCGGGTCAGCCTGGGCTGGGCGGCGGGGCCGAAGACGCCCGGTTCGATCGCGTCCGCGTCCCGGCCCCACAGACACGCCGATGTGGAGCCGTCCAGGACGAGCGCCTCGGGGTCGTCCCCGGCGCGACAGCGTTCGGCCTGTTCGTCGGTGACGTGCGGCACGACCGAGGCGTCGGCGAAGTACGTCTCACCCCTGGAGTCGGCGGCGAGTGTGTAGACGAAGGGCATGCCCTGGTAGGTGTCCTGTGCCCGGCGCAGTTCGGTGAGGTCGCGGGCGGCGCCCATGGCCAGCCACTCGTCGGCGAAGCGCAGGTTGGCGGCGTTGACGTCGGCCAGGGCGAGAGCCTCCTTCCCGGTCCAGCCGGTGGCCAGCACCGGGCCGTACCTGGAGGTGTACAGGGTGGTGGTGACGGCGCGGGTCCCGCCCCGGGCGTCCCGGACGGTGACCGACACCTCCTGCCTGCCCATCGGCTCCGGCCGCCCGTCGACCAGGTAGGAGGTGCGCAGGCCCGGAGCCAGTTCGAGCCGGTACAGCGTGAACCGCTGGGCGTGGGAGACGGTGTGCGTCCAGGCCACGGTGGCGTTGTGGCCGATCTGGACCATGGGCGTGCCGTACAGGCTGCCGCCCGACACGTCGAGCACACCCGGGATGGTCAGGTGGACCTGGTAGAAACGGCGGCTGCCGTTCCACGGGAAGTGGGGGTCGCCCAGCAGCATGCCGGCGCCGTCACGGGTGGCCTCGCGCCCGATGGCGTAGGCGTTGCTGCCGGGGGCGGACGGCCCTCTCCTGACCGGCCGGTCCTCTCCCTGCTCCGACGTCCGTCCCGAGGCGGCGATGGCCTCCTTGAACGAGGAGCCGCCGCCCAGCCGGGCGAGGTCGAGCAGGTTCGTCCAGACATCTGTGGCCGTGATGGGCCCGACCCATTCCTTGCCCCGGCAGGTGGGGTCGGGCAGCCGGTCCACACCCGTCTCGCCCAGGTACCGGTTGAACCCGGCGACGTAACCGTCCACGAGGGCGCGCAGCTCGGCTCCGGGGCCGTGCGGCGCGGGCCGGGCGAGTATCCGGCGTAACGTGCCCGACGCCTGGATCCCCTTGTAGTACACGTCGCCGGCCAGGTTGGAGACCGGGTCGATCGGGTCGTCGGACATCGCCTCCGCGCCGAAGTACCGCGAGCGTTCGCCGCGCAGGGTGAGCACCCACGAGGCCATGACGCACAGGTTGTCCTGCGCGAAGGCGTAGCCGTGGCCGTAGCCGAGACCGCCGTGGTCCTTCGCCTGGATGTGCGGGATGCCGTACTCGGTACGCCTGATGTCGGCGGAGTAGCGGCCCTCCTCCGCCCGCACCGGCGCGGGCACCGCCACGAGAAGCGCACCGGTCAGCGCGGCCAGGAGCGGTACGGCCAGCCGCCGGACACGTGTGATGATCATCGGGGGTCCTGTTCGAAGTGGGCGTTGTCGGGCGCGGTCACACGCTTGAGCAGTGGCAGGCCGGCGAGGATCACCAGCAGGGCGGCCAGCAGACCGCCGCCGACGGTCAGGAAGTAGGCGGGGCCCGGCAGCGCCACCGACACGTTCCTGATCGCCAGCCGGTCGATCAACGGCTTGGCCACACCGAAGCCCGCGGCGGCGGCCACCAGGGCGGCCAGTACCACGGGGGCCGCCGTCTCCAGCAGCACCACCCTGGACAGGGTCCGTGTCGGCGTGCCGCCCAGCCGCAGCAGGGTGAACGGCTGCCTGCGCTCGACCACCCCTCCCGCGACCGAGACCAGCAGACCGCATCCCGCCACCAGCAGGGTCAGCGAGACGACGGCCAGCGCGGCGCGTTCCGCCTGTTCCAGCAGCACCGCGCGGGCCTGGGCGACCTCGGCGAACGTCTGCGGCGTCTCGGTACTGCCGGAGGCGGCGACGTACGGGGTGAGCAGCGTGCGGACTCGTTCACGGACGGCCGGGTCCTCCACGCGGACCAGTACCGCCGCCAGGGGAAGGCCCGCGGAGGCGGCGGAGGTGTCGGGGTTGTCGGTGTCCACGATCGGCAGGTGACGATCGACGGCGAGCATGTTGTCGCCGGTCAGCAGCCGGTTGAAGTCGGCCTTCACCTCGCGGACGCCGGGGGCGCACCGGCCGAGCGCCGGGAAAGCGGTCAGGGCGTCGCAGCCGACCACGTGCCCGAGCAGGAAGTCGGGCCGGCAACCGGGCCCCGGGTCGCACGGCGGCGGCCCGTCCGGTCTGGGCGGCGCGTCGGTCCTGCGGTAGACCGGCAGCACGGTGACGCCGGGCTGGGCGCGTATCCCGGCCAGCAGCCCGGCCGCCGTGTCCGGCGGCAGCGGCAGGCCGTCGGCGGCCTCGCCGTACCCGAAGGAGGCCCGCATGACCTCGTTCAGCGTGCCGCCTCCCGCCGCCTTCTGGCCGGAGACGACCGCGGGGACGACACCGGCGACGGCCGTGCCGATGAAGACGGCCAGCACGATGCCGTTCACCGACCGGAAGGCCCCCTTCGGGTCGGCCGCCAGTCGTCGCGCGGCCAGCAGTGTCGCCGCTCCCGAGGTGACACGGGCGGTCAGTCGCGCGGCCAGCAGCGTCAGCCACGGCCCGGCGACCACGAGGCCGACCATGGTCAGCGCCAGGCCCACGTCGACGAGCACCGTGTCCGGGTCCCCGCCCTTGGCGAACACCGGGCCCGCGAACAGCCCCAGCCCGGCCGGCAGCGGAAGCGTCCGCCACCATCCCGGGGCGGAGGCCCGCACCCGGCGCGCCGTACCGAGCGGGGTGATCCGCACCCGGCGCAGCGACCACAGGGCGGCGCCGACGGCGGCGAGCGGCACACCGACGAGCACGGCGGCGTACTGCGGCCCGGTCGGCGCGACCGTTTCGGGGAAGAAACGGGAACCGGTGACCGTGACGCCCGCCAGGACCGGCCGCACCACCTGGAAGAGAAGGACGCCGGCGATCGCACCCGCCGCCGCGCCGAGCGCCGCGTCCGCCGACGCGATCGCGTTGATCTGCCGCGCGGTGGCGCCCGCCAGCCTGATCGCCGCGAAACGCGCCTCACGACGGGCCGCGGCCAGGCGGGTGGCGGTGCCGATGAGGACGAACAGCGGGAGGATCAGGCCGACCGCGGCGATGCCGAAGCCGTGCTCGTACAGGGCGGTGGTCTCGTCGTCGGCGGGGGTGGTGGCGACGGTGTCGACGGCCGTGGTTCCGGCCATGGCGGCCAGTTCCGCCGGGGTACGGCCCACGACGACGACCAGGTCGTCGGGGCCGGACAGCGCCGCCGGCCCGATCAGGCCCGCTCGGGCGCCCGGGAAGCGGTCGGCGAGCTGCTCGCGCGGGACGGCGTCGACCAGTTCGGCGAGCGCGGGTGAGAGGTGGTACCGCCCGGCTGCGGGCAGGGCGGTGAGGCCGGGCACGGTCGGCGTGGCCGTTCCCCGGTCGAGGACGGCGACGTCGAGCCGTTTGATCGGGCGGCCCGCGTAGACGTCCCGGCGGTGGTTCCACAGTACGGCGCCCTGGGTGGCGCCCAGCGCCCAGCCGCCTGGCGCGGAGCCGGTCGTGCACTCCCAGCACGGGCGGTTCGCGGTGGTCCTGAAGGCGTTGAACAGCGCCACCGTGCCCAGCAGCACCGTCACCCCCGTCGCGACGGCGACGGTGACGAGCGCCAGCCTGACGGCGGCCTGCCCGCCGCCGCGCAGCGACAGCCGCAGGCCGAGCAGGAACGTCATCGGACGGCCTCGCTCGCGTAGGGGTCGGTGACCTTGCCGTCGCGCACCACGACCTCCCGGTCCGCGCAGGCGGCGACCCGGGCGTCGTGGGTGACCACGATCACGGTCACGCCCTCCTCGCGGGCCAGGCCGACGAGCAGTTCCATGACCTGCTCGCCGGAGAGGGAGTCGAGCGCGCCGGTCGGCTCGTCCGCGAAGATCACCTTGGGCCGCGTCACCAGGGCCCTGGCGATCGCCACCCGTTGTGCCTGCCCTCCGGACAGTTCACCGGTGCGCCGCTCCCCCAGGTCGTCCAGTTTCAGCCGCAGCAGCGCCTCCCCCGCCCGCCGGTAGGCCTGTTTGCGCCGGGTTCCGCCGAGCAGCAGCGGCAGCGCGACGTTGTCGGCCACCGTGAGCTCCGGCACGAGCTGGCCGAACTGGAAGACGAAGCCGAACGCCGTACGGCGCAGCTCGGAACGTCTGGCGTCGTTGAGGAGGTCCAGTCTCCGCCCGTCGAACCAGACCTCTCCCGTGTCGGGGGTGAGGATGCCCGCCAGGCAGTGCAGAAGGGTGGATTTTCCAGAACCGCTCGGCCCCATGATCGCCAGGATCTCCCCCGCCGCCACGGACAGGCTCGCCGCGCGCAGCGCCGGTGTCCGGCCGTGGGCACGGTCCACGGAACGGGCTTCGAGCAGTGGGCCTGGAACGGGAACGGCGTCGATGACGGCGGTCATGCGTTGCGCACCGTTTCCGCCAGCGCGCCGAGCCGGGCCGTGGTCACGTCGATCCAGCGCAGGTCGGCCTCAAGGTGGAACAGGGCGTGGTCGGCCAGCAGGGTGTCCACGAGGGCGTCACCGCGTTTGATCTCCGACAGTTCGCGCATGCGCCGCATGTGCGTGGCGCGCTGGGCGTCGAGGTAGCCCTGCGCGTCCTGGCCGAGCAGCAGGGCCAGCACGACCTTCGTGAACAGGACGGTCTGCAGGAACGGCTCGGCCGCCACCGGTTCGGCGAGCCACACCGCCACCTCCTGGCTGCCGAGCGGGGTGATCGCGTAACGCTTGCGGTCGGGGCCGTCACCCGGCTCGCTCTGACCGGCCGTGACCTTGCCGTCCCTGGCCAGGCGGCCGAGCGTCGAGTAGACCTGCCCGAAGGGCAACGGCTTGCCCCTGCCGAAGTAGGTGTCGTAGGCGCGTTTCAGGTCGTATCCGTAGCTGGGCTCACGATCCAGCAGGCCCAGGAGGGCCAGGGGGACTGTCATGGAGCCTGACTATATACCGGGGGTATATACGCGGTGCATAAGGAAACACGGGCGGGGTCGACAGGTCAGCAGGGCTGGAGGGCGGGGAGACGGCCCTCGAAGAAGGCGGCCGGGGTGACGCCCATCAACGTACGGAACTCGGCCGTCATGTGGGACTGGTCGTAGTAACCGGTGGCCGCGGCCAGGCGGGCCCAGCGGGGACCGTCGGTACAGGCCAGGCAGAGGGCCGCACGGAGGCGTTCGATGCGTTCGAAGTGTTTGGGTGACAGGCCCACCGCGTCGGCGAACAGGGCGCGCAGGTGCCGTTCGCTGACGGCGAGGTGACGGGCGATGACGGGCAGCGGTTCGTGCCGTCCACCCCTGCGTCCGCGCAGCGCCCGGGCCGCGGCCCGGACCAGCGCGCCCCGCGCCCCATCCCCCGGTGCCCGGGCGGACAGCGCCGCCTCCAGATGCCCGAGCACGAGGCCGTCGTCACCGGCCGCCTCCGTCAGCTCCTCCTGCAGCCGGTCGGAGGAGGCGCCCCACAGTTCCCCGAGGCCGACCACCCGGTCCACGACCTCGCTCACCGGGACGCCGAGCAACGGCCGGGCGGCACCGGGACGCAGCCGCAACCGCAGGCCGTACGGGATGTCCTTGCCCGCGTGGTACGAGGCGCGGGTACGCGGGCCGACCACGAGCAGGTCGCCGCGCCCCGCCGGGGTCGTCCGGAAGACCAGGGAGGTGTCGGTTTCGGGGACGTGCACGAGCGGAAGCCGCCCTCCCCGTACGGAATCGCCCGCCCGCAGCGCGCTCACCGCCCTGACCAGCGACCGCAGGCCGTACGGCACGGCCATCGGGACCTCGATGCTCACCACCTCACGCTAGCCGGGCCGCAGGGCGGGCAGGCGTGCCGAAAACTCCTATAGGAGCTGGTGGGCGGGGCGCCAGGGTTGGCGCATGATTCTTGTCACGGGTGCCACGGGCACGGTCGGCGGTGAGGTGGTCCGGTTGCTGGCGGGCCGGGGAGAACGCGTCCTGGCGATGACGCGGGAACCGGCGAAGGTCGAGGAGTCGCCGGGGGTGGAGGTCGTCCGGGGGGATTTCGACGATCCGGCGTCACTGGCCGGGGCGGCGCGCGGTGCCGACGCGTTGTTCCTGCTCAGCGCCCCCGGCCCGTGGGCTGCCCGGCACGACGAGGCGATGGTCGCGGCGGCGCGGGCCGAGGGGGTGCGGAAGGTGGTGAAGGTCTCGGCCATCGGCACGGGAGAGGAACGCGAAGGTGTCACGGTAGGAGACTGGCATCTGGCCGGGGAGCGGGCGCTGCGCTCGGGTGAGCTCGACTGGACGATCCTGCGGCCGTCGAGCTTCGCCTCCAACGCCCTGGGCTGGGCTCCCCAGGTCCTGCGGGGGCAGCCGGTGCCGAACACGATGGGCGACGGCAGGCAGGGGGTCGTCGACCCGCGGGACGTGGCCGAGGTGGCGGTGACGGCGCTGACATCCGAGGAGCACGTACGGGCCGTCCTCACACTGACCGGGCCGGAACTGCTCAGCGTCCCGGACATGGCGAAGGTACTGGGCGAGACGCTCGGGCGGACCGTCGAGACGGTCGAGGTGCCGCTGGAGGTCTACCGCGAGAGCCTGATCGCCGCCGGAGTGGATCCCGGGTTCGCGGACATCGCGGTCGACGGCTCCCGGACGGTGGCGCGGGGCGGCAACGCCCGGCTCACCGGTGACGTCGAGCGGGTGCTGGGCCGCGCGCCCCGCACGTTCGCCACCTGGGCGGCCGACCACCGGGCCGCCTTCGTCTCCGGCTGAACCCGGGGTCCGGTCACGCCGTCTCGGCGCTGAGGGTCGGCGCCACGGGCCTGCGGGCCGCCAGGCGCGCGGGCAGCGCGGTGAGCGCCGCCGTCGCCAGGAGGGTCGCGAGCGCGGCGCCCACCATCCAGAGGAAGGGGGTCTCCACCGCGTTCCTGGCGGTGAAGAGGGAGAGCATGCCGATGCTCAGGGGAACGCCGACGACGACACCGGGCAGGCCGGGCAGGAGCTGGGCGGCGGACAACCCCATGGAGATCTGCCCCGGGGTGGCGCCGAGCGTGCGTGCGACGGCCATGTTCGCCCGGGCCTCCAGGGCGGTGGTCCAGGTGAACGTGATGGTGTTCACGACGGCGAGGGTGATCAGCAGGATGGTGACGAGGAGCATCAGCCCGCGGTCGTGCTCACCCCGCAGGTTGGGCAGGACGGAGGAACCGTCCAGGCCGTAGCCCCTCTCCGGCTGGGCGTTGAGGGTCAGCACGGCGACGATCGCGATCACCGTGGTGGCGGTCGAGCACGCCTGCAGCACGGCACGGCCAGGCCTGCGGGCGGTCAGCCGTACCCCGAGCAGCAGCGGGGTGGGCAGCAGCGCCGACAACGCGGTGATCCAGGGGCGGCGGCGGGGCTGGTGCGCGGTGGCGGACAGCGCCGTGACCGTCGCCGTGCGCATGGCCCGCAGTGTGGGGCCCAGTGTGGACAGCACCGCCACCACCACGGCGAGGACCGTCGCCGTGGCGACGGTGCCGCCGGTCAGCCCGGCGGTGCCGATCCTGCTGGCGGTGGGACTGGCGACGGCGGGCATCGTCAGGCGGGCGATCGCCAGCCCCAGCGCGTCACCGGCCAGCGCCAGCACCAGATACTCGGTGAGCAGGACGGTCGCGATCAGTCCCGGGGTGGCGCCGACGGCCTTGAGCAGCCCCGCCCGGCGTGTCTGCTCGACGGCGCGTCCCGCGGCCAGCGCCGCCACCCCGGTGACGGCCAGGAAGCTGAGCAGCCAGCCGCCGAAAACCAGGATCGGCTGGCTGTTCCTGAGGATCACCGTGTCCTGTTCGGCTTTGAACTGCCAGGAATGGAAGGTGATCATGGCGCTGGAGGCGTGGGCGTCGCGGAAGGCCTCAGTCGCTGCGGGGTCGCGAAGCTTGAGGTCCAGGGCCAGGGTCACCGGGAGGTCGTGGGACGACGCCAGGGCCCGGGCGTCGGAGCGGGTCATCCAGGCCAGGCCGCTGTAGTCGCTGGGGCCGCCGTACGGGCCGATCTGCGCGGCCCAGGGGTAGATGGAGGTGGCCGAGGTCACGGCGATCCCGACGACGGGGTACGGCCGGCCCGCGATGGTGACGCGGTCGCCGACGCCGACGCCGAGCGCGGTGGCGAAGCCGCGTTCCAGGACCGTGCCGCCCGGGCGTACCCACCGCCCCGAGGTCACCAGCGGCCGGTCGAGTGCCCCGGGGCTCTCGGCGAAGCCGTGCACCACCACCGGGGACGACGTGGAGCCGCGCACGGTGAGGTCGGCGTAGACGATGCGGTAGGGGCCGTGGTGGGCGACGACTTCCGGAGCCTCCGCCAACGAGGTCAGGGCCGAGGTCACCTCGGGGCCCGTCTCACCGGAGAGCGCCACCACGTCCGGTCCCGCGCTGGCCTCCCGGGTCTGCTCGTACAGCGCGTCGCTCACCTCGCGCAGGGACAGGCCAAGCGCCATCGTGGCGGTGGCCACCGTGACCGCGAGCAGGAGCATCGCGGCCTGAACCCTGTGCCTGCGCAGGTCGGCCAACACCAGACGCACGACGAGTACGGCGGAGCCCACGACGTTCAGTCCCCCAGTCCGATCAGCCCGCCGAGTCCGCGCGGGTGGGAGGCGGCCAGCCGGGTGTCGTCGACGAACATCCCGTCGCGCATCGAGACCAGCCGGTCCGCCGTGGCCGCGACCCGTTCGTCATGGGTGACGATCACGAGGGTCTGTCCCGCGGAACGCAGCTCCTCGAAGATTCTCAGCACGTCGAGGGTCGCCGCGGTGTCGAGGTTGCCGGTCGGCTCGTCGGCCAGGACGACCAACGGCTCGTTGGCCAGCGCGCGGGCGATGGCGACCCGCTGACGCTGCCCGCCCGACAGCTGGGACGGCAGGTGCCGGGCGCGGTCGGCGAGCCCGACCCGTTCCAGCAGCAGGTTCGCGCACCGCCTGGCCTGGCGGCGTGAGCGTCCGGCCAATAGCGCGGGCAGTTCCACGTTCTCGGCTGCGGACAACTCCTCCACCAGGTGGAAGGCCTGGAAGACGAACCCCACCGAACGGCGCCGCATGCGTGCCAGCGCCCGCTCGCTCAGCGTGTCGACGCGTCGCCCGGCCACCCACACCTCCCCGCCGGTGGGCCGTTCCAGGCCTCCCAGCAGGTGCAGAAGAGTGGACTTCCCACAGCCGCTCGGCCCCATCACCGTGAGCGTCTGCCCCTGGGGCACCTCCAGGTCGACCTCGTCCACCGCGCGGACCCGGCTCTGCCCCTGACCGTGGGTCTTCACCAGGCCACGGGCCCGGACCACGACGTCTGACACGTTCATCCACCCTCGACTTCGTCATCGGCCCCGGACCAGGCCCGTTCGCAGGCGTCCAGCCAGCGCAGGTCGGCCCGTAACCGCAGCACTACCCCCTCCAGCAGCAGGCCGGCACCCGATCCCGCCGGTTCGGCCAGTGCCGCCTGTTGCACCTCACGCAGACGGCGCAGCAACTCGCGGCGCTGCGCCGCCACCAGCTCGACCGGGTCGGCCAGCCGGGCCGCCGCGGCGGCGGCGAGCTTGAGGTGGAACTCCGCCAGGTCGGGTTTCGGCCAGCCCACCTCGGTCAGCCAGGCGGCCACCCGCCGCTGCCCGGCCGGTGTCAGCGCGTAGACCTTGCGCTCGGGCCGTTCGGGAAGCCCGTCCGCCCGCTCGCAGACGACGAGTCCCGCCTTCTCCAGCCTGGTCAGGGTCACGTAGATCTGACCGGAGTTCATCGACTCGCCCAGCGGGCCGAGACACTGCCGCAGCCGGGCACGCAGGTGGTACCCGTGTGATGGTTCCTTGGCGAGCATCGCCAGCACCGCGTCCTGCACTCCACCCCCTGACGGTTGGCAAATAGATAGCGGTTACCTATGGAAGATGTCAAAAGCCCCTGCACGGGCGGGTGTGCGGGCACCGTCAGGGGTTCGCGTAGCGGGCGGCCATGGTGTGGAACGGCGAGCTCGGCGGCGAGTGAGAGCCGTTCCGGCGTGCCGCCGGTGACGCGCACGGCGGCGGTGCGGCGCAGCTCGTCGGTGACGACCCGGGCGAGGTCGTCGAGTGCGCGCAGGACCAGGGACTCCTTGGTCGGGAAGTAGTCGAACAGCGTCGCCTTGACGACCCCGGCCGCCTCGGCGGCCTCGTTGACGGTTACCTCGTCGAACCCCCGCTCGGCGAACAGCCGCATCGCCGCGTCCGCGATGTGGGCCCTGCGCCGGGCTCGTTTCTCCTCTGCGATCACAGCGGACAGGGCACATGGACCGCGTCCATAGATGAACCCGATCCAAAACTATCCGTCGAGCGAGGACTCGGCCCCGTGGGCCTGCCCGCGCCGGGCGCGGATCTCCGCGGCCCCGGAACCACGACCAACCGTCTGGCGGCCTCTTACCGGAGCCCCGTGTCCTCAGGGGCGACGGTCGAGGTGGACGGTGGCGACCGGGGCGAGCACGGCGTCCATCCGGGCGACGAGACCGGAGTCCAGGGTGACGCCGGACGCCGCCGCGTTCTCGATGAGCTGGTCGGGACGGGATGCGCCGACGATCGCGGCGGCGACGTCGCGGTTGCGCAGCACCCACGCCACCGCCAGCTGCGCCATGGTGAGCCCGGCCTCGCGCGCGAGCGGGCGAAGCAACCGCACCCGCTCCAGGACGTCGTCGCGCAGGTAGCCCTGGATGTTCAGGGCGCCGCCACCGGTGTGGTCGGACGCCCGGCTTCCGTGGGGAGCCACGCCACCGGGTGCGTACTTGCCGGTCAACACGCCCTGGGCGATCGGCGACCAGACCACCTGCCCCATACCGAGCTCGCGGCAGACCGGCAGGACCTCGGCCTCGACGACCCGCCACAGCGCCGAGTACTCGGGCTGGTTGGCCACCAGCGGCACACCGAGTTCGCGGGCGTGGACATGCGCGGCCCGGATCTGATCGGCCGTCCATTCGGATACGCCTATATATAGGGCTTTGCCGGACCGAACCACATCGGCGAACGCCTTCATGGTCTCCCATAATGGAGTGTGGTGGTCGAAACGGTGCGCCTGGTAGAGGTCGATGTGATCCGTTCGCAGACGGCGCAGCGACCGTTCGACCGACGTGATGATGTGTTTACGGCTCAGGCCTCTGTCGTTGGCGCCGCGCCCGGTCGGGAAGTAGACCTTGGTGAATATTTCGAGTCCTTCACGACGTTCACCGGCCAAGGCCCGTCCCAGCACCGTTTCCGCACGTCCGCCGGCATACGCGTCGGCGGTGTCGAAGGTGGTGACGCCGACGTCCAGCGCGGCGCGCACGCAGGCGATCGCCGTTTCCTCATCGACCTGTGAGCCATGGGTGAGGAAGTTGCCGTAGGCGATTTCACTGACCACGAGGCCGCTGCGCCCAAGCCGCCGGAATTTCACGCCGACGACCGCCCACTGAGGTTAACCATTTATGAATCATCTTTCGTTGAAAGATATTCGGCAACTGGTAAACTGTCGACCCATGTCTGCCACAGCGAAATCGGGGGGCCGCGCCACTTCCGCCATCCTCAGTGACGCCTCCGAAATTCTGCTGGCGTTGTCCAACGACCGGCGGTTGGCCATCGTCAACACGGTCGTGACGATGAACAAGGAGTCCGGTGCGGTGCGGCTGGCGGAGCTGGCCCGCGCTCTGGAGCTGGACGTCAGGAGCCTGTCCCGCGACGTGATGCGACTGGTCGAGGCCGGCGTGCTGCGTCGCGAGGGTGACGCGCTGATCGCCGACATCGCCTCGCTGGGGCGGGTCGGCGACTCGGTGGTGGAGATGACCGCGCTGTGCCAGGCGATCCCACCGGAGTCGCCGCTGCGCCGCTACCTCGCCCACGGCCGCATCGTCGACCTGCCGAAGCGCTCCGAAGACCTCGACGTGATCGCCAGGGTCCTCGCCGGCCTCCTGCCCGAGGACCAGACCCTGACCGAGGGCGAGGTCAACGCGATCCTCTCCCACGCGGGCGACGACGTCGCACGGCTGCGGCGGCTGCTGGCGGATCTCGGCCTCGTCGAGCGGTCCGGATCGGCGGAGTACCGGCGCCCCGCCGCGGCGCCGGCCAGGGCGTTGTGACCGGGCGCACCGCCTCCGTCCCGGTCTTCGACTTCGATCGGCTACCACCGGGCTGGGGGCACGACCCGTGCGTCCTGCGTGGCCTCGACGGCATCGACGCGGTCGACACCTACGGCATCCTGCGCGGCATCGGCACCGCCGTGCGCGCCGGGACCCACCGCCGGCCCGACGACGTCAAGGTCTTCACCGTGCCGCGGGTGGCGGCGGAGCTCGGCGACTGCCTCCCCGGTCCCGGCGAGTCCGAGTTCGGCCCCTACGCGCGACGGGTGTCACAGTCGTTGAACGTCGGCTGGAGCGTGGTGGCCAACTCGGCACAGTCGCACTCCACCGGCCTGTACCGGTTCGCCCGTGACGTGTTCGTCCGGCTGCGCGGCACCGAGCGCGGACTTCCCGCGGGCGTCTCGGACTGTTTCATCGTCGCCGGCTCGTACGCGTCGGGGCCGACCCGCATCCACAAGGACACCGCCGACGTCTTCCTGTACGTGGCCGAAGGCGTCAAGACGATGTTGCTGTGGCCGTTCGAGACGCTCGTCGGCCACGCGCCGGACGGTTGCGACCCGGAGCACGAGTACGTCGCGCTCGGCATCGGGCCCGAGGCCGTCGGCACGCCGCCGCTGCGGCTGACCGGCGTACCGGGCGACGTGCTCTACTGGCCGGCGTCCTACTGGCACTGCGGCGAGTCCGACGGACGGCCGTCGCTGAGCCTGCATCTCGCGACGCACAACTTCCGCGACATGGGGCCGGTGTGGGCCGGCGCCTTCGCCCGCGCCGGGCTCGGCGCGCCGACACCGCGATGGAGCACCGCGGAACACGAACTGGCCGCGGAAGCGCTGACGTTCGGGCACACCGCCGCCGCGGCCGCCACCTCCGCCGTGCACCAGTGGGGCCTGACGCGGCACAGCACGGCCAACTTCGAGATCCTCCCCGACCTCCCTCAGCGCACACCGCCCGACTGGCGGCGCGCGACGGGCGTGCGCGCGGCGCAGCGTACACCCCTCTCCTGGGCGACCGACGCCGCGGACCAGAGAACGGTGATCGTGGCGGTCAACGGCCGCTCGTTCCGCATCCCGCCGCGACAGCCGCTGGTTTCCCTGCTCACCGCGCTGGGCGACCTGGCCGTGGGCGCGGTCCTGAGCCTCGACGCGTGGCGGGGGAAGGACGGGCTGCCGGCCGACGTGGTCGCGGTGCTCGACGTCGCCTACGCCGCCGGGGCGGTGGACGCCTGCTGAACGTCCGGCCGCACCGGCACGACCAGGGTGGTGGCGAGCGGCTCGGCGTACACGCCGGGCACCGCCGCGTCCACCTCGGTGAAGGTCACATCCCGCAGCGCCGCCGACAGGGCCGTCCACAGATCCACCGGCAGGCCGGAACGTTGCGCCTCTCCGTGCGCGAGCAGCAGGGAGTTCGTCGACGCGAGACGGCGCAGCACCTGGGTCCGTACGATGCGCCTGGCGTCCTCGACCGGGCGTGCCGAGGGACGCGCCGCGTCCGCGTGCGCCGCGTGAATCAGTGACACCACGCGGTCGGCCGTCGCCGCGTCCGGTGCGGCGAGCATGACGAACTCGCCGCGGGCGAGGTCCGTCACGCAGTCCCACAGGTAGCTCACCGCCGCACGGGACCGTATGACGTCGTCGAGCTCCGAATGGTACGGCCCGAACGCCGCCTGGTTGGCGATGAGGGTCGCGGCGAGCTCCCGTACCGTGCGGACCGGCGGAATCGCACGCCGGACCTGCAGATAGGCCAGATCCGCGCGTGGTGAACCGACCTCAAGCCACGCCGGTGGCCTGCAGGGCCGGTGCAGGCCGAGCGCCGGGTCCTCGCCCGACGCCAGGGTGCCCGGCCCGAGCGCCGCGGTGATGGCCACGCCGACCGGCACAGCCTCCGCGGGCTCCTCAAGCAGCCGCCGGGCGGCGCGCACGACGGCGGCGACCAGCCGCCCGGCGTGGATCCGGTCGGGGATTCCCGGCCGGGCGAAGAGCGTGGCCAGGGTGGCGAGGCGGTGCGACGTTTCGACGGACGCTGCGGCGGCCCGCTCCAGCGCACGCCCGGCCCGCTCGTCGAACACCGGGGCCGCCCGCACGACGTCGTGCAGGCGCGCCGCCTGTTCCCAGACACATGCCGGGTCGAGCTCCGGCATCGTCACGTCCACGCCGATGACACGGCCGTGGTCGACGAGCGGGGCGGCCTCACCGAGGCGGGCGCCGAAGGCCCAGACCCGTGGGAGGGTCAGCGCGTCGTGGACGATCTGGACCACGGGCTCGTCCGGTGGGGGGCCGTCTGCGCGCAGGTGCAGGCGTGGCTGCGGGTCACCGGTGTGCACGTACCGCACGCTGCGGTCGCCGTCGCGGCGCTCCCAGGCCGTCACCGCCGCGACCCGGCGCGCGCGCGGAAGTCCGCGTGCGGGCTTTCGGCGAGCAGCTCGGCGAAGTCCCGCATCGTGTCCGTGGACGCCTCGCGGACCGCGTGCCGTACCGCGTCGTGACCGGTCGCCGGGCCGATCAGGTCGATCGCGTCGATGGCGGCCTGGTCGGCGGCCTCGATCCGGGTCGCGTCGGTGGTGGCGCGCACCGCGTCGAACTGTGCCAGGTCGCCGCGCAGCAACGGCAGCAGGTGATCGTGGACGAGATCCGGAGCGGGTCCGTCCGCCAGGCCGGCGGCTACCGCGAACAGGTGGCCGCCGCGCACCGCCGCCGCGCCGAACGGGGAGACGACCCGTCCCGACACCCATCGCAGTCCGGCCGGTGGCGGGCATCGCTCGATCAGGCCGATGGCGAGCCAGGCCGCCGCCGCGACGTCCACGGTGGGCGGAAGAAGCCAGGCGGTGGCGCTCGCCTCGACGTCGTCGGTGGCGACGGTCCAGCCGCCGGCCAGTGCCGGCGCCGGCGCCGACACCGTTCCGTCCTGGTCAGGCGGTACGGCGAAGGCGGCCAGCAGGTCCTCGGGCGACGGCAGGGGCGACGCCTGCGGTCCCGCGACGCACACGGCGAGGCGGCGCCCGGTCAGGAAGGAGGTGATGTCGTCGAACCGCAGGCCGTCGGTGTCGACGGCGACAGGATCGAAGCCGGGGTCACCGCGCAACGCCCGGGCGATGTCGCGGCGCGGAAACCCGAAGACCCGCCGTTCCCGTCCGGTGCGCCGCTCCAGCGCGATGAGCCTCAGCGAGGCCGCGACGCGCGGCGCCATCGCGTCGGGCAGCGCGGCGCGGCAGCGCAACAGCCGTTGCGCCAGGGCGGGGACGACCGCCGGAACCTCCTCCGGCGGGCACACGTGGTGCAGCACGACGGCGTGCTCGCGGGTCTCCCCCCACTCGACGGTCGGCGCGTCGAGCTCGTGCGCGAACCACACGTGTTCGAAGAGGTGGGCGAGGCCCGCGCCGGACACCGGGTCGTCGAGGTAACCGCGGGCCACCACCACGCAGATCGCGCTGTACGGGCTGTCGGGGACCACGCGCACCGCGGCGCCGACGTCACCGCGGCGCGAGGAGGAGATCAATTGAGATCTCCCGGGAGCGCGGCGGCGCCGTCCTGCGGCACGGTCGCGCGCCGGGCGGCCATGAGCACGAGGCCGACGGCGGCCGCCGCGACCGTGACCGCGCCGGAGACGATGAACGTGGCGCGGGGGTTGCCCGCGGCGAAGACGCCGCCGAGCACGAAACCGACCAGGAAGAACGAGTTGACGATCGAACCCGCCGCGGCGTGCGCGCGGCCCAGCAGCTCGTTCGGGGTGCGGATCTGCACCGCCGTACGCATGCCCATGTTCTGGTAGGCGTTGGCCGCGCCCGCCGCGAGCGCCGCGACGACCGCGAGCACGACGGCGTTGACGAGTCCGTACGCGAGGATCGCCACGCCCATGGCGGCGGCGCCGACCAGCACGACACGTTCGGGAGTCCGGAACTCGCGACGGGACCCGAGGGCCGCGCCGACCAGGGCGCCGACGCCCCACGCCGCGGTCAGCACACCCAGGGCCGTGGCGCCCGAGTGCAGGGGGCCCTTGACGAGGAACACCAGCGCCACGTTGACCATCGAGCTGGCCGAAACGGTGATGACCACGATGGGCAGGATGGTGCGCAGGTCGCTCTGGCGGGCCAGGAACCTGATGCCGTCGGTCGCGCCCGTCCACCACACCCGGCCGTCGTCGTCGACCGGGCGGCGCACCTTGATGAGCACGATCGCGGCCGCGGCGAGGGCGAAGGACACGGCGTCGACCAGCAGCGCCGGACGGAGCCCGATGCTCGCCACCAGCACACCACCGACGACCGGCCCGGCGAGCGTGGACGCCGAGCGGCTGACCTCCAGCAGCCCGTTCGCCCGGGTCGGGAAGGCCTCGCCGGCCAGCAGCGGGATCAGCACGATCGCCGCCGGGGTGGAAACGGCCGCGCACAGGCCGACCAGCGTCGAGCCGCCGAGCAGGACGGCCGTGTTCGGCCAGGCGCTCATGGCCAGCACGACGACGGCCTGAATCCCGGACACCAGGGCGAGCATCCGCCCGGCGTCACGCCGGTCGAGCAGCTGGCCGGCCAGCGGCGCGAGCAGTACGGCGGGCACCAGTTGCAGCACCAGCAGCGCGGCGACGAGGAAGGACCGCCCGGTCTCGGCGAGGTGGAACATGACCGCGATGGCGGCGATCTCGTCGCCGACGGCCGAGACGAACACCGCGACGAGGAAGACAGCGGCGGCGCCTCGGCGGACCTGAGTGACATCGGTGGACATGGTGGTGTGGTTCATCCCTTGCGGCCGGTGAGAATGTAGTCGGCGTCGGTGCCGTGGGCGTGCAGCGTGTCGAGCCCCGCGTCCGCGAACATCTCGGCGAGCGCGGCGATCGGGCGCAACCGCCGCAGCTGTGTCCCGTGTTGTGTCCGCCGTACGGTTCCGTCGGGGCCGACGATCCGGATGACCCGTTCGATCCGCAGGCACCGGCCGTCGGCGTCGGGCGTCCGTCGCTCCTCGACCTGCGCGAGTGTGGCCTCGGCGACCGGCACGTCGGGGCGCCGGATCCAGCCGGTGCCGTCGCGCAGCGCGTCCTCACCGGCCGAACCGGCGAGCGCAAGGACGCCGCCGGGCTTGAGCGCGGCGGCGTAGCTGCGCACCGCGGTCATGGCGAGGGCGTCGTCCACGATGAAGCTGAACGCGTTGAGCGGGCAGAAGATCACCGCGTACCCGCGCAGCGACGCGTCGAGCGGCGCGAAGCTGCCGCGATGCACCACCGGGCGCAGCCCGAGGCGGCCCGCCTCGGTGACGCACACGTCGGTCATCTCGTCGGAGATCTCCAGCCCTTCGACGTCGTGCCCGGCGGCGAGCAGGCGCAGCATCAGGCGTCCGGTGCCGCTGCCCAGCTCCAGGGCCGGGCCGTCGGCGCCGACGACCAGTTGGGTGAACACGTCGTCCTCGACAAAGCGTTGGTCGGCGATGGCGTTGGCGTACACGGTCCCGAGGAGGCCATCGTAGAAGCTCGTCGTCGTCATGGCTCAGATCCGGAACGCGTTGTCGGGCAGCCGTGCCGCCGCCGCGTCGGGTGTCCACCGCGCGTACCGCCGGTGCACCGCGTCGAGATGCCCCCGGTACAGGTCGATCATCTGCCGCAGGATGACGAACAGATGCTCAACGACGGCCGGTGTGAGGTGACGCTCCTCCGACAGCAGCAACGCGGGCAGCCCGGCGTGGTCGCCCTCGACGTCGTCGTCCTCGTGCGCGCGGAACACCTTGATCAGGCGGTCCGGCACGCCGTGGTCACGGGCGAGCAGGTCCAGCACGTCGTCGCCCGACCGCGTCCCGCCGGACCGCGGCGCCGGAACCTCGGGCAGGACGAGCGCGGCCGCGAACTGCGCCACGCCCTGCCAGGCGAAGGCGCCGTAGGCGTGGCTGTAGGCCATCGTCTCGACGGCCTCCGGAGCCCGGCGCAGGACGTCGACGTCGAGACCGGCGAAGGCGAAGCCGCTCAGCAGCAGCTCACCGTGGCCGGACTCCGAGTCGCGGAAATCCTCCAGCGCCGCGCGCTGGGCGCCGGTCATGTCGTGCCGGAACACCGGCTCGCTGGACCAGCGGGCGCTCCGCACGACGAAGTAGGTCTCCACGAGGAATCCGAGCGCGAGCCCCGGGTTCGGGCCCTCGGCCAGGGCGCGCAGCAGGGGCGCGTCGCGGACCGCGGCCGGGAACCGGCGGCGGAACACGTCGAGCAGCCTGCACGCCACGTACGTCCCGGGCACGTGCTCCTGCCGGGCGGCGTCGGGGTCGACCAGCAGGCCGGTGCTGAACAGCCGCTGAACGGCCGCGCGCGCCTCACGTTCGCCGCATCCGAGCCAGCCGCCCACCTCGGACAGCAGTTGCTGCGGCGGCACGCCGTGCGCCAGCCGCGTGAGGTCCGGGGTTTCGGCGGTGCGCGCAGGGAACTCGGCGCGGTACGTGCCGTCCTCGATGCGCACCACGCCGTCGTCGACGGTCAGGGACGCGCGGTCGCTGAACCGCGGGCGTACCGCGAAATCAATGACGTCTGGCATCGGTCCTACCTTTCAGCGGGTTTCACGAAGACACGGCCCTGGGTGTCGATGCGGTGCAGCAGCACCCGATGGTCCAGCCCGGCGAGGTACTCATCGGTGGCTCGCGTGGCGCCGCTCAACTTGCCGTAGTCGTCGACGATGACCACCCCGTGGGGTACCACTCTCGGGTACAGCTCACGCAGCTCGTGCAGGGTCGACTCGTACTGGTCCGTGTCCAGGCGCAGCAGCGCGATGCGGTCCGGCGCGTGCCCGGGGACGGTGTCCTGGACGAACCCGGTCACACAGTGCACACGCTCGCCCGGGTACCCCGCCGTGGTGATCCGTTTGTGGATCTCGGCGGCGGAGGTGCCGGATGACATGTGCTCCGGCGTTGCGGCCTCGGCGCCGGTCGTCCGCTCCTCCGCCCCGACCATGCCGTCGTGCCCGCCGGCCGGTTCCCAGGCCCAGTCGAAGGTGTCGAATAGGTACAGGTCGCGGTCCTCGACGTGGTGGTTGAGCAGGGCCAGCGCGGCCAGCAGCATGCTGCCGCCCCGCCAGACGCCGCACTCCACCACGGCGCCCGGGATGGCGTTGCCGGCGATGTGTCCCACCGCCGACCACAGGGCGTACTGCGCGGCGGCCGAGGTGAGGGTGAGGTCCTCACACTGCCGGGCGGCTTGGAGGAAGTCGTGGTCGTGGTCGAGGTCGGGAGCGGCGGACACGACCTTCGCGATTTCGGCGTGTACGTCACGCAGGGCGACGCCCGGTTCGTCGGCCACGACACGGGCCCCGCGCAGATGCCCGAGCAGGGCGGCGGCCGAGTGCCGGTCGAGCCCGGTCAGAGGGGCGAGCGCCTCGGGCAGGTCCTGCGCCGCCGTGCCGCGCGCGATCTCCGCCAGCACGACGAGGACACCCGGATCGACCTGCCAGAGGGTGAACGGCCGGTCGACGTGGCCGAGGACGAGCCGGCCGTCCTTGACGGCCACGAACGCCCCGTCTGTCAGCTTCATGACGTCGTCCTTTCCTGGTCCAGTGCGCCGCGCCGGACCAGTTCCCGCATGAGCGTCGCGGCTTCGGCGAGGCCCGGCGGGCCACCGGAGGCGCGCATCGTCCCGCTCCATCCGGCGAGGGTCCGCGTCGTACCCGGCTCCAGCGTGGCCAGGAATCCGTTGAGCCATCCGCCGCCGCGCACACGCATGACGTGCCCGTTGGCCGCCAGATAGGTCGTGTCGTCGACGACCAGCGTCGCCACGGCCGACACGTCCGGGACAGTGAGCAGGTCGGCGGCCGCGAGGCCGGGGCACGGCCGCGGCGGCGGCACCACCTCGAAGTTCGACGCGGTCCTGCGCCGCAACCGGCTGAGGCGCGTCTGCAGGTCCAGGCCGGTGCCTTCGAGGACGCGGGTCAGGGCCTTGCGCACGGCCGCCTCGACGGCGTCGGCCCGGTCGGTGCCCTCCTCCCCCGGTGTGCCGCCCAGGAACCGGGCGACGCCCAGGTCTGCCTCGGCCTGCTTGCGCAGCCGCCGCAGCACCGTGGCGAGCCGGTCGTCCCACTGGTAGTACGCCATGTGCAGGGACACCGTCGCCTCCCCGTCGGAGGTCGCGCAGTGCCAGCGGTCTGACGGCCAGTACATGACGGTGCCCGCGCCGCCCTCGACCACGGTGGCCGTGTCGCGATGGTCCTCGACGCGCACCGACGCGGGCAGGTTCACCTGACGCTGGGTCGCCTCGGCACCCGCGACGTGGCCGAACACCTCGAAGGGCCATGTGTAGTAGCGCTTGGTGCCGCTGATGACGTGGGTGAAGACGCCTGCGGTGTCCTTGTGGATCAGTGTCGGCGCGGTGCCGTACGCGGAGGCGATGAGGTGGCAGTCGACCCCACCGGCCACCTCCGAACCGGTCGCGGCGATGACGGCGTCGGCCTGGCGGCGCAGGACGCGCCAGAAGTCCCAGTCGAACTGCTGGAGCGAGTTGACGGTCAACGCGAAGGACCGCACCCGACCGCGGAGACGGTCGGCGTATCCGGCGAAGCCGCTGTCCAGCCCGCGGCCGGGCAGGTACGGGTCGAGCTGGGTGGGGTTGACGATGTTGTCGTCGGTGAAGAGCCGTACGTCCTGCGGGTCGGGCAGCGTCGTACGGGTGGCGGCGGCGGTGCACGCGAGCGTGAACAGCCGCTCCTCGGTGAAGGCGCCGGTGTCCCAGGGCGGGTCGATCACGCCGGGCCCGCTCTCCCACAACGTGGTGATGTCCGGTCGCCCGCTCATCACAGCGACCGCCGGGCGTGCTCGACGTAGGGGGCGACGCGGGGGTCCCGGGCGCTGAGCGACTCGCCGTGGTCGCGGACGAACCGGTCGGGATCGGTGACGCCCTCGTCCTTGAGGAAGGCGGCCAGTTCTCCGCCCTCTGCGCCCGCCCACAGCAGGCCGGCCAGCAGCTGCGCGTCGACACCGGGGGCGAACACACGGGAGAAGATCTTCCGGCGGCGGAACTCGGGCACCGTCGGGGCGAGTCTGGCGAGGTCGTCGTCGGCGCGGGCCGCGGCGGCCCGTTCCAGCAGCGCCGACACCTCGTCGGGCGGGTTGTCGCTCAGCTCGTCGAGCACGTGGATGAGATGGATCGGGTCCACCACGGTCATCGCCTGTTCCAGCGTTCGCAGGTACAGCCGCCGGTTCGCGCGGCGCAGCATGCCGAGCCCGTCGATCCATCGCTGGACGTTGGACGTGCGGTGGAAGGCGGCGGGCAGGTATCCGATGCCGGGACCGACGAACTCGTGCGGCCGATGCGCGGGGCCACCCGCCTCGGGTTGGGCGGGCGCGCGTCGCACCGCCACCGTCACCGACGGCTTCTCGATCCAGTAGAGCTCGTGGACGAGGGTCGGCAGGATCGGCGAGACCGACGCGGCGCGCATCATGGTGCGGCTGGTCGCCGACAGTGTCGCGGACGTGACGCCGTCACCGAGCGCGTCGAGTGCGGAGAAGTCGTACTCAAGGTGGACACGGCGGCCGCTGAGCGCCAGGAACGCGCCGGACGACACGTGCTTGTGCAGGGTGGAGGAGTTCTGCAGCCAGTACAGTACGTCGACCCGGATCGTCTCGGTCCTGACCACGGTGATACAGGCGTTGCCGAAGTAGTTCTCCCATGACTGGTCCAGCCAGCCTCGCGGGTCCGCCAGCAGTTCCGCGAGGAGCAGACCCGGGTCCACCCGGGCGAGTGCCGTCGAGCCCGCGAGGGCGGCGGCCAGCGCGTGCGCAGAACGGTCGTCGTCGGCCGTTTCCGTCTGTTCCTCGACGGCGGTCAGAGCGTCCTGGAGTTCACGGAACGCGTCGATGGTGCTCACTTCGGCTCCTTGTCGTCGTCGGCCGGTCAGGTCGGTATGCCGTGCCGCCACGGCGCGTCGGTGGGTAACCGGGCCCCGCCGCGGCTGGCCGAGGCGTACGGCACGGTCGCCGCCCCCGGTACCAGCACCCGCACCACGGTCCAGTCGGGGCCGCGCAGCGGCAGCCGGACGACGATCGGTCCGCGGTCCGCGGCGGCGAGCCCGCGCACCAGGTGCTCCAGCTGTCCGGGCGCGTCGTGGTACGGCATCTCGGGTACGGCGTGCGGACGCTGGGAGTCCAGGTACCGGCGGCACTCGTCGATGACGGACGGGCGCCGCCACCGCGCGTGCACGGTGCTCGTCGCGGCGCCCGCGCGATGCGCGCGCACGCCCTCGTGGTACACCTGGCAGAGCTCCAGCATCGCCGAGTCGACGGCCTCGTCGAACGTCAGGCCGGATCCGCTGGAGCGCACGAGCAGCCCGGCGTGCGGATCGTGGTGGAAGGCGTGCACGTCGGGCATGAGGTATTCCCGGTTCGGCCAGTGCAGGACCCAGAGGTCGCCGCGGAAGGCGCCGGTCAGGCGGAGGCGGCGCAGGGAGGCCGCGGTGTCCAGCCGGTACGCGGGCCGCAGCCCGGTGAAGTGGTGGTAGAGGCTGTCGCGCTCAAGCACCTCGCGCAGGCCGCGCAGGGTCGCGTCCGCGACGTCCGGTGCCGCCGCGAGACCGGTCGTGCCGCCGTAGGTGGGCCGGTCGGCACCGACGTAGGGGAACGTGACCAGGGCCTTGGGCACCGCGACGGTGGTGTGGTCGGTCAGATCCGTGCCGTCGACGTAGTCGGCCGTGGGCGCCGGGCCGCGGTCCCAGACGTCGCCGTACGGATGGAACTGCGCCAGGTCGACCCTGCGTGACGTCTTGGCCGCCGGTGGCAGGCTCCAGTTGGCCTCGTAGGCCGTGTAGCGTTCGACGGCCTCCCCTACCGCGCCGGTCACCGCGGCCTGCGGATCGGTTCCCTTGCCGCTGTTTCCCTCCAGGTGGTCCTGACCGGAGGCGGGGGTCCGGCAGGTGGCGATGCGGCTGCCCGCGACCGCTCCTGGCCCGGTCTTCAGCCCGCGCACCATCCCGAACGTCCACGCCTGTGTGTCCGGCACGTCGCGGAACGCGGTACGGCGCAGGGCGGCGGGGGTGGCGAAGGAGACCCGCCTCCCGGAGTCGGCGAGGACGGCGTCGTCCGCGGTGTGGCGGGTCGCGGCCAGCACGGCGCGGACCAGGCCGTCCGGGTCGGCGCGCAACCGCCACAGCGTCGTGGAGGGCCGGTCGTGCAGGCCGAGTTCGGCGAGCCGGTGCTCGAAGGCCCAGCGCCGGTCCGGCCCCGGCCCGGGCAGCGGCCCGGACAGCGGCTCGGGGCCGGTCACGTACAGGCCCTCGAAGGACTCGCCCACGCGCAGGAGCCGGCCCGCGCGCAGCGTGCGGGCCAGTGCGTCGTGGTCGGCCTGGCGATGCGTGACGATCAGGACGAGCGTCTCGGGGAGCGACGGACGCCCGATGACCCACCGGGCCTGACCGGCGGCGGTCAGACGGCGGGCCAGCTCCGCGCACGCGCGGGCCGGCACGCCGGCGCCGCGCACGAGCACTCCCGTCACCGGTGCGCCGGGCCCGGAAACGTCCGGGCCGAAATCGCCCGTTTCCAAATCACCGGAAAGCGCGAGAGGCTCGATGAAACCAGCTTCCACCGCATTGTCCACACCCATGTCCTGCGCAATTGTGGACGCGTCGATCATATCGGTCGCAAGGCGGACCAATGAAAGTTTCGGTCCCAGTAGGAATGCACTCGCCCCCTGGGCGGCGGTGACCACCCAAGGGGCGAGACCATAGGCGAAATCGCTGCTTTCGGACGCCACAGAATGTGATCCAGAGGCAGCCGGATACGAATTCGCCATGCGCGACGTCAGTAGGACTTCGGCTGCAGAATGATCGGGTTGCTGTCGAGTTCCATCATTTCGACAGTGAACTGGACGTGCTCCTCGCCTGCGGCGGGGAGCTCAGACTCGGAAGCCAGGTTCTCAGCCATGCGTACCTCTTTCGAGGGTCGACGACGATTCTGACAAAAGTTAACAGGCGCAGACAACATAATCAATGGTGCGGGTGGCGGGAATGGACGGCCGCTGTTATGGTCGGATTTCGGCGGCGGCAATCAAGCGCCCGGACGTTGACATGTCTTCTGAGGGGTCGTTGCATGGTCACTCACGCCGGCGTGCCGGATCTCTGGGCATTGGACCGGATCGAAGAGGTCGCGTCGCCCTATCACGACTGGGTGCCGCAGGATGAGCCGGTCCTGTCCGAGAACGTCGTGCTGAGGGCCGAAACCGACGGCGTCGAGATCGTCCGCGCCGGGGCCGTCGCCGGCCGGATCCGGGGCGTGTCATGGTCGGCCGCGTTCGCCGAGCACCTCGCCGTGCGGCCGCCGCTCACCGCGGGCGACCTGGCACGGAGACTGTCCGTCCCCTTCCCCCAGCTGGCCGACGCGCTCATGACACTGGAACGGTTCGGCGTCGTACGCACCGCGCTGGCCGAACGCTGCTCCCGGGGAGGTGCCTGATGGATGTCGATCCGTTCGCGCCGCGGGTCTTCGACGACGTGCTGCCCCCGGCACTGCTCGAAGCGCTCAGCGCCGCGGCCGCCGCGTTGCCCAACCGCACGCTGTCCTTCTGGACCGGCCTCGACGCGCCCGGACCACCGCTCATCGCGGCCGTCCTGCGCCACCTGAAGGCACTGGTCGGGCTCCCGCAGCTCGACCGGCCCGGCGCCGGGGTCGAGTGGTGGGTCCGCCGAGCCCCCGCCTACCACTTCCAGCCCTGGCACGTGGACAAGGACGAGGCGCTGTTCATGCGCGACGGCGTCGTCCGGCCGCCGACGGCAGCCAGCGTCTTCTACCTCGGCGACGCGGGCGGTGCGACCATCTTCTCCTCTCAGGTCTGCGACCAGGAGGGCACGGCCCTCGTCCCGCGCCGCCTCGAACGCGCGTGGACCATCGCGCCACGCCGCAACCGGTTCGTGGTCGCCCGGGGCGACGCCGTCCACGCGGTGCTGCCCAGCCGCGACCACGCGCAGCGGGTCCGCACCAGCGTGCCGATCAACTGGTGGTCAGCTCCGATGGTCGGCAACGAGCGGCTGGCGACCGAAGCCTCCGACCACGAGGCCCTGGCACGGCTGACCGACGCGCCGGTGCCGGCTGAGCCGTCGAAACCGGTGCGGGTGCCGCTGCGCACGTGGTACGCCGCGGATCTTCCCCGCCCGGTCGAGCAGCGCTGGCCCGCGTGGAAGGCCGAGTCCCAGGCCTGAACGGCCCGCCGTGCCCAGAAGCCGTCGCCGGCGAAGGCGGAGGTTCCGGGGAACGAATCCCGTTCCACGAGGTCATGGACGCCCGACGACGAGCTTGAGGGAGCCGAGGAACTCGGGCTGCTCACGCAGGTGGCCGAAGCGCTCGTCCCAGGCGCCGCTTTCGAGGTCGCGCCGCAGCCGATCGACGGTACGGGCCTGAACGGCGTCGTCGACGAAGCCCCACGCCGACTGCGAAGCCCGGACCTCGGCGTCGAGGAAGCGTTCGGGGCGGGCGTAGTAGGCCTCGGCGAAACCGTCGACGCAGTCGAACGGGATCGCGACCGGCAGCACCTCGGCACGGCTCCCGATGTGGGAGGCGATCAGGTCGATCGGCGGGTAACGCCGGTGCTCCACGGCGATGATCTCGGGGGCGTACTCGGCGAGCCAGTACAGGCCGAGAAGGTCGCGGTCGAAGGTCAGGACGACGACCGGGCCCCGGCTGACCCGGCGCAGCTCGCGCAGGCCCTGCCCGAGGTCGCTCCACTGGTGGACGGTGACGGTGGCCATGGCCGCGTCGAAGGCGCCGTCGTCGAAGGGCAGCCGCTCGGCCGCGGCGTTCACCGCGGGGGCCAGGTGACGGGGCCGCTGGGCGCGCATCATGGCCGACGGCTCGACCGCCACGACGTGCCGGTCCGGCGGCTCGTAGGAGCCGGCGCCCGCGCCGACGTTGACGACGGTCCTGGCCTGCCCGAGCGCGGCGTGGACGTGGGCGGCGATACGGGGGTCCGTACGGCGCTGCCCGGCGTAGCCGTGGCCGTGACGCTCGTAGTCGAAGTCCCCGGCGGGAATGGTGGTCAAGAGACCTCCTGTGAGGAGCGAGTGACGACGGCCCGGACGGAGCACGGCCCCTGACACACCCCGGGGGTGGTTTCGCCACGTGAGGACCGGCGCCGGGCACTCTCTTCGAGGAGCATCGCATCCGCCGCCCCGCCGCCGCACGGCGGCCCCGGAGAAGTCCTCGTTCAAACAAACGGTTGACTATCGTGATCCACATGGCCTCGTCGAGGAAGCCCTCTCCGGACGGGCGCGCGCGGACGGCGGAGGAGACACGAGAACGCCTCCTCGCCGCGGCCGTCGCCGAGTTCGGCGCCAAGGGCTACGCCGGAGCCCGTACGGCGTGCATCGCCGCGCGGGCCGGGGTCAACCAGCAACTCATCTCCTACCACTTCGGCGGCAAGCAGGGGCTGCTCGACGAGCTCCGGCGCCGGAGGGAGAAGATCCAGGCGACGATCGTCCCGCCGGGGGCCTCGTTCGCCGGACGGATCCGCGCCTACCTCGACGCGACGTTCGACCGGCCCGACTGGGCCAGGTTCGTGGCCTGGCAGGCGCTGGGCGACTGCCCGTTCGCCGACGCCGAGGAGGAACGGCTGCGGGCGGAACAGCAGCGGGAGAAGACGGTCGCGGCGGTGGCCGAGGCCAGAAGACGGCAGGAGAACGGTGAGGTCCGCGCCGGGACCGACCCGGCGTTCGCGCTCCTGGCCGCCTACGCGATCACGCTCGCGCCCGTCACGATGCCGCAGCTCGTCGAGGACGTCCTCGGTGGCGACCCGCTGTCGCCGGAGACCCGGCGGATCCTTCGCACCCAGCTCGTCAGGCTGCTCACCGATGAGCAGACCGAGGAAGACGAATAGGAGAACCCACACGATGGTCACCGTTGTCTTCGGCGCCAGGGGAAGTGTCGGCCGCCACGTCGCCGCGGGTCTGGCCGCGTTGGACGTGCCGGTCCGGCTGACGAGCAGAACCCCGGACGACTCCCACGTGGCGGCGGATCTGGACGCGCCGCACACCCTGCCCGCCGCGCTGGAGGGCGCCTCGCAGGTCTTCCTCTACGCCAGGTCAGAGGGCGTCGACGGGTTCGTGACGGCCGCGCGTTCGGCCGGGGTGCGGCACGTGGTGCTGCTCTCCTCCGCCGCGGTCGTGCAACCCGGTTCCGCCCACAACCCGATAGCTCGCGAGCACCGGGCCGTGGAGTCGGCCCTTGAGGAGTCCGGGATCTCGTGGACCTTCGTCCGCCCGGGGATGTTCGCGACCAACACCCGCTGGTGGTGGACGGAGCCGATCAAGAAGGGCGAGGCCGTGCGGCTGCCGTACCCGGACTCGATGATCGCCCCGGTCGGCGAACGGGACATGGCGGCGGTCGCGGTACGGGCGCTGACCGAGCAGGGGCACGGGCGGCAGGCCTACACGCTGTACGGCCCGCAGGCGCTCACCCTGCGCGAACAGGTCGGGCACATCGGCGCGGCCATCGGCAGGGAGATCCCGGTCGAGGTGGTGACGCCCGAGGAGGCGCGGGCCGATCTGAGCGAGAAGATCCCCCGGATGGGGGTCGAGGCGATCATGCGTGCCTGGGAGGCGGGCACCAGGGCCGTCCCGGAGACCTCGATCATCGTCGAGAGACTCACCGGGAGGCCCGCCCAGACGTTCGCCGAGTGGGCCCGGGAGCACGCCGACGACTTCCGTCCTTGACGGGGCCGACGGGGCGGAGCGTCGGTCGCGGTGTGAACGTCCTCGGCGCCGACGGTCATGGACCGGTTCTGTGAGCCGTTGTTCACTGAGCGCACCGGCCTCACGAGAGGAACAACGATGCACTGGACGCGAATGGCGGCGATCGCCGCGTTGAGCGTGGCGGCAGCGATTCCGGCGACACCGGCGGGAGCCGTCACCGGCCCGCCCCCGGCCGGGGCCTCCGGCGCCCTGGCCTACCCCACCGCCAACGTGTGGGTCAGCCCCACAAGCTGGAGCGGTGACTGCTCACGCGGGCACACCTTCACCTTCACCGGCCAGATCTCGGTGCTGCTCACCCCGGAAACGGTCCGTTACCGCTGGATCCGCAGCGACAACGCCTCCGCTCCGATACAGGAGGTGCACTTCGGCCTCGGCCAGACGACCAGGTCGGTCAGCACGACCTGGCTGATCGGCGCGCCGGGGACCCACTCGGAGGCGATCGAGATCCTCTCCCCCACCCACTCCTATTCCAACTGGGCGTCCTTCAACCTGCGGTGCACGAACACGCCCGGGTGACACCCCGCTGAGAGAACGTCCCGGCTGGGATCGGCGGACGGCGGCCACTACGGTCGGAGCGCGAGGCCCCCGTACATCCGATCCCGCTGGAGGTCGCCCATGGCTCGCACCGGACAGCAACGGCTGGCGCGGCGCCTGGGACCGGCCGACGCGGTGGTCGTCGCCGGTTGCGCGGTGCTGGCCGCGGGGGCCGTCGTGTACGGCCTGCGCAGAACACTCGCTCCTCGTTCCCCGTGACTCACCGGGCGTCCTGGGGCGCGCGCCGCAGGAACGTCTCGATCCGGTCGAGCGCGCCCGCCCACGCCTCCTTGGCGAAGAAGTCACGGGTCTCCTCGGTCGGGAAGCCGGACTGGACGACGGTCATCAGGGTCTGGCCGTCCGGCTGCTCGGCGAAGGTGACCTCGACGTGCGTCGTCAGGGTCGCGCCGTCGGGCGAGCTGCCGGTCACCTCCGACACCAGCCGGTTCGGACGCTCGACCACCAGGAAGGTCTGCCGTTCGCGGAACAGGTTGTCCTCGTCCGGCCCCCACGCGGCGGTCTGCACGCCGCCGACGCGCAGGTCCACCTCGATCTCGACGACACCGGGGCGCTCGTCGAGGATGGAGAACCAGATCTTCTGCTTGTCCGCGTCGGTGTAGGCGTCGAAGACCTCCTCGGGGGTGGCGGGGAGCACCCGGGTGATCCGGAGCTGGGAGGCGTCGTTCATCGCTCGGTGCCTTTCCTCAGGGTGAAATAGATGTCCAGGCCGTCCATGCGGCGTTCCCAGAGCCGCTGGTAGCGGCCGATCCAGGCCGTCACGTCGGTGAGGCGCTCCGGCCCGAGGCGGCACTGCCGTACTCTGCCGACCTTCTCGGTGGCGACCAGGCCCGCCTCTTCGAGGACCTTGACGTGTTTGGCCAGCCCGGTGACCGTGATCCCCGCGCGTTCGGCCAGTTCGGAGACCGTGGCGGGTCCCTCGCCGAGCCGGACGAGGATGTCGCGGCGCGTCCCGTCGGAGAGCGCCGCGAACACCTGGTCGAGAGCCTCTCGCTGAACCATGTGGTTCACCATACCATCAGTGAACCACGTGGTTCAACGTCTGGCGCGGAACCACGCCTCGTACATCCGGGCCGGCGGTTCATCAGCCGCCGCCCCTCCGGGCACCGGCCCCTCCCGACGGTGCCGCGACCGCTTCAGCAGGCAGGTCGACACGGCGTCGCCGCCGGTCATGAGGCCGCTCCTGTTTCCCGGTGCTCTGGCCGTACGGCTAGAGGTTCAGCAGGTGAGCGGTCAGGTCGTACAGGCGGCGGGCGGCGTCCGGGTCGAGCGAAGGTAGCGCGGGATCGAGCGGGCGGCGGCGGTCGTAGGCCAGCAGCCCACCTCCGCCCGGCGGGTCGTCCATCAGCTCGATGATCGGCGCGATGGCCTTCTCGACCGGCTGGGCGGCGATCCTGGCCAGCAGTTTGACGGCCGCCCTGGCCGGCTGCCCGAGGCTGTCAGTGCCGCTGTCGGTGAAGCCCGGATGGTGCAGCAGATAGCGGACGCGGCCGTCCGGGTGGTTGGCGGCGTAGGCGGCACCCAGGAGGTCCGTGGCCCGCCCGCCCTGCAGCAGGGCCCTGATTCCGCCGTAGCCACGCCGGAGCGACAGGTCGTCCCAGTGGACCCGTCCCTTGGTGATACCGACCCCGCAGACGTTCACGATCATCGGGTTCTCGCCGCGTTCGAGCAGGCCGGTCAGGCCGTAGGCGAGCAGGAAGCGGCTGACGTAGTAGAGGGCGAAGGTGGACTCGTAGCCGTCGGCGGTCTCGGTCCTCCGGGGGAAGTGACGGATCGCGGTGGACACCAGACCGTCCAGTGCGTCGTACCGCTCCCCGACCTCCTTGATCACCCGGGCGTTCTCCGCGACCGAGGTCAGGTCGGCCCGCAGGAAGGTCGCCCGTTCTCCCGCGCCCAGCCCAGCGGCCTCTTCGAGGAAACGCCGCCCCCTGGCCGGATCGCTGCCCACGGCCGTCACCCGGTCGCCCCGGCGCAGGAAGTGTAAGGCCAGTCCTCTCCCCATCCCGCTCGTTCCCCCCGCAACCACATATGTTCGCATATTTCCCCCTTTAAGTCATCGAACGCTGACTTGAGGGAACGTAGCACGGGCCCCACGTAGAATGTCAACGGTCGATGACACAGGGAGGGGCCCGCGTTGCGGAAGAGAGACAGGGAGGCCACCCGGGCACGTCTGCTGGAGGCCGCCAGACTGCGTTTCGCCCGCGACGGCTACGACGCCACCAGCGTCCGTGACATCGCCGGAGACTCCGACGTCGACGCCACCCTGATCTTCCGCTACTTCGGCTCGAAGAAGCGGCTCTTCGAGGAGGCCACCGCCGCCGACCTGGCCCCCGACCTGCTCGACGGGCCGAACGAGGAACTGGTCGCCCGCATGGTGCGCACGGTCGTCGACCAGGACTGGACGGAGTACGGCGGCGAGCACCCCCTCGTCGCCCTGCTGCGTTCCTCCGCCCACGAGGACACCCGGCGGCACCTCCGCGAGGAGGTCTGCCACACCTACGTCAACGCCCTGCGGGACCTGGCCGAGGGTGACGACGCCGAGTTGCGGGCCGAACTGCTCAGCGCCTGGCTGGTCGGCATCGGCATCCTGCGCTCGGTCGTGGCCACCCCCGCCCTGGCCAGGGCGCGGACCGCCGACCTGGCCCCGCACGTCGCGGCCGTCGCCACGGGCCTGCTGGGCCGTCCCATGTCCGGAGCCGTGGACCGGCCGGAGGCCTGACGCGGGCTCATCGCCGGTCCCGGCACGGGACCTCCCCGCGCGGAACGGGGAGAGCGGGCCTGAAATCCCCGGCAGCGGTGAAGGCCTGCGCGACGGACGCCGCCGGCGTGACGTCCTCGTAGGGTACGCCGGGCACCTGGGCCGGCTCGCGTTCCAGAGGCTCCCCGTGCCCGGCGGCAGAGCGCGCGAGATCGGCGATCACGGCTCGCCGCGTCCGGTGAAACGGCACCGTCCAGCCCAAGGTGGCACGCGCAGGATGCCGTTGACATGACACCACCCAGAAACATAAGAGGTGTCCACTTTTATGACCGACACGCCGAAGAAGGCTGACATGTAGCCCACCTAGGGCTTCTAGCGTGTTTCGGGAAAGCTGCCGCATACAGGAGAAACGTCCCGTTGAAAGAGCGGGCCGCCAAGGGTGTGGATTTCAAAACCCGAGCTTGATCAAGGTTCGCGAGAAAAACTCACATTTACCGAACGGTAATAACTTACAGAACATTATCCCGCCTCGGTCACAATGTGTAACCGCACCATCCGCGCCTATCGCTCGACTTGCATCACTCCCGCCATTAATGATTAGGTCTGCTGCATGAAGGGCGTGCCAACGTGTGCGGCGGACGGAATTCGGGACGGATTGCTTTTGCGCCGGCTACAGGACCTCACCAGGTCCTGAGAACCGGCGGAACCGCCGGACCGACCAGCACCGATCGAACGGGTGAAACAGGGGAAAGCGAAAGTTTTTCGGGTTCTCCCATGCCGTCGATCGGGGTTCTCCCTCCGCGTTGGACCGTTCTACCCCCCGGGACGGACCTGCGAAGACATGAATGACTCCGCGCGCCCTCGGGCACCGGAGTTCCTTTGCTGCTCGATGCACCACCGTAGAAAACGCATTTTCCGCGAGAATCCCACGCGTCCGAAGAAGAGTTCGAGCCGCCATTTTCGAATTCCTATCGAGATGTAAGAGTTCTCGACGCCGGATCATTTGGAGCATCATTCGTGACGAGTTCACTTTCCGATGTCCAGAGTTCCTTTCCCGAGCCGACGACCGGTGAGGACCTCTGGCACTCCGCATCGGGCCTCACCGCGGCCTTCGACCCGGGACGTTTCCACGAAGGCGCTCTGGACATCGTCGACCGCCTGACGGCCTATCTGGGCGACCGGTCGGTCCGAGGACTCGACCTCATCGACCCGGAGGTGCTGCTCAAGGCCGCACGGGGACTGATGACCCCCGAACGGCAGCGCGTCGCCGACTTCGACGCCGACCGGGTGAAGCAGATCGTCGACCTGTACACCGAGACCGGGATCCCGGTCCACTCCCCCGGCTACATGGGGCGGCAGTTCTCCGGCGTGGTGCCGCTGGCCGGTCTCATCGACCTGGTCGGCTCGGTGGTCAACCAGCCCTCCTCCTTCTACGAGGCCGGGCAGCTCCCCAACGTCGCCGAGCGGCTCATGGCCGAGGAGCTCAACCGGTTCATCGGCTGGGACCGCGACCGGTTCGCCATGGTGACGACGTCGGGGGGCTCCCTGGCCAACCTGACCGCGCTGCTGGCCGCCCGCAACCACGCCTTCCCGCAGATCTGGACGCGCGGCGCCGGTGGCGCGCCGGGCCTGCCGGCCATCGCGATCAGCGAGGAGGCCCACTACAGCGTGACCCGGGCGGCCGGGGTGCTGGGCATCGGTGAAGGACAGATCATCCGGCTGCCGGTCGACCAGGCGGGACGAATCCGCCCCGACCTGGCGGGGTCGGTGCTGGACGAGGCGAAACGACGCGGCCTGCGGCCGTTCTGCCTGGTGGCCTCGGCCGGAACCACGTCGCTCGGCGCCTTCGACCCGCTGGAGGACCTCGCCGCCCTGGCGCGCCGCCACGGGCTCTGGCTCCACGTGGACGGGGCGCACGGGGCGAGCCTGCTGCTGTCGGAACAGCACCGGGACAAGCTGCGCGGCATCGAACTGGCCGACTCCCTGACCTGGGACGCCCACAAGATGCTGTTCATGCCGGCGCCGTGCACACTGCTGTTCTACCGGGACCGTACGGCGGCGCGCGGAGCGTTCCAGCAGCGCGCCAGCTATGTCTTCGACGAGGAACCGGACATATACAGCGCCTACGACAGCGCGGACAAGAACTTCGAGTGCACCAAGCGCCCGATGATCATGCCGCTCTGGACGGTCTGGTCGGTCTACGGCCCGGCGCTGTTCGAGCAGAAGATCGACCGGCTGTGCGAGGTGACCCGGCAGGCGCACCGGATGATCGCCGCCGAGCCGGACTTCGCCGTGGCGCACGAGCCGGAGTCCAACATCCTGTGCTTCCGGTATCTGCCGGACGGGATGGAACCGGCGGCCGCGCACCGGTTGCAGCTGGAGATCCGCAACCGGATACGGGGCGGCGGGCGCTTCTTCATCTCCAAGGTCGACATCCAGGGGACGGCGGCGCTGCGGGTGGTGGTGATGAACCACCTGATCGACGCCGATCACCTGGCCATGCTCATCGCCGAGATCAGGGACATCGGGCAACGGGTGCTGCGCGCGAGCGCCACGGCCCGGCACGACCAGCGGAACGGGAGTCAATCATGACAATTACGGATTTTGACATCGCCGCCTCGGCGCGGCTGGCGGCACAGCTGATCCCCGAGGAGGAGCTACGGCCCCGCTCGGTCGACGACGTCACCCGGCTGACGTCGTTCGCGGAGAGGCTGGACGAGTGCGGGCGGCTCACCGGCGTCCCGTACTGCGAGTCCCCACTCGACCTGCAGAACGCGCTGGTGTTCCGCCGCCTGCAGCAGCTCGTCGGCATCAGCCTGCTCAACCCGTTGTGGCGCGAGCGGCTGCACTACTTCGGCATCCGCGACGTCCCCGCCGACATGACCGAGTGGGAGCGGATCCCCCTGTCGGACAAGATCGTGCAGCGGGACATGTTCATGGGCCCGCGGGCCGGGATGGTCGTGCCGCTCGACCGGGGCGGGTTCGAGGTCGTGGCCAGCGGCGGCACCGGCGACGGCACGCCCCTGGAGATCGTGTACTCCCTGCGGGAGCTGCGCGACACCTACCGCATCTCCGGGGCGTTCATGGGCGCCTACCAGCTCAACCGCTACCTGCGCGGTCCCGCGCCGCGCTGGCTGTTCACCACCCTGGCCGACTACCAGATGTGGAGCAGCGGGACCATGGTCGGCGGCGTCCTGGCGAGCGTCCCCGGGGTCAACTACATCGGCGCGGGACCGGTCAGCGCGCCGGTGCTGGAGCACATGTTCTCCTACCCCGGCCACAAGGCCCTGATGGGCATCACCGCCGGCATCGCGCTCCTGCCCGAACTGGGCGCGGGCCTGTCCCCGCAGGCCAGGGCCGACTTCCGGGTCGCCATGTACGGCAGCGGCTCCCTGCCGCAGCGCAAGCGTGACGAGCTGCAGGCGTTCTTCCCCAACGTGTCGATCCTCAGCTACTTCGCCGCGACCCAGGCCGAGTGCATCGGGCTCCAGCTCGACCACACCTCGCCCGCGCTGTCCGCCGTACCCGGGCTGCACCTGGTGGAGATCGTGGACGAGCACGGCCGCGCCGTCGCCGAGGGCGAGGAGGGCGAGCTGGTCGTCACCCGGCTGCACGCCGACGAGGCGCCGCTGCTGCGTCTCAAGCTCGGGGACCGGATGATCCGCCGACCCGCCCTGGACGGCCCCGGGCTGCGCACCGAGAGGTTCGAGTTCGCCGGACGCACCGCCGACGTGCTGCACCTCAACGACAGCCAGTACTCGGCGACGCTGGCCTACGCGGCCCTGCGCACGCGGCTGCGCTCGGCGACCGGCGTCGACCTGGACCTGATCGCGCACGAGCTCCAGTTCCACAACCACCGTGAGGACCGGACCCTCACCCTGCTCGCGGCGGTGGACGACCCCGACGGTACGACCGCGGCCGTCGAGCGGGCGCTGGGCGCGAGCGGGACGCGGCGGCTGTTCCTCCAGGCGCTGCCCGCCTCCCTGTCGCTCTTCAACGACCGGGAGGCCAACGCGGCTGCCATCGAGCAGACCGGCTACGGCTTCCGCCTGGCGTTCGTACCGCCCGCGTCGCCGCAGATCGAACGGACCACCGTCGGCAAGACGCCCCTGGTCAGAGACCGGGGCTGAGCGCCTGGCCGTCCAGGTGCCCGAATGACACCCGACACGGGAGGACAGATGAAGGAAAAGGTCAACATCGTCGTGATGGTCGACGCCGTCGGGGCGTTGTCCGACCGGACGCTGCACAACGGCAATCTCTCGCTGGTCGACGACAGTACGGCCGGGAGTCAGCACCAGGGGACTCCCGACCTCGTCACGGCGGTGGTCCCGGGACAGGTCGTCCACTGGACGCCCATCCACGTGGACGTGCAGACCCCGGTCGAGATCCAGTCCATCGAGTTCCTGTCCGGCGCGGTCGCCCCGCTCCCGGACGAAACGACCGGTCAGGCCGCGCAGCCGTACCCGGTGGAGTCCGCCGTCGTGCCCGCCCTGGGCGTCGACGCCACGGCCTCCAACGGGCACGACAACCACGACCTGCTGGTGTGGGAGGGCGTCGTGCCCTACGACATGGTGCCCGGTGTGCCCTACCGGTACCGGCTCTCCCTCAAGCTCCACGAAGGACCCAACAGCGTGCTGTACGTCGACTCACCCGCGCTGCTGCGCGTGTGAACCCTGTTCCGCGAAAGGCGGTCTCATGGCCCAGCAACACGGGATCATCGTGCTCTTCGATGTCGAGAACGCGCTGAAGACGCGCTCGCTCGACGGGAACACGTACTGGTTCGACAACATGAAGTTCATCGGTTCCACCGGAGTGGGAACCGAACAGCTTGAAACGATCGTGCCCGGCACCTACTTCCTCGACGGGTCGCAGGCGACCGAGCAGGTGCTGAACTGGCTGCCCGCGGCGCTGGGGGCGATCCCCCCGACGGTGCCGCGCAACTACCTGGCCGAGCAGGAGCGCGCCGACGACCGGCGCACGCTGGAGGAGCTCGCCGCGCTCAGCGGCGAGGGCGGCGTGAGCGAGGCCGACCTCAAGCGGCTGCAGCAGCGGGTCGGCAAGCGGGCAGGCCGGCAAAGCGGGCGCGGGCTCACCGCGGCCAAGCTGCTGGACGTCACCGGCAAGACCACCAGCGGCGCCGACGCCTACAACTACCCGGCCCCGGTGATCACCGACATCACCGGCCCGGCCGTCACCGAGAAGATCATCTACCCGGCCCAGTACGGCTCGCCCGACATGGTCTACGACGGCTGGTACTGGGCCGCGACCGTGGACACGAGCAGGCCCGGCGTCTACTCGTACACCGTGCACGTCCAGCTGCACGAGCTGGTCGAGCGCAACGACGAGCTGGTCTGGGAGTCCGTCGACCTGACCTGCACGTCAAGCCTGAAGATCATCAGCGATCCGAAGCGCAACGGGTTCACCGGCGCCGGACTGGGCGTGCTTCCGCTGCCGCCCGTCCCGGCCGCCGGCTGACCCGGACCGAGCCGGAACGTCTTCGAAACGGAGGAGCCGCATGCCCCCGAGAACCAGACAGTCCCAGCGCCGGCCCGCCCGGCCCGTGACGATCACCGCGGTGGTCGACCCCGTGGCCGCGCTCGCGTCGGAGAACCTGGACGACAACCTCTACCTCTACGACACCAACAGGGCCGCCGGGTCGACCGGGTTCGGCACCCCCGGGCTGCGCAGCCTGGTGCACAAGGGTGACACCCTGTTGTGGAACGTGCTCCCGCTTGAGTGCGAGACCTACGTGTCCCTCACCGACATCGAGATCGACCCGCGGATCGCCGAGCCCGTGCGGAAGGTGTACCCCGGAACCGACATCGTGTTCTGGACCGCCGAGGTCAAGCAGGACATCACCGAACCGGTCCCCTACCGGCTCTCCTTCCTGCTCGGCACCGTCAGCACGCCGTTCACTCCGACCGCCAGGCCCGTCCTGGCCGGTCCCGCCCCAGAGGGAAGGTAAGGCCGATGACCCAGGCGTACGCGGCCACGGACTTCGCCGACCGCGGCCAGCTCAACTCCGTCCAGCTGAACGTGGTGACCCTCGTCGACATGGAGAGGGCCGCCGCGACGAAGTCCCTGGACGGCTGCCTCTACATGATGGACAACAGCGTCGGCGGCGTCGGCCAGGGTGGTGACCACCTGGAGACCATCTGCAAGCAGGGCCAGGTGATCAACTGGATCATCCGCCCGATCGACATGCACCGCCGTCCCGACGGCACCTGGCCCCCGATGCCGAAGATCAACAATTTGGTCTTCCTCGACGTCGAGAAGGGTGACGAGGACGACGTCGCCGAACGCCGGATCATGACCGAGCTGAAGGTCTACGGCGGTCCCGACCGGATGCGCGACGAGTACACCGCCGTCTACTACTACTGGGCCGGGGCGGTGATGAGCGACGCCAAGCCGGGGCTCTACCGCTACCGGTTCGTCCTGGAGCTGGAGAAGGAACACGGCACCGACAAGCTGTACCTGAACTCGGTCAACTACCCCGCCCTGCGGGTGCTGCCCGTCTGACGGCCCTCCGGGACCGTGAGACCGTGCCGGCCCCGGCCGGCACGGAGCATCGGGGGTGCGCCCTCGGCGGGGGCGCGCCCTTCGAGCCCGGGCGGACTCATCCCCAGACCGCCCGGGCGGCTCCTCCACAACGGCGTGGCGGAGCCGGAGAACCCGTTCAGAACCGCACGAGCATCGACCGCATGTGGACGATCTCGGCGGTTCTGGCCGTGGTGATCGAGGAGGCCAGGGCCTTGGCCTTCGGCGACAACCCGTCCCGCTGCTCGATCCCGGCCAGGGCGATCTCATCGCTGTGGTGGCGGATCATCAGGTTCAGGAACATCCGGTCGAAGTCCGCCCCGGACGTCCTGCTCAGCGCCTCCAGGTCGGAGGGGTCCATCACGTACGGTCCCCGGTCCGCTCCGGGTCCGACGTCCTCGTCTCCACGGCACCTCACGTCGCCGTTGCCCGGGCTCATGCACGGATCGGGGGGCGGGACCTGGTCCCCCCAGCCTTTCAGCCAGGCGGTCAGCTGGTCGATCTCGGCCTTCTGGGCCCGTCCGATCCGTTCGGCCGTCGCCCTGACCTCGGGGTCCGCCGCGCGTGCCGCGGCCATCTCGGTCATGATCAGCGTCTGCCGGTGGTGCTGGATCATCCGCTGGGCGAAGAACACGTCCTGGGCGTTGTGCTCCTCAAGGACATCGGTGAACACGAGGGCGGGCGCGCCCGCAGGCGGCCCCGCGGTGAGGACGACACCGGGGGCGCAGGCCGTCAGGACGGTCCCGGCGCCCAGGGCTGCGGCCACGAGGGCCACCCGGCGGGCGGGAGTGCTTCGTGTACCCATGGCATATCCCCCTGCGAGGGTTCTCACGTCCTGTGCGAAGCCGCACGTGGGGCGGACTCGCGATCTCCGTCCCTTCCGGGAGCCCTTCCCGGGAAGGGGGTCACGACCACCGGGCAGGCGGCGTGGTGCAGCAGCGAGTGGCTCACCGAGCCGAGCAGCAACCCCTTCAGGTCGCCGCGTCCGCGTGATCCGACCACCAGCAGGTCGGCCTCCAGTGACGCCTCCCGCAGCGCCTCGACCGGATGGCCGTACTCCAGCCACTCGACGACCTTGACGTCCGGGTGACGTTCGCCCTGGCCCGCCAGGGCCTCGGCCAGCGCGCGCCGTTCCCGCTGGGCCGCCTCCTCGGCGTCGGCGAGCGCGAACGGCCCGCAGCCCACGATGGGCCGGCTCCAGGCGTGCACCGCGTGCAGCTCCGCGCCCCTGGCCTCGGCCTCGGCGAAGGCGAAGGCCACGGCGTCCGCCCCCGCCGGG